>SKSF01000014.1 GCA_007118095.1 Dehalococcoidia bacterium
CCCTTCCGCATGCGCTTTCGCCATTCGCTGCCCGGCTGCGTGAGCAAGGCGAACTCGTGCCGCGAGTGCCTGACAAGCCCTTCCGTGAACGACCGGTGGCTTCCGCCGTAAAACGGCTCAACAAAGAGGCAGCGTGCCATGGTTCTCCGTTGGCCCGGATTTGTCTGACCGCGCGTTAAAGGTGCCCGAGCTCTTCCAGGTGGCGGATGACTTCGAACAGCTCACGGTCTGCAGGGTTCTCAGCCTTGTACTGCGTCACCAGGAAGCCGCTGTACTTCTCCACCAGGTACCAGTCATCGTCGATGATGAAGTGCGGCAGTGGCTGCACTCGCGGGTCCTTGTCGAAGCATCCATCGACCCAACGGATGAGGCCATGCATCTCAACGATACGCTCGACGTACGCCTGCCCGCCCGCCGACCACACAAATACATCGTGCCCGGCGCTCTTCAGAACTTCCATCGCATCATGGGCGCCCGGGCGTAACGCATTCGTGTGCTGGTCTACATACACCAGGGTGTGGTCCACATCGAAGAAGACGTTCCACTCCCCGTGCGGCAG
The DNA here is from genome assembly GCA_007118095.1 of Dehalococcoidia bacterium. Classification (GTDB taxonomy): domain Bacteria; phylum Chloroflexota; class Dehalococcoidia; order Tepidiformales; family Tepidiformaceae; genus SLAK01. The sequence goes on from SKSF01000014.1 coordinate 560, forward strand.
CTCAAGCGATACCGGCTTCGAGCCCATACCGTCTTAGACCTCGTGACACTCGACACCCCAGACGGGGCGGAAGCGCCACGTGCGAAAACCCGCGGCGTGAATCTCGTGCTTCTTGCACAGGCGCTTTGCCTCGTCTGCCAGGCCGACGGGCACATAGATGTACAGGTCGCCTATCCGTGACATCGGCAGCCAGTCTTCCAGCGCGCTCTCGTCCGTGACGCTGTCGTCCATCTCCACCTCGACCAGCATCTGGAGCCATTGCCCGGGCTGCCGCACCACGATGATGTCGGGGTAAAGCTCTTTCCCCTCGTAGGTACCGGCGCAAATGATCCGCTTCGGGGTGTTCACCACCGCTTCGAGGTTCTTCACCTGCTCGTTGGGATACGGGAACCGTGCCTTTGCGATCGCTTCCACTGTCCCAATGTGCCGCTGGTCGCGGAGATATTTGACCGTCACACGTCCTCCTGCGTGCCCCGATGTCGTCAAGCGGGCCCGCGAAATGGGCGCGCGGGCCCGCTGAATTGTTGCACCACCGGCCGCCTACGGGCCAGCGTTCGCAACCTCGGGACTCACGATACCGCGAAACTGCTCAAAATTCTCGCGGAACCCTTCGGCAAGCTTCTGATACGTCTGGTCGTACGCTTCCTTGTCGTCCCACTGCGAACGCGGGTCCAGCAATCCGTCGTTCACACCCGGGCACGTCACCGGTACCTCGAACCCGAAGATCGGGTCTTTCCGGAACGAAACGTTCTTGAGCCCATCGTTCAGCACCGCCCGCACCATCTTCCTCGTTTCCTGGATGGCGATGCGGTGGCCAACGCCGTGGGGTCCGCCGGTCCACCCGGTGTTGACGAGCCAGATCTGCGCGCCGGTCGCTTCCAGCCGCTGCTCCAGCAGCTCCGCGTACACCGTTGGGTTGAGGGCCATGAACGGTGCGCCGTAACAGGCGCTAAACGTCTGCTGCGGCTCCGTCACGCCATACTCGGTGCCCGCCAGCTTCGACGTATACCCGCTCAGGAAGTGGTACAGCGCCTGCGGTGTCGAAAGCCGCGCGACCGGGGGCATCACGCCGAACGCATCCGCCGTCAGCAAAATGACGTGCGACGGGTGGGGGGCGACCTCCTGGTCATACACGTTGCGGAGCGAGTCCAGCGGATAGCTGCCGCGGGTGTTCTCCGTGACCGAATCGTCGTCGAGGTCGACTACCCGCTCATGTTCGTCAAAGATGACGTTCTCCAGGATGGTCCCGAACTCCGTCGTCTGCTCGAAGATGTCGGGCTCAGCTTCCTGGCTCAGGCGGATGACCTTGGCGTAGCACCCGCCTTCGATGTTGAAGATGCCTTCCTCTGTCCAGCCATGCTCGTCGTCACCGATGAGGATGCGCTCCGTGTCGGTGCTCAGCGTCGTCTTCCCGGTGCCGGACAGGCCGAAGAATAGCGCTGTCTTGCCGGTCTTCGGGTCCACGTTCGCGGCCGAGTGCAGCGAGAGGACGCCGTCGAGCGGCAGGTAATAGTTCATCGCCGTGAACACCGACTTCTTCATCTCGCCGGCATAGGCGGTCCCCGCGATGATGATGACCCCTTCGTCCATGTTCAACATGATCGCGGCGTCGCTGTTCACGCCATCCTCCTCGCCGCCAAGTTCGAGGAAGGGGGCGTGAAGGATCGTCATGTGGGGCGGCATGCCCTCCGGCAGAGGGCTCGAAGGGACGAACATCGTGCGGGCGAACAGGCTGTGATAGGCCTGCTCGGTGATTACGCGGACATTCCGCCGATGGTCGGGGTCCTGCGACACATAACAGTCCTGGACGTAGACCTCGCGTGCCGCCAGGTAATCAGTCACCCGCTGCTTCAGGCGCTGATAGGCTGCGTCATCCAGGGGCTGGTTGTGCTGGCCCCACCAGACATGCTCCGAAATGTTCGGTGTCTTGATGAGGAACTTGTCCTTCGGGCTTCGGCCCGTGCGGGTACCGCTCATCACTGCGAACGTGCCGCCCTGCAGCAGCTTCCCTTCGTGGTTCCGAACGGCATGCTCATAGAGCACCGGAGATGAAAGGTTGTGGTGAATACCGGGCGCCCGGCCCATTACGTCGGCACTTACGTCTTTGTTGCTAGGAGCACTGACCATCTGACTATACCTCTCGCCGCGGCAATTCGATCAGTCTATACGTTTGGGCCCGGGCTAGGTAATGCCTTTCAAAAGGCGCTTTCGATGACACTTCAGTTTGCGTTCGATAGCTATTCGATCACAACCAGGGTGTCGCCCTCCGAAACGCGGTCACCGTCCGCGACGAGCACCTCGGCAATCTTGCCGTCGGCAGGCGCCTTGATCTCGTTTTCCATCTTCATCGCTTCGAGCAACAGCAACACATCGCCTGCCTGGACTTCGTCGCCGGCCTCGACGCGGACCGTAATCACGCGTCCAGAAATTTGTGCCGGGACGCCGCCCTTCACGGCCGATTTCGGTGCACGCCCAACGCCACGCGGCGCAGCAGGCCGTGCCGCGGGTCCGCCGCCAATATTGCCCTCGTATTCCACCACCATCGGCCGGTGGTCCACGTCAACGGTCATGCCGCTGTTGCGCGCACCCTCGGGCGGCAGCGCCACCCGGTATTGCACATTCCCCGCCGTCACCACCTGGTAGCCGACGTCGTCCCGCACCTTGATGGGGAACTCGTGCCCATCGACTACCACCGTGTTCCCGTGCACCAGCACGTCGTAAGAACGCCCGCCAATCGTCACTTTTGCCATCTCACTGCCCTCGCTATCGCATCTGCCGCAGGCGGCCGAACTGGCGCCATGTATTCATACCGCCGCCGCCGTTGCTTTCGACCGCCGACGATGGTGGGTTGGACGGCTGGTGTTCACGGACGACCATGGCGCCGATCACGGCTGCCACAAGCTCCCGGTCGGGTCCGCCACCATCGCGGCGCCACTGCAGGAAGTCGCGCCCTGGCTGCGGGAACATCACATAACTCAGCACGTCCTCGATCGACTCCGCCAGGTCACCGACGTCTTTCTTCGCCTGTTCCAGCTCCGGTTCGAGGTCATCGGCCGGCCGGTGGGTAATCGGTTCATCTCCCTGGAGAACCTGGTCGAGAATGTCCTGTTCGATCGGCACAGTCGTCTTGCCGTACAGCCCCTTGGCCAGGTTCGCCGTCTCGCGCGTGACCGTTTTGTACCGCTGCCCCGTCAGCACGTTCAGCACCGCCTGCGTGCCCACGATCTGCGAGCTCGGCGTCACCAGCGGCGGGTAGCCCAGGTCCGCACGGACCCGCGCGTTCTCTTTCAACACCTCGTTGAGCTTGTCCTCGGCATTCTGTTCGCGAAGCTGTCCAACCAGGTTCGAAATCATACCGCCGGGCACCTGGTGCGAAAGCACCCCGGCGTCGACACCGAGCAGGTTGCTTTCGAACTTCCAGTAACGCTTCCGGACTGCCTTGAAGTAATTCGCAATCTCTTCGAGCTGCTCGAGCTGCAGCCCGGTCGAATGATCCGGGTCCTCGGCGAGCGCCGCCACGAGCGTTTCGGTCGCCGGCTGCGATGTCCCCCCGGCAAGGGGGCTGATGGCGCAGTCGATGACGTCCGCGCCCGACTGCACCCCCATCAGGTAGGCCATCTCCGAGTACCCGGACGTGTCGTGGCAGTGCATCTGCACCATCATATTCGGATGGTCCTGCTTCAGCCGGGACACGAGCGCCTTTGCCATCATGGGACTAAGCAAGCCGGCCATGTCCTTGATACAGAGCGAATCAGCACCCATCTCGACCATCCGGTCAGCCATTTCGGCGAAGGCGTCCACCCCGTGGACCGGGCTGACCGTGTAGCAAATGGTCCCCTGGACGTGGCCGCCGGCGCGCTTCACCGCGTCGAACGCCGTCTCCAGGTTCCGCGTGTCGTTCAGCGCGTCGAAGATGCGGAAGATATCCATCCCGTTTTCGACGGACTTTTCGCAGAAGGTTCGGATGACATCGTCGGCATAGTGCCGGTACCCGACTGCGTTCTGTCCGCGGAGCAACATCTGTGTCGGCGTGTTCTTGAGCCGCTTCTTCACTTCGCGAAGCCGCTCCCACGGGTCCTCTTTCAGGAAGCGCAGGGCCGAGTCGAATGTCGCCCCGCCCCAGCACTCGATGCTGTGGTAGCCCACAGCATCCATCATTTCGAGCGCCGGGATCATGTCCTCAGTGCGCATGCGGGTAGCAAGCAAGGATTGATGGCCATCGCGGATGGCCGTCTCGGTAATTCCAACGTTTGGCATGGGCGTGGTCCCGGGAGTGTTCTTGGTCGCGGCGCACACGGCTCCGCAGTGTGGCTGAATGCTACCACGCCCCCCGGTTAGGTCGAAGAATTTCCCCTTCACCAGCGCCTATAGCAAAAGGCCCCGGGTCAATACCCGGGGCCTGCTGGTGCTTCGTTCCGCTTGGCTTACAGCGGGATATTCCCGTGCTTCTTCGGCGGGTTGCGGTCTGCCTTGTTTTGCAGCATCTCCAGCGCGCGGATGACGCGCTTCCGCGTCTCCCGCGGGTCGATCACATCGTCGATGAAGCCACGGGACGCCGGGATATACGGGTTTGCAAAGCGCGTCCGGTACTCGTCGATGAGTTCCTGCCGGCGCTCCTCCGGGTTCTCGGCTTTTGAAATCTCGTCGCGGAAGACGATGTTCACAGCGCCGTCGGGGCCCATCACCGCCACTTCGCCTGTCGGCCAGGCGAAGTTCGCGTCACCACGGAGGTGCTTGCTCGACATCACCAGGTAGGCGCCGCCATAAGCCTTGCGGAGGATGACTGCCACCTTTGGCACCGTCGCTTCGCTGTAGGCGAACAGCAGCTTCGCGCCGTGCGTGATGATGCCGCCGTATTCCTGTGTCGTCCCCGGGAGGTAGCCGGGCACATCGACCAGCGTCACCAGCGGAATGTTGAAGCAGTCGCAGAACCGGACAAACCGGGCAGCCTTGCGGCTGGCGTCGATGTCGAGCGCCCCGGCGAGCTGCATCGGCTGGTTGCAGACGAAGCCGACGGTCTTGCCGCCCATCCGGCCGAGCCCCACCACGATATTCGGCGCGTAATCTGCGTGAACTTCCATGAAGTCCCCGTCGTCGACGAGCCGGAATACAACATCGCGTACGTCATAAGGCCGGTTTGGCTCCGAGGGCACAATCGTCAGTATGTCCTCGTCGGCGCGGTCGATTTCATCGCTGGTCGGGACATGCGGCGGGTCTTCGGCGTTGTTGAGCGGCAGGAAGGAAATCAGCCGGCGGACCTCAGCCAGCGTCTCCTGTTCGCCCGCGATGGCGAAGTGCGCAACACCCGACCGCGAGGCATGCGCATCCGCGCCTCCGAGCTCTTCGTGCGTGACCTCTTCGCCGGTAACCGCGCGGATGACGTCCGGGCCGGTGATGTACATCTGGCCCGTGCCTTCGGTCATGAAGATGAAGTCCGTAATTGCCGGGCTATAAACGGCGCCGCCCGCGCACGGGCCCATGATGATGCTGATCTGCGGCACCACACCGCTCGCCAGCGTGTTCATCGCAAAGATCTCGCCGAAGCCGCGGAGGCTCTCCGGGCCGTCCTGGATGCGTGCGCCGCCCGAGTCCTGGATCCCGATGATTGGCGCCCCCGTCATCATCGCGAGGTCCATCACCTTCAGGATCTTCTCGGCTACCGCCTCGCTGAGCGAGCCGCCCAGCAGCGTGAAGTCGTACGCAAACAGGTAGACAGGCCGCCCGTCGACCTTTCCCCAGCCGGTGACCACCGCTTCGGCCACATTATCCGTGCCGACAACGGCGCGGGGCTTCACGAGCGTATCGAGTTCCTCAAACGACCCGTGGTCGAGCAGGTATTCGATGCGCTCGCGCGCGGTGAGCTTGCCGCGCTCATGCTGCGCCTCGATGCGCTTTGGGCCGCCGCCTTGCAGCGCCTTCGCCTTGAGCTCGTGGAGCTGAGCAACTTTTTCTTCTGCGGATGCCGATGCCGCAGACGGAGGTTCGGTCATGGTCACTGCCTCGCAGACCCGTTCGGGTCCGTATAGGGATACCGGCGTAAAGAACCCGGCCGCCTGGGCCGGGTTGCTCGGGCCGTTCGCCGCGAAATGCTAGCACCGGCATAGCTTGCAAACCATGCACGTCTCATTGCCGTGTGCCTCGATTCGATTGGAAAGGAAGATGGTGGAGACAGGGGGATTCGAACCCCCGACCTCTGCATTGCGAACGCAGCGCTCTCCCAGCTGAGCTATGTCCCCTCACATATACGTCGGGCCGCTCCTCATCGTATGGAGCGGCCCGGAGAACCGTCAACTGGTGGGCGGGTTTAGCTGCTGCGGCTCGCCGAGCCCCGGCCGATCCGGTAGCTCGTTTCTCCCGTGAATTCCCGTTGCTTCCCACACTTCTTGCAACGTCCGGCGGTCAGCTCCCCTCTTGGTGGTTCCAGTACCCAGTGATGTACACAATCAGCGACCACCTGGAGTGCTTCGGCTTTGGACATGCGGTCTATTCCCCCGTGCAAGAAGCTTAGTAATGTCGACCCCGCGAATCACCCCGCCGGGTCGTCTCATAGTTTACGCCAGCCTAATAGAGGGGTTCAATGCCCTATAGCGATTCGTTCAGTAACCCCGGCAAAGGTGTTATGACCAGGCGCCGCCCCTCCGGGTCAAGTTCCTGGACAACGTCCCCGATCGCGGGAATCAGTACCTCGCCCCGGGGCCCCGAAACGACGTACACGTCGTTCGCTCCCGGCTGCAGCACGTCCGTAATCGTCCCAAGGTGTTCGCCGGTGTCCGTCAGGACGTCGATGCCAATCAGGTCGTGGACGAAGACCGCGTCCGGCTCCGGCTCTATCGTTTCGTCCGGCACCTCCAGGAGGAGCCCGCGGAGCCGCTCCGCATCTTCACGCCGGTGGACATCCTCGAGCTTGAGCAGCCACTCCTTGTTGGCCATCCGCACGGAACGGACCTTGTACTGCTCCTCACCAGCGTGCACCACCACACCCGGCCTGAGGTTTGGCACCTCCGGGTTGAACGCAAACACGCGCACTTCGCCATTTACGCCGTGCGGACGCAGGACGCGGGCGAGTGCCGTATAGCCTTTGCGGGGTTCCTGTGGCGGGGCCGGGTCATGCGACGCCCGCCCCGGCGGCCGGGCACGCGCGTGCCGCCCTGGGCCTTGCTCGTTCAGTCGCCAATCTCCAGCGACGCCCGCACATCTTCGCGGACCGCCGCCACTTTCAGCATGGACCGGAGCGCCGTGGCGATGCGGCCGTTCTTGCCGATCACCTTGCCCCAGTCTTCCTCGGCGACGTCCAGGCGGACCACGATGCGGCCGTCGTCTTCGTGTTCTTCAACACGCACCTCGTCGGGCTTGTCCACCAGCCCCTTCGCAAGGTATTCCACCGTCTCCGCCATCATCGACGCCATGGTCTAACTCTCGCTCGCTTCCGCTTCCCCGGGATCTGCCGCCGCTTCAGCGGGCTCAGCGGGGGCTTCGCTGCTTGCCGCGGGCGCCTCTGGCGTCGCGGCTGCGGCGGCGGGCTTCTGCGAGCCTCCGCGGCCGGGGGTCGAGATGAGCCCGGCACGGCGGAGAATCTTTTCTGCCGCCTGCGAAGGCTGGGCGCCGTGGCTCAGCCACGTCTTTGCCCGCTCTTCGTTCAGCTTGATGTAGGGCGGATCCTGGTGCGGGTCGTACGACCCGAGGGTCTCAAGGAACGCGCCGTCCCGGGGCGCGAGCTGCTCTGCGACAACCATGCGGTAATAGGGCTGGCGCTTCTTGCCTATGCGGCGCAAACGAATTCGAAGCATCGATACTCCTGCGGACGCGCCTCATATGGGCGCGGACATTCATGCAATCATCACAATGCTAGCGCACGATGTGCCTACGCGCGCTAGCGCATCCCCGGCATTGCCGGGAACTTGCCCGACCCGATCGACTTCGCCAGCTTCTTCGCCTCGAAGAACTGCTTCAGGAGCTGGTTCACCTGTTGGGGCGATGTGCCGCTCCCGCGAGCGATACGTTTCCGCCGCTTCCCGTCAATCTTGTCGGGGTGGCGGCGCTCCCACGGCGTCATCGAAAGCACAATCGCTTCGGCCTGGTTGAAGAAGCTGTCGTCCATTTCGTCGACGTCGAGCTGCATCTTGATCTTGTTGAAGCCGGGCAGCATCTGCACAAGCTGGCCCAGCGGGCCCATGCTGCGCACGCTCCGGAGCTGGTCGACGAAATCCTGCAGGTCGAACGTACCGCGCTTCAGCTTATCGCCGAGGCGGTCGGTATCTTCCTCGCCCATCGTGGCCTTCGCCTTTTCGATGAGCGTCAGCATGTCCCCCATGCCCAGGATGCGCCCCGCAAGACGTTCCGGGTGGAACAGCTCCAGCGCGTCCGTCTTCTCCCCCATACCGATGAACTTCACCGGCACCCCGGTCACCGAGCGGATGCTGAGCGCCGCACCACCGCGCGCGTCGCCATCCATTTTCGTGAGGATGAGCCCCGTCGTCTCGACGCGGTCGTGGAACTCCTTGGCCGCCGTCACCGCGTCCTGGCCCGCCATCGCGTCGGCGACGAACAGCACCTCCGACGGGTGGAGCATTTTCCGGAGGTCAGCGACCTCGTTCATCATGTCCTCGTCCACGTGCAGGCGTCCCGCTGTGTCGATCAGCAGGTGCGTTGCGTTGGTCTTCTTCGCCTGTTCCAGCGCGTTCTTCGCAATGTCGCGCGGCTTCGACTTCGTGCCCTCTTCGTGGATCGGCATGTCGAGCTGGTTCGCCAGCGTCACGAGCTGGTCTACCGCCGCCGGCCGGTAGACGTCGCATGCCACCAGCAGCGGCCGGTTGCCCTCTCTGCGCAGCAGGTTGGCGAGCTTCGCAATGCTCGTCGTCTTACCGGACCCCTGCAGGCCAACCACCATGATGACCGTCGGCGGCTGCGCCGATGTCGCGAGCTGCGGCTGTTCACCGCCCAGGATCTCCACCAGCTCTTCGCGCACGATGTCGATGACTTGCTGGGCGGGCGTCAGGCTTTGCAGTACTTCGGCGCCCAGCGCGCGCTCTTTCACGCGTGACGTGAACTCGCGGACGACCTTGAAGTTGACGTCCGCTTCGAGCATCGCCATGCGCACTTCGCGCAGCGCCTGGTCGAGGTCTTCTTCCTTCACGACCCCGCGGCTGCCGAACTTCTTGAAGGCACCCTGGAGCTTATCGGTCAGCGTTTCGAACATGCCTTCTCCAGTCTAAGAGGTTCGTCCACTTCATGCCGAATGCGAGCTCACGGATTCGCGTCTATCCGGGCATCTGTGGTTCGCACCGACGACAAGTCAATGCGTACGTCCAGGGCATCAGCCGTTGGACCTTCAGGTTAACCCGGGGTCGGGAATGGGAACGATGGCTCATCGTGAACCTCCCCTACGGCCGCACCACCGGCAGCGCGTCCTGGTCGACCGCATAAACCGCCCCGTGGTCGTCTTCGTAGACCGCTTCGAGCACCGACATCTCGTCGAACTTGTCGAGCCCCGCCGGGTCCGCATAAGCGCGCTCGGTGGGACCAAGCACCACGTACTGCACGTTGTACTTCCGTAGATAGAACTCCGCGAAGTCCACGTCCGGGTCGCCGAAGAAGCGCCCCGTGTCGGCCCGCCGTTCGTTGACAAGGTGGCCGTAGTCCCAGCGCTGTTGCGTCTGGTGCCAGTCCCAGCCGATGACCGCCGGCAACCCCGTCAACATCGATACGCGGCCTGGCCACTGGTAGAGCGGCCCTACCATCTCCGCCACCACCGGGCTGCCCTGCACGTTGCCTCGCAGCCACTCGATCATCCCCCGTTCTTCGCCCAGTGCGATGAACTCATCCTCGCCGGTCCCGGATGCGTCGGGTGGCACATGGAACTCCCCGTGCTCGAGAAAGACCAGCCCATCCAGCGTGGGCGATGTCGAGGCGAACCGCTGGTCCTGCCGCTCCATCGTCCCCGACCACGGGAACACCAGGCTCCCGGCGAGCAGGATGACCGCCACGACCGACACGGTAACTGCCGCAACCGCCCGGCCTTCACGTACGCGGAAACGCCAGCCCTCCGCTTCCCACAGCGCCCGTGCGACATACCAGGCGCTGTATGCGCTCGCCAGCGCGAACAGGTGCCACGCCTGGATGGAGAACTTGAAGACGGTGTTCATGCGCACGATGTCGCCTTCGAGCACAACGATGTCCCGCCCTGCCGCGATGCAGAACGCAACCGCAAACATCGCGGTCGCGATGCCCCGGGCGATGTCCCGCTCGCTGGATCGCCACTCCAGCCACAGCAGGTTCAACAGGAAGAACAGGATGAGCACGCTGAGCGCGATCACCGTGATGTTGAATTGCCAGGTCAGCGCGACAAGCCCGATCACGAACGCGCCAAGGCTGATGACTTCCCACCAGCCAAACACCACCACCAGGGCGGGATTTTTCCCCGGCTCCCGGTCGCGTAGCTTCAGTTCTTCGTAGTACCGCACGACCAGGAACGCGATGGCGACCGCGACGAAAAGCCCGAAGTGTGCGAAGTAGTGGTGCGGCTGCGTGGTCTCGGGCGCCCGTTCAATCCCGGTGTGGAAGGTCTCGAACCGGCTCATGTACGGCCAGAACACCACCAGGTAGGTGGCGGCCACGACCGCAAGGTGCCCCAGTGCCGTCCACAAGCGGTGCTGCCAATGCCCGCTGGCAAGGAACTGCCCCGTGATGATTGCCGCCCCCACGATCAGCACGGCGGTCGGCAGGTCCCACGTGTGGACCGTGTGCACCAGCCCCACGACGAGCCCCAGCACAATCGCGAACACCCATGCGTGGACGCGCAGCCCCTGGTGGGCCGTGAAGATGTACGCGATGGCGCTCGCGATGGTGAGCCCGAAGATCGGCAGCGCCATCAAATGCGGGTGCAGGTCGGCGAACAGGAAGGTCCAGAATGGGAACTCGGTTATGTCGATCTGGCCGAAGTGCACGCGGCTGCTCCGCCACCAGTCGAACGGCGGGAGCTGCGCCCCATCGGCTATCCACGCCCACAACCCGCCGAACATTCCCACCAGGCCACCAAGGATGGGCACGCCCTCCAGGAACTCCCACTGGTTCACCGCCTGGAGCCGCTCGACGGCCTGGTGTCCCCCGTCCAGGTTGCCGATGCCCATCAGCAACACCACCGCAAGCACGCCACCGGCAATCGCAGCCCGCCGCCGTACCCACCTGGCGCCCCTTAGCGCTGCCGCCCGGAAGGTGCTGAGCGCCACCAGGTTGTACCCGGTCGATGCGGCTACGGTCGCGGTCAATGCGGCGTAGGTGGCGATGCCCAGGTTGAACGCGATCTCGGGCGCCATTTGAAGCGCCCGCATGGGCGCCGCCAGCAGGAACCACCCCATGTAGTAGTAGTTCATCGTCCCCCCGGCGAACCAGGGGTCGAACGGCGGCAGGATGGTCGAACGCGCGACGGCCGTCAGGTAGGCCAGTTCCATTGGCTTTTCGCCGCCGCGCGGGTGGTGCCAGAGGTCCGGGTTCCACGCCCGCAGCAGGAGATACCCGAAGAACACGGCGAAGAAGACAGCCTCAATGGCGACCCACGCCTTCCACGACCCGCGCAGGTCCGACAGCAGCGCCCGCCATCGCACAGCCCCGCCAGCGAGCCCGGCCACGACCATCCCCGCGAGCACCACCCATACCAGCCCGCCCGAGAATTGCACGACATCCCACGCGACCAGCGCCCAGGTAATCAACCCGAGCCCGGCGAAGCCAGCCACCTTCGTCAACCCGTAGCCCTGGTCTGGCATGGCCCGGAAGAGCCAGGTCACCCACGGCACGGTCGCCAGTGCAGCCACCTGCAGCAAGATGAGCCACCAGAGCCACGGCCACGTCCCGAACACCCCGTCACGGTCGAAGATGTCCGAGAACGTGCCGCCCTGTTGCTGGGTCTCCGCCTCCTCCGCGGTGAGGTGCGCCCCGTTGCTCATCCCCTGTGCCGGCGATAGCGTGACCGCCTGCTCCGGGTGTGCTTCGGAGATCAGCTCAAATGCCCGGTCGGGGTCCCACGCGTCGGTCTTCTCGTAAATCCACACTTCCGGGTGGTCGTAGACGGTGAACGCCTCCCCCGCCCCGGAATCGTCGACCGAGATCCCCAGGAGCGAGGGCCGGACTTCGAAATTGGCCACCGGCTCGAAGCCCATCTCGCCGCTGTCGAGCAGCTCATAGTAGCGCATCGTCGCCGGGTACTCGCGCTCCAGCTTTTCGACCGACCCCCGCACACGGTTCGAACTCACCGCCACGTAGTCGACGCCGTCCAATCCTTCGCGCTCGCCATCAGGCGATCCGTACACCAGGTCCCGGATTTTCTCCGGCGAATCCGTGCGGTAGATGTCGAACGTGACGATGTTGTAGTCGGCGCTCGAACGGCCGCCGGGAAGGGTGTACGGGATGGTGTCGTCCCACGCTTCCCCGCTGATCGTCGCGCCGGCGGGTACGTTGTCATAAATCCATTCGCTTGCTTGGATGCGCGGGTGTGTCTCCGCGTACACGTTCTGGAACGCCAGCGCCCACCACGCGGTCCCCGCCACCACCACGCCAATAATGGCCACCGCGCCCCATTGCAGGTGTACACCTCGCGGCCGCACGGGCAGCCGCAGGCTCCGCCCCCGCACGGTGGGCCACCGGTCCACCACAGGTGCATAAGGGGCGTATGTGCGGGCCATCCGCCACAGTTCGAGCCCGCCCCATGCCGCGAACAGGATGAGCACCGGATACATCGGCTGGAAGTAGCGCATGAACGCCACGAAGCGCGGCGCGTGGAAGCCGAAGATGATGACGGCAAGCGCCAGCGGGACAAGGAAAACCAGTTCGCGACGGCGGAACATGGTCACCCCGGCCGCCACGGTCCCGGCCAGCCCCGCAATGCCGAGCAGCGGCCCCATCCCGAACAGCACCATGTGTTCGAGCGGTGTCACGCCGCGGATGTAGTCCGCGAACTGCACAAACGGCGGGTGGTTCACGTCGCCGCTTTGCAGCTCCTGTTCGCGCTCGATGTCCGCCCGCCACTCGGGGTTGATTTCGAAGATGCTCACGACGCCGCGGACAAAGTCGAACACGCCGCTGCCGAAATCCGGCGCCACGAAAGCATAGGGCTGGGTCAGCCGGAAAACGCAGGCGCCAATTATCATGACCAGGCTCAGCCAGCCGATGTCCGACGCCCAGTTCCCCTGCAGCGAAGGGCGCTCGCCGCGCCACCGCAGGCCCAGCCCCGGAAGATCGCGGAGGCCAATCCGCGCCGCTGTTGCGAGGACCGGCAGCGGCGCCAGCACGAGCGCGCTCGGCTTGCTCGCAAGCAGGAGCCCCAGCGCGACACCACATAACGCAGACCATGTGAAGGACGCACGTGTCCCCTGGGCGGTCACGGAAAGGACGGCGGTCAGTGCGGTCGCCGTCGCGAACGTGGTGACGTAGGGGTCCATCGTGAAGAAGTGGGCGAGCTGCGTCGGCAGCACCGCCAGCGCGTACCCCAGCGCGGCAAGCAGGCCCACCCCGCGGGAGAAGAGGACCGTCCCCAGCGCGAAGACCAGCGCGATGGTGATCGTGTCGACCGTCGCTGTGAGCAGGCGCCCCCAGACGACCGCCTGGTTGTACGAATTCCCGGCGCCGGGCGGGTCCCCGGCGGGCACGTCCAATCCCACCCATTCGAACGGTGCGAACATACCCCGGTCGGCCCCGGTCGCGACCGCCTTCTGCCAGAAGAGCGGGAACGTCCCGTAGACGTACGCGTTGACGCCTTCGATGTTGTACGGGTTCAGCGGGCTGGTATCGGTGTCGAAGTACTCGCCGGGTGACGACGGCCAGTCCGCCCCGTTCGACACGATGGAGAGGAACCGCTCATCCGGGTGCATCTGCAGCGGGTAGTCTGCGCCCTCCGGCTGGTCCCATCCGAGCCCGTGGAATCGCAGCAGCGCCCCTAGGAGGAGGATGACGAAGAGGGCAACGTCCCACCGCAGCCCAATAGCCCTGGCCTTCGCCAGGCGTCCGGGCGCCTTCCCCGTCTCCGCACGCTGTTGCGCGGCTGTCTCGGTCAAGCCTTCCCCCGTGAACAACAAGGCGCCGTGATAAACGGCGCCTTGTTTGGCGTTACCGGGTCAGAGGATAGGCCCCCGGGCGCTCACACGCTGCAATCGCGCCCCGGTTACAGACCTTTCTTTGCCACGAACGTGCACAGGTCGCCAATGCGACAGGCGTATCCCCATTCGTTGTCGTACCACGCGGCGAGCTTCACCAGGTTCCCGCCGACCACCTTCGTCGAAATCGAGTCCACGATGCTCGAGCGCTCATCGCCTTTCAGGTCCATGGAGACGAGCGGCTCCGTGGTGAAGCCCAGGATGCCCTTCATCTGCTCGCTTGCCGTCTCCTGCACCATCCCGTTGAGTGCTTCCTCCGTGGTTTCTTTGTCTGTCAGTGCCACCACTTCGACGATCGAGACGGTCGGCGTCGGCACCCGGTAGGCGAGCCCGTCCAGCTTTCCTTCCACCTCGGGGATGACCAGCCGGAGCGCCCGCGCCGCGCCCGTGGAGGTCGGGACGATGTTGAGGCCGCCGGCACGCATCTCGCGTGGGTCCTTGCCCCCCGCCTGGTCCAGGATTTTCTGCGAGTTCGTGTAGCTGTGGATCGTCGTCATCTGGCCCTTCTGGATGCCCAGGTTGTCGACGATCACTTTCACGATGGGCGCCAGTCCGTTGGTGGTGCAGCTCGCGTTCGAAATGATGTGGTGCTGGTTGGGGTCGTATTTCTCGTCGTTGACGCCGAGCACGAACGTCGCGTCTTCGTTCTTTGCCGGCGCGCTGATGATGACCTTCTTCACCCCGTCGCGGCGGTGATCCTTCGCCTGCGTCGCGTCCGTGAAGAAGCCCGAGCATTCCGCCACGATGTCGACGCCCGCGTCACCCCACGGGATCTTCGCCGGCTCGCGCTCCGCGGTCACCCGGATCTCCTTGCCGTCGACGACGATGCCGTTGTCGGTCGCCCGCACATCGTGGTCCCACACGCCGTAGTTACTGTCGTATTTCAAGAGGTTCGCGTTGACCTCCGGTTCTACGAGGTCATTGATCGCAACGACCTCCAGGTCGCTCGAATTGCGCTCCACAATCGCGCGCAGCGTCAGCCGCCCGATTCGCCCAAAGCCGTTGATGCCAATCTTCGTCGTCACAAGTACCCCCGGTGAACAGAATTGCAGGTTTCGTCAATCTACCCCGTCCAGTATGGACGATGAACTGCGCGGATTGCGCATACTCCACATCAACATTGCCCGGTGGTTCCGGCACTTGAGCGTCAGGATCGTTCCCAGGTCATCCTCTCGAGCGATGCCCACAGCAACGAAGGATGCTCCAGGCCATTCTCACAGACCGTTGTGTCCTCCGCCCACGCGGCACGGATTGGCAGCGCCCCCGTCTGTGAAACCGACGCCAGGTCTTCTTCTACCGGCGACACGAAAACGGTCTTTGTTGGGTCTGCTTCGAGGTACGTCACGCACTCGGTGAACCGCGCGACGGCATCCCAGCCGCCTTCGTTGGTCGGTGCAAGCACGCTCAGGAAACGGTCAACACCCGTCGATTCGATCTGGCGCATCGCGTTGGGGTGCGCTTCGCGCGTGACCCCGCCCATCTCCACATACGCGCCACGGATCCGGTCGAGCGCCATCCCGATCCCGTCGAACACCAGGAGGCGCTTGAGCGCGCTCCGGCGGAAGTACTGCTCGCACAGCTCGATGCACCGGTCCTGTGCTTCCCGGTCATGGACCACGATGGGTACGACATGATGCCATGGCCGCTGGCGGTACTCGTCAACGAGCTCTCCTGTGTCGACCCGCTCGCCGGTGACCATCATCACCGCTTCTTCCAGCGCGTAGCGCCAGGCCGGCCGGCTATCGATGACCGCCGCGTCGAGGTCGAGGATGACTGCTCGGGGCTTGTCGGCCATACGCGGACAGGATCAGGCTGATGCGGTCTGCGGACGTGCCTGCTCGTAATCGTCTGGCGTGTTGATGTCAAGGTGGGCCTCGTCGCCGCCCGGCACGTCTTGTACCTGGTCCGCGTGGGCGCGCAGGACACCGCGCAGCCCGTCGCTCTCGTCCTGGGCCGCGAGCAGTTCGCCGCGCAGTTTGCCCGACACGATGATCGGGTGTCCGCCATGGCCGTCATGCACCGGGCGGGTCGCAAGCCAATCGCCGCTTGCATGCGCGTCCAGCAATGACTTGATGAAGGTGGCCGGCCGCGGCTGGTCAACGTTCACGATGACAATCGTGTCGGCGTCACGGTTCACCGCCTTCGCGCCCACGCGCAGCGAACCTGCACGGCCCATCTGGTAGCGCGCGTTCAGCATGGGCCGGCACGGCACGTGGCGGATCACGCGGCTCACTTCGTCCGCGCGGTACCCGAGCACAACGACGACTTCGTCGACGCCCGCCTCCAGGAGCTGCTTCACCTGGTAATTGACGAGCGGCTCGCCGCCCCAGTCGAGCAACGCCTTCGGTTGCC
Organism: Dehalococcoidia bacterium; assembly: GCA_007118095.1. Classification (GTDB taxonomy): domain Bacteria; phylum Chloroflexota; class Dehalococcoidia; order Tepidiformales; family Tepidiformaceae; genus SLAK01. The sequence continues at coordinate 17,053 of SKSF01000014.1, forward strand.
CCATGCGGGATGAAAGGCCAGCGGCCAGCACGATGCTCGAAATCATGGAATCCAAACCTTCACGTTATCCTTCGAGTCTAGCGCCGCGCGCCAGTCCGGGCGAACGCTCCTAAACAACCCGCTCGCCGCTGCGAAACACCATCCGAACGCGGCGCAGCGCCGAGAGGTCCGCCGCCGGGTCCCCCGCGACCACGACGAGGTCGGCGCGCTTCCCTTCTTCGATCGTCCCGCGGTTGTCCATCCCCAGCAATGCCGCCGCTCGCGATGTCGCCAGGGCAAGCACGTCACCGGGCGACAGGCCGGTCAGCTCCTGTGCGACCTCCATCCCTTCCGCAAGGGCGTCGTGCGGCACGTTGGGGATGCCGCAGTCTGTGCTCATCACCATCGCGCAACCGTGCCGGACGAGCGCCCGCGACAGCGCGCGGCGCTGTTCGCGGCGTCCATCATCGGGCCACAACCGGTAGCCGGCCGAGATCGTCGGCGAGATCACGATGCCACGCTCGGCGATCCGCGCGATGGTCTCCTCATCCTGCTCCACGCCCGCTTCACCGGCGAACGAGCAGTGCTCGATGGTGTCAACGCCCGCCTCTACGGCGTTCCGGATCCCTTCGGTCCCGTGACAGTGTGCGGCGACGGGCCGGCGAAGCCGGTGCGCCTCGCTGACCACCGCGCGCAGTTCGTCGACGGTGTACTGCGCGCGCAGCGGGTTCGTCCGCGGGGTCATGTTTCCACCCGTCGCCATCACCTTTATCCAGTCACATCCTGCCTTGACGCGTTCGCGCACGGCCCTGCGCAGCTCGATTTCGCCGTCTGCTTCCCCGCCCATGAAGTGACAGTGCCCGCCGGTGGTGGTGATAGGCGCGCCCGAGACCAGCAGGTCGGGCCCCTTCGCGAGTCCATCGCGAAACGCCGCGCGGGCTTCCAGTGCCAGCGCTGTGGGGGCGCCAAGGTCGCGCACCGTCGTGATCCCGGCCTCGACCATGCGCCGGCCAGCATCTGCCATGCGGAGCAACATCCGCCCGGGCGTATCGCTGTCGTACACCGCGCGCCACCCGGATTCGCCATTGAAACACAGGTGTGCATGCGCCTCGATGAGCCCCGGGATGACCGTGCATCCCGAGACATCGATGGGCTCTCCTTCGCCCGTGTCCCCGGCGGCGACGATTGTCCCGTCCGAAACGGAGACCTCCCCGCGCACCGTTTCTCGCCCCGTGCCTGTCCAAATGTGTCCGCCCACCAGGCGCCACGTCTCGTCCACGAAAAAGCCCCCTGTCGGCCGTGTTTTCGGCGTCCAGGGGGCAGTCTACCTTGCCAGCTGGCGGTGTCAGGCCGTCTGTGCCGGTTCCTGCTGCTCTTCGGCCAGGACGTTCTCCTCCAGGATCTTCGTCAGGCCGTGTTCCTCGCCGATGAGCTTGATGAAGTCGCGGATCGGGGGTGACATGATGCGGTTCTTCAACACATGGAGGCCGACCTCGCGCTGCGCAGGCTGTTCAATGTCCGAAATTGGCACCTGGATCAGGTCACCGGCTTCGCGCTCGCGCCGCATCGACATCTCGGGCAGGATGGCGACGCCGAGCCCCGCCTCTACCATGTGCTTGATGCCCTCCATCGAGTCGATCTCCATCACGGACTCCGGCGCGACGCCGGCCCGGAGGAAGGTCCCGTAGACCAGCCCGTGATAGCTCGAGTTCCGGTCGAAGAAGATGAACGGCTGCTCGGATGCCTCCGAAAGCGTGACGCTCTTCCGCTTCGCAAAGGTGTGGCTGGGCGGCACCACCAGCGACAACGTGTCGTTGTAGAGGTGGATCGACTCCAGCTCGGGGTGCTGGGTCAGTCGGCAGATAGCGATGTGGATTAGCCCGGCGAGCAGCCGCTCCACGATGTCCTCGGTCTGGCCCATCATCAGGTTGACATGCACCCCCGGGCGCATCTCCCGGTAGCGGCGCATCGTCTCGGGCAGCATATAGGTGCCAATGCTCGAACTCGCCCCGACACGGATGTTGCCCACCTCTCCGTGGCGCACCGCGTCGATGGCATCAGCGCCTTCCTGCACCGCGGTGAGCGCGCGCTGCGCGTGCGGGATGAACGCGAGCCCCGCATCGGTCAGGCTCACGCTTCGGCCACTGCGCTCAAAGAGCCGTTCGCCGAGCTCGCGCTCCAGCGACTGGATACGTGCCGTCACCGAGGGCTGCGTGAGGAACAGCGCCTCGGCCGCGCGGCTAAAGGAACGATGGTGTGCTACCTGCAAAAATGCTTCGAGTTGTGCTAATTCCACGTGTTTCTCTCCCGGGAAAGGCCGGGTATCTCACTTCCCCTTGCTGGTTTCGTTAAAGTGAAACGCCGCCCCTTGGGTGACGTTAAGGTCCGCTTGTCGTGGTTCGTGGGTGCCGGCCGCTTCGCGGTTGTGCGGCCACGCTGGGTCTGCCTGGCCACCCGCTTCCGCTTTCGGGGCGCCGGGCAATGCGTCGACAGTCACGGCTGGAGGCTCATCTAAACTTCGCAGCACAAAAAAAGTGTAGCATGGTCCGGTTCTAAGCTCAGGCCGGGACCCAGCTCCCGCCCGCCGGTACCTTCTCCCGTTCTTCACTCCAGAACGCTCCGTTCGTCACTGGAAGCCGCCCCGGCTCGGGCCGCGACCCGCGCAGCGCCTCCACGACCTCGCTCCACTGCGACGCGAAGACCACCGGTGCCGACACCCGCTCGCGCAGCTCGTTCACCGTGATGCTGTCGAGAAACCGGCGCCCGAAGTAATCGAGGCTTGGCCGCGGCAACGCGATGATCCCGGCGTCCACGTCCTGCACGGCGCGGATGATGTCGTGTCCGCACAGCAGCCCGCTCACCTTCACCCGCTCGCCAAATGCCGTGTTGGTTACCGGGACGACCCGCACCCGGGCGCCTGTAAGCTCCGCCAGCTCCTCGCCGACTTCGGCCAGCGCCGGCGCAATCAGGGTGCCCGACGCGATGGTCACTGCCTGGCCATCGAACCGCTCGCCCGAGCGCTTTAGCCGCGACCGCGTCCGCGCCCAGTCTTCCAGCATGGTCCGCACCATGCCGATGCCGTTTTCGTACTGGCCATAGCCTTCGTAGGCGGCTGCGCCTGGCACGCGTTCGCCGGCGGTTACGTAATACTCATCGGCGCAGTGGACGATCGTGCGCCCGTGTTCCGCACGCAAGCGCTTCTGCAGCGGCCGCACAAGGTTCACAATCTCGCGTGCGTACTCCCGTGTCGGCCGCACCAGCTCGATCCCATCCCGCTCGCGTGACCAGTCTTCAAGCTTCGGGCTGGCGCCCACCGGCACAATCGAAATGCTGCGCACGGCCGGCTGGAGCGCTGCGAGGTCGAGCACGGAGCGTTCGAGGTGGGCCCCATCGTTCACGCCCGGGCAGAGCACAATCTGCGTGTGCGCCTCGATACCGAGCGTGCGCAGCCGCGCAATCTGTTCCAGGATATCTGGCGCATTCGGGTTGCTCAGCATCGAACGCCGGAGCTCAAGCTCGGTCGCGTGGACCGAGATGTTCAACGGGCTGAGTCGCTGTTCTTCAATTCGTGCCCAGTCATCCTCGGTCAGGTTCGTCAGCGTCACGAAGTTGCCATGGAGGAAGCTCAGGCGGTAGTCGTCATCTTTCAGGTACAGCGACTTCCGCATCCCTTTGGGGAGTCCCTTCAGGAAGCAGAAGAAGCAGTTGTTGTTGCACAGGATGACGTCGTCCCAGGTCGCGTGTTCGAACTCGAGCCCGAGGTCCTCGTCGATTTCCTTCTCGAACAGGACATAATCCTGTAGCCCGTTCGCCTTCTCGAAAAGGACCGCGACTTCCTCGTCCGCCTGGTAGAACCGCATGTCAACCACGTCGCGCGGCGTTTGGCCTGCGATCGAAAGCACCTTGTCCCCCGGCTCGATCCCTGCCGCGTCGGCCGGCGAACCGGGGACCACACTCGAAATTAC
>SKSF01000006.1 GCA_007118095.1 Dehalococcoidia bacterium
GACAATACTGCTGGTACTATGCTGGCCATCAGCACCATTCACGGAGGTACGGCGGATGCGGATAGTCATCGCCCTCGACGGCAGCCCAATAGGCGAAAGCGCACTCGACGTTGCGGGAGACTGGGCGAGAAAGACGGGGGCGGAGCTCCACCTCGTCACCGTCATCGACCCTGACGACGTCCACGAAACGGCTGCCGGTGGCGCGTGGCATGCGTTTACACCCGGGGGCACGGCAACCGGGCAGGCCCTCCCCACCCAGGACCCGGCGCCACGCTATGCGGAAGACCGGTCTCAGGCGTTCACGACTATGCGGACCGGTGCGGAGGCCATGCTGAGGGACCTCGCGGAACGGCACCTGGACGGCATCGAAGCAAAAGTGGGCGTGGAGTTCTACGATGACACGGCCGAGGGCATCGTAAATGCCGTGCGCGAAACGGACGCCGACCTGGTTGTCATGGGAACGCGTGGCCGCGGAGGCATCGGCCGGGCACTGCTCGGCAGCGTCGCGGAGACGGTCGTGCGGGAATCGCCCGTGCCGGTCGTCCTGGTGGGCCCCGCAATGCGAAGCCGCCTAACCTCCTCCCATGCGGACGATGCGACACCGCCGATGCCACCGTCCGACGGGGCGCCGGCTGAGGGCTCGGACGCTCCGACTCAGGCACAGGAGGCGGAAGAACGCGCGCGTCGTGTGAAAGGCGCAGAGACCGAGACCCTGGTCGATTGGCTTGCCGCGCCAGACTGGCAGCTACGCCGCCAGGCCCGCGAAGAGCTGATCGATCGCGATGCCGTCGATGCACTGACAGGTGCAACACGGAGGAGACACGGCGATATCCGGTGGTCTGCGGCAAAGGCATTGCGCGAACTCCGCGACGAGCGGTCCGTTCCCGCGTTGATCGACCTCCTCGAAGATCAGAACCCGTCAGTCCGCTGGACCGCCGCCGAAGCGCTGCACGCCATCGGCAAGCCGTCCGTTGCACCCATCTTGCGGCGTCTGCTGACGAACCCTGGTTCAGTCTGGCTGCACGAAGGCGCACATCACGTCCTGCAGCCTCTTGTCGAGCCGTCGTTCTCTCCCGTGGTGGATGCCCTCGAAGGTCCATATCCGTCGATCACCGTGCCGCCGAAAGCGAACGAAGCACTCAAGAAACTGGAAGGTTTCGAATAGCCTTCCACCCGGGCGTAGGAATCAAAGCGAAAGGGGATGCCGACGGCATCCCCTTTCGCGCCTGGCGTCCCCGGCAATGCCAGGACGAGCTTCATGCCGGTGGTGCGATCTCGTTAACCTTCGCGCGGACAGTTGCCTTGTCCTGGAACCACTGGGCATTGAGTTCCGTGAAGACCGACTCCTCATTGGGCACATCGTCCTCGGTGAAGATCGCCGTCACCGGGCACGCCGGTTCGCAGGCACCGCAGTCGATGCACTCTTCCGGGTCGATGTACAGCATCCGGTCTTCGCCTTCCTCGAAGTGGATGCAGTCGACCGGGCACACCTCCACGCAGGACTGGTCCTGCACATCGATGCACGGAGACGTAATTACATAAGTCATGGGGGCCTCCTCGAGCGTTGAGGGCTTTCAGACTGACGCTATCATTTCGCCGCCTGTTATAGATCCTGCACCCAACGTATGACACCAGCAGAGCAAGTCAAGCGTCCTCGGCGTGGAGGTTCGGCACCGTACGTAACACCCCCCGCGCCGGGGCATATGCTAGGCACGTGAAGCCCCGGGATTGTGGTTACAATAACGCTCATTGGACAAATTCGAATCGCATTCGATAATCATCGGCGCCTGGCAGATCCGTCTCTAATGGCGTCTCGGATACGAACTCGCCAGGCCCGGAGGGCAGAGACGTCCGGAAGTGGGGTTAGGCGTGACCGATACAGCAGACATAGGCCGCGAAGACATCGAAGCATTCAACCGTCGCGACTGGGATCGCTCGCGGGAGCTCTATGACACGGCATATTTCTGTCGCAGCGGTGATGGCCGCTACCTCGAGGGCCCGGAGGCCGGTATTGCCGAAGGTCAGGCCTGGACCAGTTCCTTCCCTGACGCACAGCTCGAGTTGGAGTCACGTGCGGCGACGCGATCTCCGTCTTGGGATTCGTTGCTCGAGGCACACACACCAGCAAGCTCATGGGGATCCCGCCGACCGGCATGCGCATGGAGCTGCCCGTCGGCTGGTTCTCGAAGTGCGCGACGGGCAGATAATCGCCGAACACGAGTACATGGACATACAGTATCTGCTGTCCCAGCTCGGCCTTTCCACGCCGCCGGCAGCGGCCGCCGCCGGATACGCGTACAACCATGGGGCCTCTCGCGCACAAGACGCCTTCGTACCGGCGGTCAATCAACGCGTGGTCGTCATCCACCGCGATTCCGTGCCGACGCGTCGTGTCGTCGTCCAGCAGACAGGGGAGAAAATTGGTGGAGCTGGGGGGATTCGAACCCCCTGCCTTTTGACTGCCAGTCAAACGCTCTCCCGATTGAGCTACAGCCCCACGGGCGCCCGGTCGCGGGCACATCTGTGATCCTAGCAAGGCCGTGTCCCTGGCGCTACGCTTCCACGCTCGTAGATTTTTATCGCTTCACACGGAGAAGCCGGCCTGTCCTCCAATGCCGGTACCTGAACATCAGTTTGAACGCCGGCTTTGCGATGACAGCATCCAGTAGTTTCCCCACCCGCGAAGGGAACAACTCAAACTCGACTACATCGCGCAGGATGCAGCCCTCCGCCACCGGGAACACCTGGTGCTGATGCCGCCAATACCGGAACGGGCCCTCGACCAGGGTGTCTTCCATATAGCCGGGGTTCGCGTCCGCCGGCGGGACCAGCCGTGTGATACGGGCACGCGTGCGCACCCGGAAGAGCCCGCCATGCAGCGTCACCCTCTGCTCGTCACCGGGTTCGGCTGGCTTGCCACCTCCTTCGACACGTACCCGCGGAAATGGCGGTGAGACCCGGGCGAGGTTCCGCACGTCGCGGTGGAACGCATACATCTCGGCCGCCGGTACCCGGAATCGTCCCTGGTGGCTCACGCGTGTCATAACAAACTCCCCGTCCCGATGTACTGGCACGCGTCGCGATACGCGTTGATCCCCGACAGTGCCACGCCAACAGTCCCCTGGCCGGGAAACACGTGATCCCCGGCCAGCGCGAGTCCCGGGGCAACCCGGTGTCCGGGCGCGCGGAACGTCGATCTCCCCGGCCGCTGCACCAGCCCGCCGACGAAGCCCCGAGGCCGCAGCGTGTAGTGCTCAAACGTACGCGGAATCGCCGACCGCTGCAGGACAATGCGCTCCTGAATGTCCGGGATTGCCCGTGCCGTCGCGTCCACAAGCGCTTCTTCCATCATACAGCGGTGCCTGGCCACTTCTTCCGTTGGAAGCTCCCACGAATTGACATCTGTATGCGTGGACACCGAAACCGACCAGCGCGTGCCGCGCCCCGGGAAGATCGAGACGAATGCGTTTTCGCCCCAGGGCGGTAGCGGCTCGCCGGTGAGCGCCAGGACCTGGTGAAACGGATCGATTCCCTCGAGCCCGGCGCCATCAATCCCGAGGTGCAGCACAAAGGCGCCCCAGCTATCGATGTCCTCCTCGCGTTCAACATGGCGGCCCAGGAGGGCATCGAGCGCCTGGGGCGGCACGTTCGCGACCACGGCCCGGGCTCGGACGATGTCGCCGTCCGCGGTCCGCGCGACCCAGCCCCCCGTCCTCTTGCGAACCCGCTCGATTCGCGCCTGGAACCGCACTTCGCCGCCCGACCGCCGTGTCGCACGGACGAGCGCCATCGCTATGGCAGCGGGGCCGCCGTCGACCCACTGGCACCCACGCCGGTACAGGTCGATCGCAATGGCGCCCTGTACTGCGCTGCATGTCCCGGACGTGGCGCCGGTCGCGTCGATGAGGACTCCGTCGATGAGCCGGTCTGCGGGGGGATGGCCGATCGCTCCGAACCTTTGCTTCACGGCTTCCACGGTCGAAACGAGCCACGGCAGCGTCCTCACGACGTCCGGTTGCAGGGCCGGCAGGCTGCGGCGGATGTCGTCCAGGCCCTGTATGGGGAACGAAGGAAGCGCCGTGCCGATATCGTAGACGGCACCGCCCACCCGGTGGGCCCAGTCCCAGAACCTGACGTAGCCGTCCGGCGCTTCGGGAAAGGCCTCACGGAAAATGGCCTTCCAGCGCTCATGGTCCTGTACGTATGGCAGTGTCATCCCATCGACGTGGAGGATAATCGATGGGTCGAGTGGCGAGCTGTGCACCTCGGCCCCCGACGCATCAACGACCTGCCGCAGGATGCCGCCCTCTTCAAGCCCTGTGATGACCGTCGCGCCTGCCGGGAACCGGAAACCGTCCAGCGCGAAATCCCCGGCGCACCCCCCGGGCCGCGTGTGTTGCTCCAGCACGAGCGTGCGTAACCCGGTTGCGGCCCCAAGGGCGCCGGCGGTTAATCCGCCGAAGCCCGAACCAATGACCAGCAAGTCGACGTCGTCCATGCACTCCCCCGCGAGATACGTACCCGCGCACCGCCGCAATCACCCGTGCACGGCCGAGCGCTTGCGCGCGTATATATCTCGCGGATCTCAGCGTAGTAGCCTGAGTGTGACGCTCATCTTTGTTTCCCGGGAGTATGCCCATGAAAATCCTTGTCGCCGGTGGTACCGGCTTTCTCGGCTCAACCATTGTTGATGCCCTGCTCTTCGCGGACATGGAGGTGGGCGTACTCTCCCGCTCACGGCCTGCCAACAGCCGTGTCTCCTGGGTCCAGGGCGATGTCACCGACCCGACGCGCCTCGACGAGAAGCTCCGCGGCTGGCAGGTGGTTATAGACGCCGTACAGCTTCCCAACTATCCGATGGAGAATCCGCGCAAAGGCCTCACCTTCGAACGTATCGACCTCGGCGGGACTATCAACCTGGTCGATGCGGCGAAGGCTGCGGGGGTGAATCATTTTGTCGGTCTCAGTGGCAACGGTGCGGCGGAAGATGCGCCCTATCACTGGCTCCGCTTCAAGTGGCAGGAAGAACAACACATCATCCAGAGCGGCGTTCCCTACACCATCTTTCGCCCCTCCTGGGTCTACGGCGAACAGGATGTTTCCCTCAACCGCTTCCTCGGGTTCGCACGGTTTCTTCCCTTTGTCCCCATCATTGGCAACGGCAAGACCCGCATCTCCCCGATCTTCGTTGGCGACGCGGCAGCCTATATCGCCAATGCCGCCATGCAGGCTCCAAAGAACCGCATCTTCGAACTGGCGGGTCCACAGGAGCTCACCATGGACGAGATTGTGAAGACCGCTCTCCGCGTCCAGGGCAAGAAGCGCCTCCTGCTCCATCACCCCGTATGGTTCATGAAAATCGTAGCCGGCGTCGCCCAGTTCCTCCCGGGCCGTCCGCTCACCCCCGACGCCATGGACTTCGTGACCATGGAAGGCACCGCAGACAACACGGAAGTCGTCGAGGCCTTCAACATCCCCATGAAAACCCTCGAGGAGGGCGTCAGCACCTACCTTCGATAGCCATTTCCCATTGCCCTCTATGCAAGCCATAGAAACTGCTTGCACAAAGTCCTCCGGAATAGCGTAGAATCCCGTTCATATAGCCACGGGGCGCGATCACTTCGCAGGAGTTTCGACTTTGAAAGCAGATACGTCCGACGTTGCATTCCGGTTGTTCTTGGCCCTCGGTGAACTTTGGGATGGACTTCAGCGGGCGGATATCGATGCCACGAGTCGCGGCCTGCACCTCAGCAAGGAATACCTCGGTGGTTACACGCGGCTGAGCGCCGGACCAGGTTCGCATGCACGGCTTGTCGTGGAATGGAACGAATCCTCCCGGCACCTGCGCGTCTTGAGGTGCGAACCCTGGCCCGGGTTCGAACAGACCATCTCTGGCACGGTTTCCTACATCCGGACCGCCGCCCGCGAATGCGGGCTCATCGATGTCGTTGACGCCGCATTTGTGCGCGCGTGCCAGGAACCGCAGGTGCCCTCGCGCCGCACGGTCATCGCGACCACCCCCACCCGGTCCGGCTGATCACCCGTCCCGCGCGGCGGACATCACGCGCCTGCGTGCTGGCAGTGGCGGCGCGCCCAGTCCTTCGCGTGATAGGTCAACATGAAATCCGCGCCCGCGCGCCGGATTGAGAGCAGGGCCTCGTCGACTGCCCGGTCGGCGTCCAGCCATCCCTTCTCGATTGCGGCCATGAGCATGCTGTACTCGCCGCTCACATTGTAGGCCGCCACAGGGACGTCCACTGCGTCCCGCACCTGGCGCACGATATCGAGATACGGGAGCGCGGGTTTCACCATCACCATGTCGGCGCCCTCCGCGAGGTCGGTAAGCACCTCGTCCACCGCGGTCCGCGCGTTGGCCGGGTCCGCCTGGTAGCCGCGCCGGTCACCAAATGCAGGTGTGCTGTCGGCCGCTTCGCGGAATGGCCCGTAGAACGCGCTGGCAAACTTTGCCGCGTACGAGAGGATGGGGGTTTCGTCGAGTCCGGCTGCATCCAGCGCCTCGCGGATGGCCCCAACGCGACCGTCCATCATGTCGCTCGGCGCCACGATGTCGCACCCGGCTTCGGCCATGCACACAGCCGATTGCGCGAGCAGCGGCAACGTTGCGTCGTTATCGACCCGCCCGTCCGGCAGCAGCAGCCCGCAATGGCCATGGTCCGTGTATTCGCACAGGCAGACGTCACCCATCACGATCAGCTCGGGGTTGGAATCCTTGAGCCGTCGCGTCGCTTCTTGGACCACGCCCTCCGGCGCCCAGGCCTGTGAGCCACGCGCATCCTTCTC
>SKSF01000197.1 GCA_007118095.1 Dehalococcoidia bacterium
CGCTATGCTCTCCAATTCCAGCCACCCCTACGTCCGCGAGCTCTACGAAGACCGCGGCTTCACCATCCGCGTCGTCCCCATGTCGCGCGCCATCAACTCCAACGCTGCCCGCCGTTCGGCTATCGACGAACTGCTCATCACCAACTTCGAGCGCGTCGGCGCGCCGCCTGGCACGTCCCCGGCCGAAGCAGCACCGCTGGCCACCTCCCCCTGATCCCCCCGCCCCCACAGCCCCCGGTCCAGGTCGCATGATGGATGCACATGCGCGGCCGGTACGGCGACCTCCTCTTCCAGCTCCTGCTGAGCGCCTTCCTGCTCGGCGTGCTCGCCTGGCGCGTCGACCTCCACGAAGCCGCCGGGCGCCTCCGGGCCGTCAGCATCCCCTGGGTACTCGCGGCGACCGCCGCCTTCGCCGTCGCGCAGGCCGTCGCCGCCTACCGCTGGCGGCTCATCCTCGCCCACCACAGCAACATCCCCCTCCGCTCCATCACCGGCATCTACCTCATCTCCCGGCTGGCAAACGTCGTCGTCCCCTTCCGCGGCGGCGACATCGCCCGCATCCAGGTCGCCGCCAACCGCTTCCAGCTCTCCCGCGCCGAACTCGCAGGCACCGTCTTCGGCGTCGAGACCCCGCTCAACTGGCTCACCATGTTCGTCATCGTCGCCGTCATCCTGCTCTTCGTCCCCGTCCCGCTGCTCCCGGGCGAACTCATCGCCGCCGCCACCCTGGTGCTCGTGTCGGCCTTCGTCACCGCCGCCTTCGTCTCCGAAACCTGGTACCCCGGCGACCTCTCGACCCGCCCGGTCTTCCGGTGGCTCCCTGCTCGCCCGGTCGAACTGCTCAGCACCGTGCTCAACCGCTTCATCGACGGTATGCGGGAGCTACGGACGCCCCTCCGCGCATTGCGGGTGTTCGCCGTCAGCCTCGCTGTCTTCGGTTCCGAAACGCTGGTTTTCGTCCTGCTCGGGCAGGCATTCGCCCTCGACCTGCCGCTCTACACCTATATCTTCGTCACCATCGGGCCGAACCTGGTGCGCACCCTGCCCCTCACCCCCGGCGACGTCGGTCCCTACGAAGTCGTCCTCGCCGCAGTCGTCTCACTCCTGGGCGAAACACCCGGCGCCGCCGGCAGCTTCGCCATCGGAAGCCACGTTCTCATTTTGCTTTGGACCGCCATCCTCGGGCTCGCGTCCGCCCGGCTGCTCGGGCTGCGCGCTAACGACCTTTTCCGCTACCGCTCCAACGCACAGGCCAGCAGCCAACCCGCCAGCGCCCCGGCCCGCGGCCCGGGCGACAACATCGACGACGCCCGCTAACGCCGTCCGCTATCCCTGCGTTGCCGCCGCCGTGACGCCCAGGAACTCCATGAACGCTTCGTTGTATTCGGCAGGGTGCTCGAACGCGCCCACGTGGCCGCCGGGCAGCTCCTTGTACGTCGCCGATGGCAGCGCATCGGCCAGCCGCTGGCCATTCGCCGGCGGGACCAGCCGGTCTTCCTCGCCGTGGATCACTAGCGCCTCGTGCTTCAGGTCCTTCAGCCGCGGGAGTGCATTGAACCGCAGGACTGCGTCCGCCTGCCGCAGGTACGCGTGGTCCTGCTGCGGATACGGGTTCGCCAGCGAGTTGTGGACCGCCCGCTCCACGCGTTCTTCGTCCTGGAGAAACTCCGTGCTGTAGATGTACGGCGCCATCACGCGGACGAAGCCGTCACGGCTGACGTTCGTCTTTCGCACCGTCGTCAGCGCCCGGATGACCGCGCGCCCGTACCCATCGATGTCCGGCGCCGTCGAAAGCAATACCAGCTTGTTCACGCGGTCCGGGTGGCGAAGCGCCATCTCCTGTGCGATGTAGCCGCCCATGCTAAAGCCAATCACATGCGCCTTTTCAATCCCCAGCGCCTCCAGGAGCCCCGCCGCGTCGTCGGCCATCCCTTCAATCGTGTAGGGCCTGTCCGGCGCGCTGGTGCGCCCCGCGCCACGGTTGTCGAAGGTCACGACATAGAACTGCCGCGAAAGCTCCGGCGCCGTCAGCGCCCAGCTTTGCAGGTCGCCGCCAAGTCCCGTGATAAGGAGGACAGGGTCGCCCTTTCCTCCCCATTCCTCGTAATACATGATGATGTCGCGCGTCTGGAGCCTGGGCATAGTATTCCCCGGGTTAACACAAGTCTGGTACGAAGCCGCCCGGCGATTGTAGCGGCCCCGCTTCTAAGGGTCAGCGTACCCCCTCTTCCAGCACAAAAAGCGGCGCCCCCTCCGGCCGCCGCAACCAGTTCACCGCCGCCCCCAGCACGATACCGGCCAGCGCGTCCGCGAGGCCCGCATCCCGCGCCCGCAGCCGCCCCCCGCCGCGCAAGACCAGCACCACCCCGCCGCCATCCGAAAGCCACGAACGCCCGCTGAGCAGCTCAACGCCCGCATCCTGGTTTCGCACGGGCGACGGCGCACCCAGCGCTTGCCCCAGCGTCTCCAGCAGCGCCTCCACCGAATCCGCATCACCACACTCGATGGTCAGCAGCCGGGCCCCAAACGCTCCCCGCAGCTCATCCAGCGGCGCCTGCCGCAGGCGGTAGACCCCCGGTATCCCGGCTCGCAGCGCCGATGGCATGCCCGCCAACGTCATTCCTCGATGCGCCAGAACGTGTCGTAGTGGTCGTCGGTGTAAAACCGCTCCTCCCACTCGTCCGCGCTCCGCTCACGGTCGCCCAGGGTAATCACCCGCCGCGTTCCCCGGTGCTCCAGGTCGGGCGTATCCACCGTATAGCTGCGGTATTCGCCCGTCTCCGCCCCCGGCAGGTATCCCTCGCGGTTGAAGAAGATGTCATCGTCCTCGTCATAGACAAAGGGCCCGCCTGCATCGAGCGTCCCGAGCACAGTCCGCAGCTCCGGCCGGCAATCCTCCAGCAGCTCCGCCTCCACCACCGGGATATCCGGGTACCGCCCGCCTTCGAGCACCTCCTCGCATGGCAGCGCGTCCTCCCCGGGCTCCCCGTTTGGGACCGTCGCGAACGGGTCGAAGACAGCGAAGCCCACGACCACCACGGCCGCGAGCCCCACCAGCATCACCAGCCACCGCCGGGCCGGCATCGTCCTATACCTTGCGCTGGATCACGCCGCGGCGGTCCGCCTCTTCAATCACCTGCAGCACGTTCGTCGCCGCGCCCTTGCGGATGCTGTCCGTCACGCACCAGAAGGTCAGCCCGCCCGGCGTCGAAGCGTCCGTCCGCACCCGGCCGACCAGCACGTCGTCGTTCCCGGCCGCGTCCATCGGCGTCGGGTACTCCTCCGCCGCCGGGTCATCCATCACGCGCACGCCCGGCACCGTCGCCATCTGCTTGCGTGCCTCCGCTGGGTCCACCGCCTCCGCGAACTCGGCCCACACCGACATCGAATGCCCGAAGAACGTCGGGATGCGCACGCACGTCGCGCTGATGCCAATGTCCGGCGCGTGCAGAATCTTGCGCGCCTCGTTGGCCATCTTCAGCTCTTCCTTCGTGTAGCCGCCCTCATCGAACACGTCGATTTGCGGCACCGCGTTGAACGCAATCTCGCGCTTCTGCGTCCCGGAGGGCTCGTGCCGCCCTTCCAGCGCGGCCCGCGTTTCCGCTTCGAGCCCGTCCACCGCCGCCGCACCGGATCCGGCGACCGCCTGGTACGTGCTCACCACGATGCGCCGCAGCGGGTTCTCGCGGTGGATCGGCGCCAGCGCCATCACCATCGGCGTCGTCGTGCAGTTCGGCTGGCTCACGATGCCCCGGTGCCAGTCCAGGTCCTCCGGGTTCACCTCCGGGATCACCAGCGGCACCTCCGGGTCCATCCGGAACGCGCTCGAATCGTCGATGACGAAGCACCCCTTGTCCCGCGCTATCGGCCCGTACTCCTTCGACGCCGAACCCGATGCCGAGAGAAACACAATGTGGTCATCCGCCGTGAAGCTCTCCGGCGTCGTCTCCTCGATGGTTATCGTCTGCCCGCGGAACTCCACCGTCTTCCCCGCCGAACGTGCCGTCGCAAGCAGGCGCAGGCGGCCGACGGGAGTATTGCGCGCTTCAAGGAGCTTCAGAAACTCCCGGCCCACAATCCCCGTGCCACCGACGATCGTTATGTTGTATTCGTTCATCGCTGTCGCTCCGGCTGGGGTTGCACCCATGCTACCCGAGCACACCAAACGCGATACCGCCCGCTTCACACAACGCGCGGCACACATGCCTCATTTCCGCAGGCGCGGCAGCACCTCTTCGTTGAACCGTTCGTCGTGCAGCGGCAGGTGAAAGCAGTCCACCCCCAGGTCATGAAACGCGCGCATGCGCTTCAGGATCGTCTTCGGACTGCCGATGAGGCGCGACGCGTACCCCTCGTTCGAATCCAGCATCGTCAGCGCGTCCGCCGAAGGCGCCCACATCCCCTGCGCGCCCGACACCCGCCGTCGCCGCTGCTGCAGCGCCTCCGGCCGGACCGACGCCACCATTTCCTCCACCTCTGACTCCGCCTCCGCATCGGTCGCGCGGCAGAGCGGGATCGCGTACATCGCGAACCGGAGCTCGCGCCCCCTCCGCGCCGCTTCCGCCCGGAACCGCTCGATAATCCCGCCGATCTTGTCCGGCGGCCCACCGTTCAGGAACACCCAGTCCGAATGCTCCGCCGCCATCAGCGCCGCCGCCTGCGACTGCCCCCCCTGGAACACCTCCAGCCTGGGCGAATACGGCCGCGGCTCCATCTTGAGCCCGGTCACATGGTAGTACCGCCCCCGGTAGCTGAACTCCTCCTGCCCCCACGCTCCCCGGATGACCTCGATGAACTCCCCCGACCTCGTATACCGCTCGTCGTGCGGCAGCAGCTCGGCCCCGTACATCCCGAACTCCTGCTCGTGCCACCCGCTCGTCACGTTGATCGCCCAGCGCCCCTCCGTCATCCGGTCCAGGCTAGCCCCCCAGCGCGCAATCGGTGCAGGCAGGAAAAACCCGGGGTGAATCGCCGTGATCAATTTGATGCGGCTCGTGGTCGCCGCGTAGTACGCGGTCATGGCCAGGCAGTCATAGGTCGAACCTTCGATATCGTCCGCCGTCCCCCACCACCGCTGCGCCACCAGCAAATAGTCGATCCCCAGCCCCTCGGCCTTTTCGACCGGCCGCGTGAGCCGGTCCGTTAGCGCCTGCCCGGACAGTGTCTGCAACGATGACCGGCGCGCCGGCCCCGTCAGGCTGGGGCCGCCCATCGCCGTCGGCGCCCATGTGCACGTCACAATTCCGCTCATGACTCGCCACCCCCATCGGCCCGCGGCCGCAACTTCTCTGCCAGCTCATACAGGAACTGCTTGCGCCGCTGAATGAACTCGTCGCTCGACGGGTCCATCCCCGTCAACAGCCGCGTGAGCTGCGGGAATGCCACGGGAAAGAAGACCGTCGCGAGACCCGTCAGCATAAGCTGCTCCGTATCCAGGTCCGGGTCCACCTCACCCCTCTCCTGGCGGTGGCGCAAGCGGTCGATGGTCGGCCGCCACGCTTCCCGCCGTGCAGCTTCATCATCCACCGAACCCGGCTCCGTCTCCAGTGCCTGCCACTGCACCAGCCGGAACCAGAACGAATCCTTGCCCAGCGTCTCCGTCCAGTACGCCATCGCGTCGCCATAGGTCTCCGCGCTGGGCGCCTGCACCTGCCCCATCTCGTCCAGCGCGCTGCGCAGCAACTCGTGGAAGAGCTGCTCCTTGCTCCCAAAGTAGTGGTAGAGCATCCGCTTGTTCACACCGGCCCCATTCACGATCCGGTCGACACGCGCCCCCGCGAGCCCGTGCTGTGCGAACTCCTCGAACGCCGCGTCAAGGATTCGCTGCCGCGTCCCCTCCGGGTCACGCGCCATCGCGTGGCCCTCCCCGCGTCACATGCGGCACCATGGGTGGGAGCATACCCGGCCACCTCCTCTACAGCCTATGGTAACCAATTGGTTATCGACGGAGACGACTATGACAACCGAAATCGAAGAACGAAGCCTGCAACCGCAGCCCACCGCCGTCATCCGCGCCACCGCGCCCATTGAACATGTCGGCGCCGCGCTGGGTGAACTCCTCCCGAAACTCGGCGAATATCTCGAAATGCAACAGGTGCCGGTCGCGGGGGCGCCGTTTACCCGCTACCTCACCGTCGGCGAACAGGTAGAAATCGAAGCAGGCATCCCCGTCGCCACCGCCGTCGACGGTGAAGGCGTCATCGCGCCCGGCGAACTCCCCGGCGGGCGCGCCATCGTCGCGGTCTACACCGGCCCCTACGACGGCCTCGCCGAGCCCCACTCCGCCATCCAGCAATGGCTCACCGAGCACGGCCTCGAACCCGCCGGCCCGCCGTGGGAGGCCTACCTTACGGGCGACACCGGCGCCAGCCCCGGCCAGCGCATCACCGAAGTCGTCTACCCGCTCGACAACGCCTGACGCCGCCAGCCCGCCAACGAGTCCGATGCGGCACAATGGGTCACCGGAACCGCCGCCCCCGTGCAGCCCGCATAGCGCGCCACCACGGGCAGCATATCTCACCCTCGCCGGGAGCACCGCCCGCATGACCCTTCCTGGTTACCGCACCGGCGGCACTCATCCGCAGGCGGCCGCCCTGCGCAACATGCTCACCTTCTACGGCACCCGCGCACCTCACACCGGGCGCCCGTACAGCGAGGCCATGGTCTTCGGCATCACCGGCGGTATCGGCCTGGCAAACCTGTCTGCGGGCATGGCCACCTTCGATAACCCCATCGCCCGCGAACACGGCTTCGCCAGTGCTGCCGCCCCGCGGCTCGAGGCGCCGCTCACGGCGCCAACGGCGACTGCTCCCGGCGACGCACTCACCGCCCTCGACACGATGCTCGCCGGCGGCCACGCGGGGTTCGTCACCGTCAGCCGCGCCGCCCTGCCCCACCAGGTCGCGCATGAAGGGCTGCTTGGCCCGGCTACGTACGAAACCGCTATCTGCGGCTTCGAGCCCGCGACCGGCGCGTTCGAAATCGACGACCGCGCCCCGCACCCCTGGCACGCTCGCCGCGACATCCTCGCCGAAGCGCTGGAGACGCCCGGCGGCCCCGGCCCGGTCGTCGTCGTCGAACCGCCCGCAGAGTTCCCGGCGCTGGAAAAGTCCATCGCAAGCGGCATCGCCGCCTGCATCGAAAACATGGAGCAACCCGCCAGCCCGTCGCACGGACTCCCCGCGCTCGAGGCATGGGCACACCTGGCCCGGGCAGACGACCATCCCGCCGGCTGGCCCGTCGCGTTCCCGCCCGGCGCACCGCTGTTCGACGCGCTCACCTCCACATACACCGCCATCTTCTCGACCGGGACCGGCGGCGACGCCCTCCGCACGCTCTATGCGGAATTCCTCGAAGAAGCGGGGGGCGTCACCGCCCACAACGCCTGCACCGAAGCAGCCGCCATGTTCCGCCTCTCCGCGAGGCTCTGGGCCCACGTCGCCGAGTCCCTCCTCCCGGTACAATCACCCCTCCTGCGGCAGACGCGCAGCCTCCTCAACACCCACCGCCGCCTGTTCGAACAACAGGGCGAAAGCGTCCTCCCCGGTATCGCCAACACCGTGGCCGAGCTCAACGCCCTGCGCGAGTCCGCCACCGCTGACTTTCCCCTGCGCCTAACCCAGGTCGAAGAGCTCCTGCACGACCTCGGCGAGCAACTCCTTGCCGTCCACGAAGTCGAATCCGCGGCAATCGAACGGCTCCGCGACGCCACTTCCCCCACGTGACACGCACACTGCACCTTCCCCACCAGTGCCGCTACGCTGATACCGGAGGTCGCATGCTCGATTACGTCCGCCGGGCCCGCCGCTCCGCCCGCGTCGTGCGCACCGGCGCCCGTATCTACTTCCGCTACAAGCGCATCCAGCAGCGCATGCGCGGCAAACCCCAAAAAATTGCCGACGCCGCCTGGCTCAACGCACACGAACAGGCCGCGCAAGAGCTCTACCAGCTCACCGTCGACCTCAAGGGCCTCCTCATCAAAGTCGGCCAGTTTGCCGGCACGCGGTCCGACATCGCGCCGGCGCCGTACGTCGAATCGCTTTCCCGTCTGCAGGACATGGTCCCGCCGCGCGACCTGGACGAGATCCAGCGCACCATCACCACCGAGCTGGGCCGCGGCACCGGTGAGCTCTTCGCCACCTTCGACGAAACACCGCTCGCTGCCGCCTCGCTCGCCCAGGTGCATCACGCGACGCTCAAGGACGGGACCCCGGTCGCGGTCAAAGTGCAGTACCCCGAAGTCGACAGCCTCGTCCACCTCGACCTCCGCAATCTCCGGCTCATCGCACGCGCCATCGCATGGCGCGAACCCACCTTCGACTACCGCGCCATCATCGATGAGCTCGCCCGCGAACTCCCCTTCGAAGTCGACTTCGTCCGCGAAGCAGCAATGACCCGTCGCGTTGCGCACAACCTGCGGGATACCCCCGGGATCGTCGTCCCGCCCGTAGTCGACTCGCTTGTCTCGCGGCGCGTTTTGGTGACCCGGTTTCTCGAAGGAGAGCGGGTCATCGGCCCCCGCGCCCAGGCCATGCCGCCAGCACAACGCGAAGAGCTCGCCCGCCGCATTGCCGGCGCCTTCGGCCACCAGATCATGGTCGATGGCCTCTTCCAGGCCGACCCCCACCCCGGCAACCTCATCCTCATGCCCAACGGCGACGTTGGTCTCGTCGACTTCGGACTCACCAAGGAGCTACCACGCGAAACCCGCGACGGCTTCGCCCGGCTCGTCATCGCCGCCGCCGAACGCGACCCCGCTGGCATCTTCGCAGCCTTCCGCGAACTTGGTATCCGGACAGGCAGCGACGACCCGGCGGACCTCATGGCCCTCGCCGGGGTCTTCTTCGAAACGCGGACACTCGAAGGAGGACGCCAGGAATTCCAGCGTCAACGTTCGCAGGCATTGCAGCGCAGTCCCGTGGAAGCGATCCCGGGTGACCTTATCCTGCTGGGACGAGTCGTTGGGTTACTTCGCGGCGTCTGTGCATCGCTCGGTGTGCCGCTCAGCCCAATGGGCATGCTTCGGCCCTATGCCGAGCAAGCCCTGCGAACACAGGCGGAAACAGGGACCGCAGCCCCTGCAACCGGTTAGGTATCGATGGCGACGGGCTCCCGTGGCGTGTCGTCCTTCTCGCCGGGTTCCGCCCGTTCCATGTGCTCCAGCGCGTCCATACTGAACCCGAGGTCCGACAACTCGCAGAACAGGCTGCAGTACGTTAGCCGCAGCCCGCTCGTCGATCGCGCCGACATATAGGGCAGGTTGCAGCGCTTGCACCGCAAGAGCTCCCGCATTTCGTGGTTCGTCCGGGCTGTGGTGTCTTCAGCGCGTTCTTGCATCTCACCCTCCATGCTATACGCGAACCCATGGGGAAACAAATGGCAAGCATTACCGGACACATATTTCCAAACTCATCGGCGCCTCGCGCTCAACTCGCGCTCACCGGCCGTCCGCCGGCGTCCCCTGGTTCACAGCCATAGCCCCGGCCTATCCGAATACGCAATGGTAAAAGCCACGCCGCGATGGCAGTGCGAAAACCCTCTGCTACGCTAAGAATCGGAGTTCCCTCCCAACATCTGAAACCCACTGCGCCGCGCGATGCCCCGCCGTCGCCTCGCCCTCGCGCCGCAGGATCGAAAGCAGCATGCACCAGCCGACGACAGCGAACACGCCCGCGAACACGGGCCCGGCCAGCGACCCCGGCCCACGGGCGTCCCGGTTCCGCGACCCACGGCGCCTCGGCATCATCTCGCTCGAGCTGCTGGGCACGGTTGGCTTCGTGCTCTTCTACTTCACCGTCCGCGGCCTGCGCCCCGAAGCCATCGAATCCTCGGTACAGCGAAGCCTGCACATCATCGAATTCGAACAGCGCCTCGGCATCTTCTGGGAGATTACCTGGCAACAGGCGTTCATTTCGAACAGCCTCGCGTTATCCAGCGCGAACTTCATCTACGCCTGGCTCCATTTCCCCGTGATGGCCGTCATCGGCGTGTGGCTCCTCGTGCGAGACATTGAGCGCTTCCGCTTCATCCGGAATGTGCTCGTCATCTCCGCACTCATTGGTATCGTCTCCTACTATCTCTTGCCCACCGCCCCACCCCGCCTCATGGAGCTGCACGGCTACGACTTCGGCTTCGTCGATACCGTCCACGGCGCCGCAAGCGACGTGAATTACCCGCAGCCGGGCCCCTTCGTAAATGACTACGCCGCCGTTCCCAGCTTCCATTTCGCCTGGATTGCGCTGAGCTCCGCCGCCATCTGGATCACCACCACCAACCGGTGGGTCCGCGCCGGCGCCATCGCCATGTCCGCAATCATGTGGTGGGCCGTTGTGGTCACCGGCAACCACTTCTTCCTGGATATGGTCATGGGCGGCATCGTCGTCGCCATAAGCTGGATGCTCGTCTCCGCCCTCCAGCAGCGCTCACGCGGCGGCTGGTGGGACGCCGTCCTGGGCCACCCCCAATCCGGTAAGAAGAAAGACGACGGCCCTTCGCAGCCGCCCGCTGCCTCCCCGGCGAAGAGCGCCGAAACCGGCGTACAATAGCCCCGCAGAGACCTCGCTCCTCCTCGCCATGCCGGCAGGTCCCAACAAAACCGTCACCGGACGGTTGAGGCGTGATCCGCCGGGCGCTATCATGCCGCCACTTTCACCCTCGGCCTTCATGGCCGTCACGGGAGGTAACTCCGATTGGAAATCTCAGGGGAATATCACTTTGACGCACCCCGTTCTGCCGTCTGGGCAGCACTTCTCGACCCGGATGCACTCCAGGCCGCCATGCCCGGTTGCGAACGGTTCGAAGAGACCGGCCCCGACGCCTACGACATCACCCTCAGAGTTGGCATCTCGGCCATCAAGGGTACCTACGAGGGCACCGTCAAAGTGACAGAGCGCTCGCCCGAGGACTCCTACCGCCTCTCCGTCGACGGCGGCGGCAAACCCGGCAAAGTCCAGGGGACCGCTCTCATGCAGCTCACCGAAGACGGCGGCGGCACCCGCGTCGCCTACTCCGGCGACATCAAAGCCCAGGGCGCCATCGCCCGTCTTGGCAGCCGCCTCCTCGGTGGCTCTGCCAAAATGCTCATCGGCCAGTTCTTCAAGGAAATGGACAAGCAGGTCAAGCAGCGCGCTGCCTAGCCACGAGAAAGGAGCAGTCGCATGTCCGAAAAGGCAACGGTGTCTATCACCGTCAACGGCAAGGTTCACGAAGAGGAGGTGGAGCCGCGGCTCTTACTCGTCCACTTCCTCCGCGAACACCTGGGGCTCACCGGCACCCACGTCGGCTGTGACACCAGCCAGTGCGGTGCATGCACCGTCCACATCGATGGCGCCAGCGCCAAATCCTGCACCGTCTTCGCCGCCCAGGCCGACGGCAGCGAGGTGACCACCATCGAAGGCGTCGGTTCACAGGACAACCTCCACCCCATGCAGGAAGGCTTCTGGGAAGAACACGGCCTCCAGTGCGGCTATTGCACCCCCGGCATGATCATGTCGGCCATCAACCTGCTCAACGAAAACCCGAAGCCCACCGAAAAGGAAATCCGCGAAGGCATCGCCGGGAACCTTTGCCGGTGCACCGGCTACCAGCACATCGTCAAAGCCGTCCAGTACGCCGCTGAAAAGGGAGTCGTACGATGACCGCAGCCGAAAGGCCTATCCTCCCCAAGCTTGTCGGCGAGCGCATCAAACGCCGCGAAGACCCGCGCCTCATCACCGGCCACGCAACCTATGTCGATGACCTCAAGCTGCCCGGCCTCCTCCACCTGGCCTTCAAGCGCAGCGATTCCGCCCACGGCGTCATCAAGAACATCGATACCAGCGCCGCCGAGCAGATGCCAGGCGTCGAACTCGTCATGACGGGCAAGCAGCTCGCCGAGATCCTCGGGCCCATGCCCATCGGCACCCCCTTCCCCTCGCCCGACCACTACGCCATCGCCACCGACCGCGTCCGCTATGTTGGCGAACCCGTCGCCGTCGTCGTCGCGGCTGACCGCTACCTGGCCCGCGACGCCGCCGACGCCATCGAGGTCGATATCGAGGAGCTCCCCGCCGTTGTCGACCCCGAAAAGGCCATGCAGGGCGAGCCCGCTGCTGTCCACGAAGGCTTCGAAAACAACCTGGCCGTCCCGTACGTCCCGGGCGGCACCGGCGTCGACCCCGCCACCATGGAGGTCGACAACTCCGCGCTCGACAAAGCCTTCGCCGAAGCCGACGTCAACATCTCCCAGCGCATGACCAACCAGCGCCTCGCGCCCAACGCCATGGAGCCGCGCGGCGTCGTCGCCCACTGGGAGCCCGGCAAAGAACAGATCACCATCTGGAGCGGCACCCAGAACCCGCACATCCTCAAGACCATGATCGCCGCGCAGCTCGGCGTCGGGCAGCACCAGGTCCGCGCCATCGCCCCCGAAGTCGGCGGCGGTTTCGGCTGCAAGATCAACATCTACGGCGAGGAGTACACCGCCGCCGCCATCTCCCGGAAGCTCGGCGCGCCCGTGAAGTGGATCGAAGACCGCTCCGAAGCCTTCATGGCGACCACCCACGGCCGCGACATCCTTGCTTACGTCGACCTCGCGGCGAAGCGCGACGGGACCGTCACGGCCCTCAAGCTCCGGCTGATTGCCGATGTCGGCGCCTACAACATGCTGCTCACCGCAGCAGTCCCCACCCTCACCATGCTCATGCTCAATGGCACCTACGACATCCCCGTCGTTCGCGCCGAGCTCACCGAAGTCTTCACCAACAAGACGCCGACCGATGCCTACCGCGGCGCCGGCCGCCCGGAAGCCACCTACTTCGTGGAACGCGCCTTCGACATGCTCGCCCACGAACTCGGCATGGACCCGGCAGACGTCCGCCGCAAGAACTTCATCAAGAAAGACGCCTTCCCCTACACCACCCAGATGGGCGCCATCTACGATAGCGGCGACTACGAAACCGCCCTCGACCGCGCCCTCCAGAACGCCGGATGGGAACAGCTCAAGCAGGAACGCGACCAGGCCCGCGCCGAAGGCCGCATCGTCGGCCTCGGACTCGCCTACTACGTTGAAGTCTGCGGCCTTGGCCCATCCGCCTCCCTGCCCACCGGCGGCTGGGAACACGCCGGCGTCACCATCGAACGCGACGGCCGCATCACCGCCACCACCGGCTCCTCGCCCCACGGCCAGGGCAACGAGACCACCTTCGCGCAGATGCTCGCCGAACAGTTTGGCGTCGCCTTCGATGACGTCACCATCCTTCACGGCGACACCGGCGTCGTGAAGCAGGGCATCGGCACCTTCGGCAGCCGCTCGCAGGCCGTCGGCGGCACCGTGCTCATGAACGCCGGCGAGAAGGTCAAAAAGAAGATGGCGAAGTTCGCCGCGGCCATGCTCGACGCGAACGAAGACGACCTCGTCTTCGAAAACGGCATGATCTCGGTCAAGGGCTCACCCGGCTCCGGCAAGACCTTTGCCGAAGTCGCCTCCTTCGCCTATGTCCCCGTCCCGCTCCCGCCCGGCGTCGAACCCGGCCTCTCGGACGAAGCATTCTGGGAGCCCGAGAACAACACCTACCCCTTCGGCTGCCACATCGTGATGATGGAAATCGACCGCGAAACCGGCGAACCACGGCTCACCAAAGTCGTCGCCGTCGACGACGCGGGTACCATCATCAACCCCATGATCGTCGACGGGCAGATCCACGGCGGCCTCGCACAGGGCATCGGCCAGGCAATGATCGAGGAAGTCGTCTACGACGAGGACGGTCAGCTCGTCACCGGCTCCTTCATGGACTACGCCATCCCCCGCGCCGATGACCTCCCCTGGTTCGAAATGGACAACACCGTCACCACAACGCCCGTGAACCCCATGGGCGCCAAGGGCGTCGGCGAAGCAGGAACCCTCGGCTCCACACCCGCCGTCGTCAATGCAGCCGTCGACGCTCTCAGCCCCTTCGGCGTGAAGCACGTCGACATGATGCTTCGCCCCGAAAAACTCTGGCGCCTCATGCAAGGAGGTGGTGCATGATCCCCACGGAATTCGACTACAAGCGCGCCACATCGCTCGATGAGGCCATCCAGCTCCTCTCCAGCAGCAGCGAGGCCAAGCTCCTCGCCGGCGGCCACAGCCTCATCCCGCTGATGAAGCTGCGCCTCAGCGAACCCGAGACCCTCGTCGATATCGGCCGCATCCCCGACATCAAGGGCATCCGCGAACGCGAGGGCAAAATCGGCATCGGCGCCGGCACCACCCACCACGAGGTCGAAACCTCCGACCTCCTACGCGAAAAAGCGCCCGTCGTCGCCGACTGCGCCGGCGAAATCGGCGATCCCCAGGTCCGCAACCGCGGCACCCTGGGTGGCAGCCTCGCCCACGCCGACCCCGCCGCCGACTACCCGGCAGTCATGCTCGCCATCGACGCCGAGTTCCACATCAAGGGCGGCAACGGCTGGCGCACCGTCAAAGCCTCCGACTTCTTCCAGGACATGTTCACCGTCGACCTGGCCGACGACGAGATCATCGTCAACGCCATGTTCGACCCCATCCAGTCCGCCTCCTACGCAAAACTGCACCAGCGCGCGTCCCACTACGCCATCATCGGCGTCGCCGCCGCGCTCGGCGTTGAAAACGGACTCATCCAGTGGGCGCGCCTCGGCCTCACCGGCGCCATCGGCTATGCCGTCCGCATGCCCAATGTCGAAGAAGCGCTCATCGGCAAACAGCCAGAACAGGACACCATCGACGCAGCCGCTGGCATCGCCGGCGACGGCCTCGAAGACATCAACAGCGACCTCCATGCCAGCGCCGAATACCGGCGCGCCATGATCAAAGTCTTCACCCGCCGCGCCCTCGAAGGCGCCGTCGCCCGCCTCTAACCGGGGGACCACGAGACACCACAGAAGCGGGGGCGCCATCTGGCGCCCCCGCTTCTTGGTGTCTGGAGCCTGCGACCTGGATCAGGCTGCGCCGCATCCGCGGCTACCGTGACCCGTTCATTTCCCGCTTCACGTCCTCCCACGCTTCCCATTCCTGCGCCGGATCGGCAAGAAAAAGACGCAGGGGCTCCTCGCGATCGATTTCGTACTCTCGGTCGCGCACCGACCGGAAGCGCGGAAACTCGATGCTGTCCTGACCATCCATCCCCATCACAACCCCCGCACCGCCGGCGCCACGTCGCTCGCAAGGAATTCCGGCACCGTGTCGTCGTCGAACATGAAGTGCTGGAGCTGCACTTCCTCCATGCCCTCGCGCGCCAGCGCCCCGAGCGCATCGACGACCTCATCCTTCCCGCCAACGATCGCCCCGCGCTGCTTCAGCCCCTCGCGGAACTGCTCGTTCGTCG
This sequence comes from Dehalococcoidia bacterium, assembly GCA_007118095.1. Classification (GTDB taxonomy): domain Bacteria; phylum Chloroflexota; class Dehalococcoidia; order Tepidiformales; family Tepidiformaceae; genus SLAK01. Next base: position 15,321 of record SKSF01000197.1, read on the forward strand.
TGCCGCTCGGTGCGCCAAACATGCCCATAATCGTCTCCGTCGCCCGGTCCAGCGACGCCTGGTCCGGCCCGATCGCCGCAAACGCCATCATCGACCGCCGTATCTCCGCCGGGTCGCGGCCTTCTGCCTCGCAATGCTGCGCCAGCACGCCCGCCTTGTGCCGGTACGTCTCCGGCGTCAGGTTCACCGAGTTCCACTCCGTCGCATAGCGGGCAACCGCCTTCAACGTCCGCTTCTCACCCCCACCGCCGATCAGGATCGGCGGCCTCCCCGCCTGCGGCTTCGGCAGGCAGTCCGCCTCGCTGAGCTGGTAATAGTGCCCGTTAAACGTCGCCGGGCCCGGTTCCCACAGCTTCTTCACCACCTGGATGGCCTCCTCCAGCCGGTCGAATCGCTCCTTCACCGGCGGGAACGGGATGCCATAGGCCGTGTGCTCCGCTTCGTTCCACCCGGCGCCCATCCCCAGCACAAACCGGCCGCCGCTCAGGATGTCGATCTGCGCCGCCATCCGTCCCACGTCCACCGGTGACCGGAACGTCACCGGTGTTACCAGCGGCCCGAACCGCAGGTTCGAAGTCTCCCGCGCCGCCATCACAAACGAGAGGAACGCGTCCAGCGAATCCTGTTGCCGCCCGATGAAGTAATGGTCCGAACGGAACACCGAGGGGAACCCCAGTCGCTCCGCCAGCTTCAAAATATGTAGCCATCGCTCCCACGTCAGGCCGTTCTGTCCTTCAACCATCAGTCCGATCTGCATACCGTCACCTCGCAGCCATCATCTGGGCCCCATGTGTACGCGATCGCATCCGCCCCCGCCAACAACACCACCACCCACGTGATCGCAACAACGCTCCGCCACGTATTATTCGTGCCCCCACTGATGTGCACACAACCGGAGCCACCGTTGCAGAACCCGCGCCCCCGGCACGAATCCCATGTCAGCACCTGGCTGCGTCGCGCCGTCACCATCCCCGCGGTCACCCTCGCGTGGGCGCTGGCTGTGCTCACTGCCCCGCTCACCTTCCCCCTCGCGGCCCTGGCCGACGTCCTGTCCAACTGGAAGTTCCCGTTCGTGCGGACGCTTGCCATGCTCCTCGTCTACCTCACCGCCGAAGTCATCGGCATCGGCCGCAGCTTCACCACCTGGCTTCGCTGGAAAACGGGGCACCGCGACCACGCCACCTTCCTCGAAGACACCTACCGCCTCCAGCACTGGTGGGCCATGACGCTCTACCGCTGGGCCGCCCGCCTCTATTCACTCCGGATTGAAATCGACGAATCCAGGCTCGGCGAACCGCGACAGTCCATAGTCTTCGTCCGCCACGTCTGCATCTTCGACAACCTGGTCCCCTACCTCACCCTCACCCACAACCACGGCATCCGCATGCGCTGGGCCATCAACAGCTACCTCCTCCGCGACCCCTGCCTCGATATCGCCGGGCACCGCCTGCCCAATACCTTTGTCCGCAACGACCGCACCGATGGCGCCGCGCAGGCCGCACGTGTCACCGGCCTGCTCGACGGGCTCGGCGCGCGCGAAGGCGTCCAGCTCTTCCCCGAGGGGGCACTCTTCCACCCCGCTCGCCGCGAACGCGCCCTCGCCCGCCTGCGCGAGGGCGGCAAGCACCTGCTCTATGAGCGCGCGCGCCAGCTCCGCGGCACCCTCCCCCCGCGCCTCGGCGGCGCCCTCGGCCTGCTCGAAAACAACCCGGGCGCCGATGCCGTCTTCATCTCCCATACCGGGCTCGAAGCGGCCGGCAGCTACCGCGCCATCCTGCGTGGCGGCCTCGTCGGCCAGCACCTCCGTATCCGCGCCTGGCGCATCCCGTACGACGACATTCCCCGGGGCCACGACGCCCTGGCGAGCTGGTTCCTCGACCAGTGGGAAGAAATTGACCGCTTCGTCCAGGAACAGGTCGAAACCCCGGCCGCCGCCCCTGAACCCGTGACCACTGGCTAACCACATGCAAGAAGCACTCCAGGTCCTCGCAACCTCCGCCAGCGCCATCGTCGTCCTCATGCTGGCCGTCTGGCTCGTCAGTCTGGCCATGCGCGATGCCAGCATCGTCGACATCGCATGGGGCGCCGGGTTCGTCGTCGTCGCCTGGACCGCCTTCGCCGTCGGCGATGGCACGGAATCACGCCGCTGGCTCATCAGCCTCATGGTCACCGCGTGGGGGCTGCGCCTCGCCGGGTATCTTGCCTGGCGCAACCTGGGCAAAGGCGAAGACTACCGCTACCAGAAGATGCGCCAGTACTGGGGCAGCCGCTTTCCCGTCGTCAGCCTCTTCACGGTCTTCCTGCTCCAGGGCGTCCTCATGTTCATCGTCTCCCTGCCCGTGCAGATGGCGCAGGTCTCCGGCGGACCCGATTCGCTGATTTGGCTCGACTACCTGGGCCTCCTGGTCTTCGCCGCCGGGCTCTTCTTCGAAAGCACCGGCGACCTCCAGCTCGCCCGCTTCAAGGCCAACCCCGCCAATGAAGGCAAAGTCATGGACCGCGGCCTCTGGCGCTACACCCGCCACCCAAATTACTTCGGCGACTTCCTCGTCTGGTGGGGCATCTTCCTGGTCGCGCTTGCCCGCCCCGAAATCGCCTGGACCATCGTCGGCCCGCTCGTCATGAGCGTGCTCCTCCTCCGCGTCTCCGGTGTCGCCCTCCTCGAACGCAACCTCAAGCGCCGCCGGCCCGGCTACGAAGACTACATCCGCCGCACCAGCGCCTTCTTCCCCAGGCCCCCGAAGGAGACCTGAGCGGCTACGCCACCGTGAACGTCGCCTCCGCCAGGCCGGGTGAACGGACGAGCAGCGTGTCCCCGCTCGCGACTGGCCCCGGCGTCGGCGGCGTCCCCGTGAAGATCAGGTCGCCCGGCTCCAGCGCGATAAACCGCGAGATGAACGCGATCAGCTCCGGCAGCGGCGTCACCAGGTCGTCCAGGTTGCCGAGCTGCTTCTGCTCGCCGTTGTGATACAGCTCCACCGAGAGCTGCCGGTAATCAACCACCTGCTCTGCCGGCACAAACCGCGAAAGACACGCCGAAGTGTCGAACCCCTTCGCCATCGCCCACGGCACGCCTTCCTCGCGGTTCTTCCGGAACCGCTCCAGCGTCATATCGAGCCCCACTCCGTACGCCGAGACGTGGTCGAGCGCGTGCGCTGCGTCAATCTCGCGCCCCTCGCGCCCGATCGCGGCCACCACCTCGCCTTCGAACAGCGCGGTCTCCCCCGCGGGCACCCGGATGGGCTCGCCTTCCCAGGTGATCGCCTCGGGCGGCTTCAGGAAGATCACAGGGTCATCCGAAAGTGGCGTCCCGAACTGCGCCACCGCGCCAAAGATACGCCGGACACGGACGTTCTGGTCGCCACCGCCCGTGTCGAGCCGATAGTAGCCCTGCATGCAGGCCTCACCTCGTTCCGTAGTGCTTCTCAGCCGCTCGGCACTCTACACTGCGGTATGCCTCAAATCGAACGCGACGGCGTCCGCCTCAACTACGAAACGCGCGGGCCCGCCTCCGCCGCGCCGGTCGTCCTCCTCCACGGCTTCACCTCCGACCTCCGCATGTGGCACCCCGTCGCGGCACGGCTCGAATCCTCCTACCACCTCATCCTCCCCGACCTGCGCGGCCACGGCCTCAGCGAAAGCCCCGCCGACATCGAAACGTACACGATGGACACCTACGCCGCCGACCTCCAGGCACTCCTTGACGCGCTCGAGGTCGAGCTCTGCGTCCTGGTCGGCTGCAGCTTCGGTGGCATGGTCGCCATGCACTATGCGCTCGAACACCACGAACGGCTCGCCGCGCTCGTCCTCAGCGACACCTCCCCCGCCTACGACCACCCCGCCTACGACGAGAGCTTCCGCCGCCGCGAAGCCCGCCTCGCCGAAAACGAGGACTACGTCCGCCGGTTCGGCACCCGCCAGCTCGGGAACAGGCTCGCCCGCGATCTCAACGACACCTACGCCGCGCAGGGAATCCGCAACCGCTACGCCGCCATGGACACCGAAGGCTACCTGGGCGCCGCACACGCCCGCCGCACGCGCCCCGACCTCAGCACCCGCCTCGCGGAGCTCCCCATCCCCGTCATGCTCGTCGCCGGCATGGACGACCCCGTCTATTCCGCCCTGCCCGTCATGACCGAAGCCCTCCCCCGCGCACGCCAGGTCATCTTCAAGGATACGGGCCATGGCGTCCCCGCCATCCATCCTCACGACTTCTCCGATGCCCTCGTCCGCTTCTTCGAAGACCTCCAGGAAGGCAACCCGGTCGCACAACAGGTCACCGTTGAGACCATGTGAACGTATCCCCACATCCTTTACTCTAATGAGCGCGGGGCCGACCCTAACAGGGCGGGAGAGTCTTACACACCCCGCAGGGATGGTGGTATGAAGAAGCTACTTGGCATTGTTGGCGCACTCGCCGTCGTCGGCGCCCTTATCGCTTTCTTCCGGCGTGAAACAGACGATGACGAGTTCCTCGACGAAGAACTCCCCTAACCTCGCATGACCGAAGCGCCCGCCACGCGACAGGCGGTCATCACCGGGTTCGGTGTCGTGAGCACCCACGGGTCCGGCATCGGCCCCCTGTGGGATGCGATCACCGCCGCCCAACCCGCCGGCCGCGCCTGGCAACCGGACGACGCCGACAAAGACTACCTGGCGGCCGCACTGCCGGAAGACTACCGGGCGCACCCGGAGATCCCGCGCAATCTCTCGTTCTTCCTCGACCGCGGCTCGCTCATCGCGCTCGACGCCGCCCTCCAGGCCATCGCCTCCGCCGGCCTGGGCGCCGGCGCCGGTGACGCACGCCGCTTCGCCGTCTCCGATGGCCTCGCCTACCGAGCCCCCGGGCAGGCGACCCTGTTTGTCCCCTATGGCCAGCTCATCGCTCGGGCCCTCGGCGTCCGCGGGCCCGTCACCCTCTCCGGCGGAAGCGAAGCCTCCGGCATGGCCGCCCTGGTAAACGCCATCCGCATGGTCCGCGACGACCAGGCCGATGTCGTCATCGCCGGCGCCGGGCAGGCCCTGCAGGCGCCCATCCTCCAGCACTTCCGCGACCACGGCGTAAGCACCATCGGCGAACCCCACCCGTTCGATACCCGCCACGACGGGTTCATGCCAGGCGAAGCCGGCGCCTATATCGTCGTCGAAGAAGAAGCGGCCGCCATCGAACGCGGTGCAACCATCCTTGCCCGGCCCGCTGGTATCGCCGAGATCTTCGACCCCACCGTCGAACCCCTCGACGTTTCGGAAGCAGCCGAGACCGGGCGCGCCATGCAGGACGCACTCGGCAACGCCGGGTACGTCCAGAACCAGGTCGACCTCGTCGTCTCCTGTGCCGACGGCCGCCAGCGCGTCGACTTCGCCGAGGGCTTCGGCCTCAAGCGCACATTCGGCCGCCACGCCTTTTTCGCGGGGGTCACCACGGGAGCCGCAACAGCCGGGCACACCCTGGCCGCCAGCGGCCCGCTCTCGGTCGCCCTCGCCCTGGAAGCCATGCAACGCCAGCAAAGCGCGC
>SKSF01000187.1 GCA_007118095.1 Dehalococcoidia bacterium
CGCCACGCCTTTTTCGCGGGGGTCACCACGGGAGCCGCAACAGCCGGGCACACCCTGGCCGCCAGCGGCCCGCTCTCGGTCGCCCTCGCCCTGGAAGCCATGCAACGCCAGCAAAGCGCGCCCATCGCCGGATTCGAAACGTACGAAGAAGAACTCGAACTCGCCTACGTCCGCGAGGCGAAGCAGGAAAAGATCGACTGCGTGCTCGTCACAAGCATGGGCATGGGCGGGACCAACATCAGCCTCCTGCTCCAGAAACCCGTCTAACTGCGCACCGGCCTGAACAATTCTTTAGCACACAACCGTCAGCACGCTAGAATGAAGCGATGGCTGTAGAGATCACCTGGCTCGGTCGCACCTCCTTCCGCCTCCGCGGGCGCGAAGGCACCGTTATCACAGACCCCGTCCCCGCTTCGAGCGGATTCAAGATTGGCAAAGCGTCCGCCGGCGTCGCCACCCTGTCGCGGGTCGATGACCCCGAATTCGGCGACCCATCCCTCGTCCCCGGCGCCCGCGTCCTCGATGCGCCCGGCGAATACGAGGTCGGCGGCGTCCTCGTGACCGGCGTCCCACTGCCCCTGCCCGAAGGCGGCCGGAACATGGCCTACCTGTGCGAGATCGAAAGCCTCCGCATCTGCCACCTGGGCGTCATGCCCCCCGGCGACCGCCCCACACTCCCCGATGAGCTCGACGACATCGATGTGCTCCTGCTCCCCGTCGGCAATGGCCCCGGGCTCACCGCTCGCCAGGCCGTCGACCTCATGACAAAGGTCGACCCCGGCATCGTCATCCCCATGCTCTACAAGGCCGGCCAGGAGACCATGGAGCTCGATACGCTCGACCCCTTCCTGAGCGAAACCGGCAGCAAACACGAGCCTCAGACGCGGTGCTCGGTCACCAAGGCATCGCTCCCCGATGCGATGACCGTCACCGTCCTCCAGCCGCGTTCGCTATGACCGGGCCGGCGCCAGGCGGGCTCCCAATCTCCATGGGGGACGTTCGCGCCGCGGCAGGCCGCCTGCAAGGCGTCGTCAACCGCACCCCCTGCCAGTCCTCCCGGTGGCTCAACAGCCAGCTCGGCCTCGAGGCGGTTTTCAAGTGCGAGAACCTCCAGCGCACCGGCTCATTCAAGATCCGCGGCGCCTATAACGCCATCGCCTCGCTCCCGGACCACGACCGAAAACACGGCGTCGTCGCAGCATCCTCCGGCAACCATGCGCAGGGCGTTGCCCTTTCCGCGAGCCTCCTCGGCATCCACGCCGTCATCTGCATGCCCACCGACGCCCCCGAAAGCAAGAAGGCCGCCACCAGGGACTACGGCGCCGAAGTCATCGAATACGACCGCCAGCAGGAGACACTCGAAGGCGTCATGGAACGTGTCGCGGCCGAACGGGGCATGACCCCCATCCCGCCGTTCGACCACCCAGCCATCATGGCCGGCCAGGGCACCCTCGCCCTCGAGCTCTGGGAAGAGGCCGGCCCCCTCGATGCGCTCGTCGTCCCGCTCGGGGGCGGCGGCCTCCTGTCCGGCTGCGCCACCGTCGCGAAAGCGCTCTCGCCGGGCTGCCGCGTCGTCGGCGTCGAACCCGAAACCGCCAACGACTGGGTGCTCAGCATCGCGCGCGGCGAACCCGTGACTATTGACCCGCCATCCACCATTGCCGACGGCGTCCGCACCCGCCGTCCCGGCAACATCACCTGGCAGCAGGTCCGCGCCCTCGTCGACGACATCGTGACCGTGTCCGACGACGACATCCGCGATGCAATGCGCCGCATCGTCCAGCGGATGAAGCTCGTCGTCGAACCCAGCGGCGCCATCGCGCTTGCCGCGCTCGTCACCGGCGCCGCAGGGATCCCGCCCGGTGCACGCACCGGCGTCGTCATCAGCGGCGGGAACGTTGACCCCGCCGTCCTGTGCGAGGTCATCACCGCGGCCTGACCGCGGGAACCCGGCAGGCTACCGCACGAGGGGCCCGTACAACTCTGGCATCCGGTCGCGCACCATGTTCGTCCCCGGCGCGCGGTCCTTCCACTGCGAGACGACGCGGTTCACCTGCGCCGCCATCGCGACGCCCGTCCCCGCCGGCACGTGCACCATCGGCGCGCCCGACGGCTCCGTGATGACACCCCCATCCGGCCAGGCCGCAGCGGTATACACTTTGTTCTCGTCGCTGCGCGCCCGCGCAAACTGCTCGGCCATCGGGTCTGCTTCGAAAAGCGTCCACGCCAGGATGTCGGCGCCCTGCAGCATCAGGCACCGGCCCACTTCCGGCACGAAACCCTCGGCGCCGCACAGTAACGCCACATTGCCAGCGGGCGTCTCCACCACCGGTGGCAACGATTCGCCCGTCTGGATGCCCATGCCGTGGCTGGACACATGCTCGATGGTGGCCTCGGGAGTCACCAGCACTGAGGACTGCTGCGGCGCACAGCCGTCGGTCGAGATGCCCAGAGCCAGCGCGCCACCGCGGTCGCGCACCACCGCCTCGATCTCCGGCAGGTCCACCTGCCACCCTTCCGGCGCCGAAGCCCCCGAGAACACCACCAGGTTCGCACCCTGCATCCGCAGGGCCTCGTATCGCGCCACGACGCCCGTCGCGTCGAACGCGCCATTCCCTGGGACCACCGCCACGCGCCGGTCTTCCGCCGAAGGCACCATCTCTTCCCACATCAGGTCGCCAATCGGCAGCTCCGAATGCGGTTGCGTCAGCGTCCCGTAGAGCGAAGGCCGTCGCGGTACCGCCGTCGCCCCGTGCGGCGTGATCTCGTAGGTCACAATCTCGTCCGAATCCGGTGGACCGCACACCAGCATGTTCCCCTCCGGGTCAATCACCGACGACCGCCCCGCATACACAATCGTCCCGTCCTCGGTCCCCCACTTGTCCGCGGCCACCACCCACGCGGCGCTCTCCCGCGCCCGCACCGGCATAAGGTACTGGCACTGCGTCGTCATCAGCTCGCCCACCGTGCGGCCGCTCGAAACCCACGCCGTCAGGTCAACGATGACCTCGGCGCCGTTCGCCACCAGCGAACGCGCAATTTCCGGCTGCCGGCTGTCCGCGCAGATCAAGATCCCAAACGTGCAGAACCCCGTATCCCAGACCGGGAAGTCGCGCCCCCGCTTGAACCAGACGTTGTCGAAGTGCCACAGGAACTGCTTGTCGTAACGCCCCTGGACCTCCCCATCGGGCGAGAACACCACCCCGCTGTTCGCAAGCCACCCGTCATCCCCGGGCACCGCCAGCCCTGCAGCGAGCCAGAAGCCGTATCGCCGCGCCTTCTCGCCCAGCAGCGCGCACACTTCCTCGTAGGGCCGCACGTTCTCGCGCGCGTAAGGCTCCGCATCCCGCAGGTAATACGCCGGGTACGAACACTCCGGCAGGGCGACAAGCTGCGCCCCGGTTTCGCCCGCGCGGTCCAGCGCCGCGAGCATGTTCTGCAGGTTCGTCTCCGCGTCCTCAACGCCCGAGGCACGGACCTGGCATAGCGCAACAGTGAATGGCTTCATGGCCACAGCCTAACGCCCGCGCACCTCACCCTCATAGGCCCGCTGCGAGAGGTGTGGCACACGGGGATGAGCGACCAGCGCGCCCTTTGTTACACTGATCGGCGGAGAGGTGTCCGAGTGGTTTATGGTGCCGCTCTCGAAAAGCGGTGTGCAGCAATGCACCGGGAGTTCGAATCTCCCCCTCTCCGCCATAGCAGCCACACACCACATCGCTGACCCTCCTCCCCGCCGTCGCACCGCGATGTGTTTTGCCACCGCCCGCGACCACGCCAGCACGACCCGGAGTAGCCCATGACCCGCAACATCGCCGTTGTCCTCTTCGACGATGCCGAAGAGCTCGACTTCGCAGGCCCCTGGGAAGTCTTCACCATGCTCCGCCACGTCATCGACGACGCACCCCGCGTCTTCACCGTCAGCCAGGACGGCGGTCCCGTCACCTGCGCCAAGGGCCTCCGGGTCCAGGCCGACCACAGCTTCGATAACTGTCCCCAGGCAGACGTCGTCGTCATCCCCGGCGGCTCCGGCACCCGGCGCGAACGCGACAACGCCACCATGCTCGACTTCATCCGCCGGCTCGACAAAGACGCCGAAGTCGTCACCTCCGTCTGCACCGGGTCGTTCATTCTCGCGTCCGCCGGCCTGCTCGACGGCAGGCGCGCCACCACGCACTGGGCGTCCATCGGCAACCTGCAGAAGTACGAAAACGTCCAGGTCGTCGACGTCGACCGGTACGTCGACGAAGGCCACGTCGTCACCGCGTCCGGCGTCTCCGCCGGCATCGATATGGCCCTCTACCTCATCGGCCGCCTGTGGAGCCCAAAGACTGCCCGCTCCGTCCAGAAAAACATGGAATACTTCCCCGAGCCGCCCTACCAGGACATCCCCGTCCAGGAGTAGCCCCCGCCGCGGCGCCCCGCCTACCCGAACGGGATATCCGCGTCCGGTTCCGCATCGTACTCCGGCAGATACGGCTTGATGTCCAGCACCGGCGTCCCGTTGATCGCGTCCAGCCCCTTCACCGTCACCGTCGTCCCCGCGACCTCCTTCACCTCCACCACCGAAACCCCCAGGTGGTTCGGCCGCAGCTGACTCCGCGTCGCGAACACCCCGTACCGGTGTCCGCTTTCCAGCGTGAGCTGCGCGGGCTTTTCCGGCGCATCTTCCGCCAGGTCCATGTAGAACACCACGATCGCATGGCTGAACGCGTTCAAACCCAGCAACCGCGGCTGATGCTCCGGGAAGAACTCGATCCGGCTCTTCACGCGGCCCCAGCCGTGCGGGCGCGGGCGCTCCACATCGTTGTGCACGGTCCCCACCGCGCGCAGCGTGACCTCCTCCGGCGCCGCCGGCCGGTCGAACCGTTCCTTCTTCCGCCAGAACACCCTCACAGCCTCGCGCGGGACACATCCCCGCGCAAGCTGCGCCATTCACTCGCAAGCACGTACCATGGATACCTTCCGCATCCGAAAGCGAGGGCTCGATGACCTTTTGCCTGGGCATCCGCGTCTCCGAAGGGCTCCTGGGGCTCGCCGACACGCGCATCACCACCGGCACCGAAAACACCATGGCTCGAAAAATCGCCGTCTACCGCCGCGACGGCCACGCCATGTTCCTCATGACCTCCGGCCTCCGCTCCATCCGCGACAAGGCCCTCACCTACTTCGAGCACATCCACGACACCCGCGAAGAGCCCTTCGTCCATCTCTTCGAAGCCGTCAACGCCCTGGCCCAACAGATCCGGCGCGTCGCCGAAGAAGACCGCACCGCGCTCACCGAAGCCGGGCTCCACTTCGACCTCCACATCCTCGTCGGCGGTAAGCTCTCCGCCGACGCCACCCACAAGCTCTACATGATCTACCCGCAGGGCAACTGGGTTGAAGTCGGCGAAGGCACCCCCTACCAGATCATCGGCGTCGGCGGGTATGGCAAGCCCATCCTCGACCGCACCCTCCACTACAACGACCCGCTGCGCTTTGCCCTCAAAGTCGGCTTCCTCGCCTTCGACTCCACCCGCATTAGCGCTTCCAATGTGGACTTCCCCCTCGACGTCATCCTCTTCCGCATGGAACCCTATTCATTACACGTTCATCGCTACCAGCGGCAGGACCTTGAACAGCTCTCCGAACGGTGGCAGACAAGCCTCCGTGAGTCTGTCCAGAACTTCCCCGAAGACTGGGTTGACGCCGCCTTTAGCGACCTTTGAACCAGCATATTATGTGGCGCAGGATCTCACGCTGACACTGCAAACCTGCTAAAATGTGAAGGTACGCTCACGAATTCCCCCAACGAGTGGCGGACGAGAGCGCGGGAGCTTTGCCACCAGCCTATGACACTTCAACAAGCGCAATCCGGGTCCTACACCGCAGACAACATCCAGGTCCTGGAAGGTCTCGAAGCCGTCCGGCTCCGGCCCGGGATGTACATCGGTACAACCGACAAGAGCGGCCTTCACCACCTCACCAAAGAGCTCGTCGACAACGCCGTCGACGAAGCCATGGCCGGGTACTGCGACCGCATCGAAGTCATCTTCCATGCGGACGGGTGGTGCACCGTCCAGGACAACGGCCGCGGCATCCCCGTCGATCGCCAGCGCCAGACCGGCAAGACCGCCGTTGAAACCGTCATGACCGTCCTCCACGCCGGCGGCAAATTCGGCGGCGGCGGATACAAGGTCTCCGGCGGCCTCCACGGCGTCGGCGCCAGTGTTGTTAACGGCCTCGCCGAAGCAATGTGGGTCGAAGTCGTCCCGGACCCCGAAGCTCAGGGCGAACAGCACCGGGGCAAAATCTACCGCCAGGACTACGCAAAGGGCGTCCCCGTCTCCGCCCTCGAAGCCCGTGATGCAGAACCGGGCCGCACCCATGGCACCGTCATCAGCTTCAAGCCCGACGACACCATCTTCGAAAGCATCGAATTCGAATTCCGCAGGGAATCCGAGCGCCTCCGCGAATTCGCCTTCCTCACCAAGGGCGTCTGGTTCCGGCTGCTCGATGAGCGCACCGGCCAGGAAGCCAACTACTACTTCGAAGGCGGCATCAAGAGCTTCGTCCGCCACCTCAACCAGGGCCGCGAAACCCTCAACGAAGAACCGATCTATGTCGAGCGCGAAATCGATGGCAACGTCATCGAAGCCGCGATCCAGTACAACGACGGCTTCAACGAGACCGTCTTCACCTTCGCCAACTCCATTAATACGCACGACGGCGGCAGCCACCTGACCGGCTTCCGCACTGCGCTCACGCGCGTGCTGAACGACTACGCCCGTAAGAACAAGGTCCTCAAAGAGAACGACAGCAACCTCAGTGGAGACGACGTACGCGAAGGCCTCGTGGCAGTCATCTCCGTGAAACTGCCCGAACCGCAGTTCGAAGGGCAGACCAAGACCCGCCTCGGCAACCTCGAGGTCACGAACCAGGTCCAGTCCACCCTCACAGAGGCGCTCGCCCTTCACCTCGAGGAAAACCCGGCCGATGGCCGCCGCATCGTAGAAAAATCCCTCACCGCCGCGCGCGCCCGCGAGGCAGCGCGCAAAGCGCGTGACCTCGTCCACCGCAAGACGGCGCTCGAAAGCGGGACCCTCCCCGGCAAACTCGCCGACTGCTCATCCCGCGACCCCGAAGAATCCGAGCTCTTCATCGTCGAGGGTGACTCGGCAGGCGGTTCCGCCAAGCAGGGCCGCGACCGGCGTAATCAAGCCATCCTCCCCCTCTTCGGCAAGATCCTGAACGTCGAAAAAGCCCGCCCCGACAAAATGCTCGCCCACGAGGCCATCCGCCTCGTCATCTCCGCGCTTGGCACGGGTATCCGCGAAACCTTCGACGTCACCAAGCTCCGGTACCACAAGATCATCATCATGACCGACGCCGACGTGGACGGCGCCCACATTCGAACCCTGTTGCTCACCTTCTTCTTCCGCAACATGCCGGAGCTCATCGAAGGCGGGTACCTCTATATCGCCCAGCCACCGCTCTATCGCGTCATCTCCGGCCGGTCCGAGGAGCGCTACCTGGACACGGAGCAGGAACTCCAGCAGCTCCTCGCCGAGACCGAGCTCAAGGGCGTCGCCGCACATGCCGTGAAGCAGAAGCGCAACATCACCGGCGTGAACCTCCGCAACATGCTCGACACCCTCGCGGCCTACAACCTCATGCGCCAGGCCTCCTCCCGCCGCGGTATCCCCGATGAGCTCCTGAACAAGGTCATCGCCACCAACGCACTGGAGTCCATCGGGGCAGAGGCTATCAACGCGTCCAACCTGCTCGACTTTCTCAATGCGACCGGCATTGAATACACCCACACCGAAGAGGACGGCCAGCTCGCCATCACCTTCGTCACGAGCGGCGCCACACTGCCCGCCGCCATCATCTACGAGTTCTTCAGCCGCGAACGGACGAACATCACCGCGCTCAAATCGCTCGCCGATGCCCTTGGCCGCGAAGAAAGCTACGAGATCCGCGTCAGCGACAAGAAGGTCGACAGCGCTGCCTCCCTCGCGGAGCTCTATGACACCGTCATGCGCCACAAGAAGCGCGGGCTCTCGTACCAGCGCTTCAAGGGTCTCGGTGAGATGAACGCCGAACAGCTCTGGGAGACCACCATGCGCCCCGACAACCGCACCCTCCTCCAGGTGCGCGTTGAAGACGCTCTCGAAGCAGACCGCATCTTCAACCAGCTCATGGGCGAAGAAGTCACCCACCGGCGTCACTTCATCCAGTCCCACGCAACACAGGTCAAGAACCTCGACGTCTAACGCGCGGCCCCCTCGGGGGCTGCGCTATGCTGGAACAATGGCCGAACAGTACGTCGCATCCGACAAGCGCACCGGGCTCGAAGTCGCCGTCACCGGCGAATTCCCCCCGCACCACGACGACCGCATCCGGATCGCGCGCACCAGCACCCTCTTCACCCGCCTCCTCTCAACCATCCTCTCCACCGAAAACGAAAGCCAGCGCCGCCAGGGCTTCATCGCCGTCGAAACCCAGCTCGAACTCGCCGACGCCCTCATCCGCGAGGACATGCAAGAAGTCCAGCGGCTGCTCAACGACACGATGGAGAAGATGGGCATCACCCAGGAGCAGCTCGAAGAGATGGCGAAACGCGTTATCGAGCAGTTCGGCGACGACCCAAACAACCCCGGCAAAGGCCCGGGCCCCTACTGGGGTGACCCACCACCCGGCGGCGGCGACCAGCCCCCGAACCTCGGCGGCGACGACAACCAGCCCCCGCCTCAGTTTCCCCCACCCCCGCGCGGCTAACCGCCGGCCCGCCGCAACGCCTGGCCCAGCATCAGGTACTCCCGGTCGCCGTGCGTCGCGTCCACGGGGACCATTTGGTTCGCCAGCGCCCGGCACGTCGACTTCGTCAGCGCCAGCGACATCGCATCCTTCTCCAGCAGCTTCGCCGCCAGCCCCCGGGCACGCTCCATGAGTTCCCCGTCGGGGTACACATGGTTCAAGAAACCCCACTCGTACGCCTGCGCCGTCGAAAACCGGTCACACGTCATCACCAGCTCCCGCGTCCGCGCCGGCCCCAGCTCGCGCATCAAGCGCGGCAGCGCGTTCCACGTGAGCGGGATATCCAGGTCTATCTCCGGGATCGAGAACCACGCCGACTCCCCCGCCAGCCGCATATCCATACACGCCAGGAACACCACCGCCCCGCCAATCGTCAGCCCGTTCGCGACGCCGATCGTCACCTGGTCCAGCCCCTCCAGCGCGGCCGCAGTCCGGTTCCCCGCCCCGGCTGCGTAGCGCTCCTCAAGCGGACCCCGGGCCGCCCCCAGCGAAGGCGTCCTCCCCTCTCCCTCCGTCCGCTGTCCAACATCAGCGCCCGCCGAAAACGCACGGCCCTCGCCCGTCAGAACCACGACGCGCGTTTCCGTGTCCGACTGGAGCTCACGGCACACCTCCTGCAACTCTTCGTGCATCCGGAAACTGATCGCATTCAACTTGTCCGGGCGCGCCAGCCAGATGGTCGCCAGCCCCGGCAACTCCGTGTCCCGCTCCAGCCGTACCGTCTCCATCGCAGCCCTCCGTCACAGTGTTGCGCCGACTCTACACGCACCACCTGCAGGTCCACCCCCGCCCCGGTCCCGACGGGGCCGAATCCCGCGAACACACTGGCGACGAAGGCTTCCCACGGCCGATGGCCGACGGCCAGTGGCTATGAGCTGGCAGCTACCCGCTCCCCCTACGGCCGCACCCGCTTCGCGAAATCCCGGCCGCCGCGAATCGTCACACGCATGATGTCGCCCGCCAGCGAATCGTCCTCCACGATTTCCACAACGCCCGCGGCCACGAAATCCGGCTCCAGGATGCCACCCACCATCTGCGACATCTCCTCCATCCGCTCCTCGCCCCCCTGCCGCACCAGCGGCGTGTCCACGAAGCTCGGCGCGATCGCGTTCACCCGGATGTTCGACTCCTCCGCCAGGTAAGCCAGCGACCGCGTAAAGTTCACCACGCCAGCCTTGCTCGCCGCGTACACCGGCGAACCCGGCATCGGCAACAGCCCGCCCATCGAAGCCGTGTTGATGACCACACCACCGCGGCCCTGCTCCTGCATCGCCAGCACCGCCTGCTGCGTCCCCTCGATTACCGCGGTCAGGTTGATATCGATCGTCTTCACCCACTCCCGCTCGTGGTCCTCGAAAAGCGGCGTCCGCACCGAGATCCCCGCGTTATTGCACACGATGTCCAGCCGCCCGAACGCCTCCCGCGCGGCCTTGAACGCCGCGCGCACCTGCGCCGGATCCGTCACGTCACACTCCACCGAAATCGCCTTCCGGCCCGCTTCCCGCACCTGGTCCGCTGTCGCCTCCGCGCCCTCGAAATCACGGTCCACCACCGCAACGTCCGCACCGCGCCGCGCCAGTGCCAGGCACATCTCCCGCCCGATACCCGAACCGCCGCCCGTCACCAGTGCCGCCTTGTCGTCGATCTCCATCGCTACCTCCCGCGAACGTGACCCCTCCGGGCCCGGAATGCGAGCACACAATACCAGAGCCTTGCGCACGCGCAGCCGCACCCTCCACACCGGACCGTCAGCGCGCCTCGTAACCACGAAGATGTATACTCCCTATTACCCTGTGACCACGCGTATACCCGCCAGCCATCCCACGACTACATCCGGCCGCCCTTCAACCAGCCTCCCCGGCCGGCGGGTCCGGCTGGTCGGCCGCGAACGCGACCTCGAAGCAGCCGTCCAACTCATCCAGGAAGGTCCAACGCGACTCGTCACCCTCACCGGCGCGGGCGGCACCGGCAAAACCAGCCTCGCACTCGAAGCCGCCCATGCAGTCCGCGATGGCTTCCCCGGCGGGACCTGGTATGTCCCACTCGAAGCAGCCACCCCGGATACAGACCTGGCCGCTTTCTGCGCGGCGAACCTCGGGCTCGTTGAAGAAGCGGCAAGCAACCCCACCACCCGCCTCCGATCGTTCGTCAACACCGCCCCCGCGCTCCTCGTTCTCGACAATTGCGAACACATCGCCACCAGCGTCGCCACACTCATTGACGACGTACTCACCGGCTGCCCCGAAGCGCGCATCCTCACCACCAGCCGTTCCCCGCTCAAGCTCCGCGATGAAGCTGTCTTCCTCGTCAATCCACTCGAACTCCCCCCGGCCGCCGCCCAGCCATCCCCCGGCGATCTCGCGGCCATCCCCGCCATCGCCCTCTTCATCGAGCGCGCCCGCGCCGCCCGGCAAACCTTCCGCCTCACCCGTGAGAATGCCCCGGCCGTCATCGACGTCTGTCGCCGGGTTGGTGGTATCCCCCTTGCTATTGAACTCGCTGCCGCTCGCAGTGCCGCATTCACCCCCGCCGAACTCGCTCACCGGCTCGATTCAGCGCAGACACTGAGCGAGCGGGGATCCACCCGGCCCGCCCGGCACCAGAGCCTCCGCGCCGCCATCGACTGGAGCTACAACCTCCTCAACGACCGTGAAAAGCAGCTCTTCCGGCGGTTCGGCGCGCTCGCCGGGCGCTGGACACTCGAGTCCGCCGAGGACATCTCCCTCCGTATCGATGGCGACAGCTCCGACGTGGCAGCCGTGCTCCCCCGGCTCGTCGAAGCATCGCTCATTGTCTTCGACGACGATGACGATACTGGACGCTACGGCACCCTCGTCCCGGTCCGCGAATACGCGCGTGACCGCCTCCAGGCTGCCGGCGAGCTCGAAATCACCTTCCGCGCCCACGCCGGACACTACCAGGACGTCGCCAGGGACCTGGCCCGCGAGAATGCCCGGGCGCTCACCGGCAGCCTCCTCGGCCGCATCGACCAGGAGCTCGAAAACCTTTTCGCCGCAATGCGCTGGTCCATCGAAGACACGGATCCCGAGACCGCCCTGCGGATCGTCACCGCTACCTGGTTCTACTGGCGCATTCGTGGCCACATGCGGACCGTCCTCGTCTACCTGGATGCCGCCCTCCGCGACGGTGCGGGCGTCTCCCCGGCCGTCCGCACCAGGGCCCTGCTCCTGGCTTCCGACCATCACCGGCTTACTGGCCAGCTCGAGCGCGCTGTGGAAGAGGCGGCTGAGGCGTACCGTGCCGCTGTCACACTCGATTCTGCCGAGACACAGAGCGTCGCCCTCGGCGCGCTGGGCGATACCTACACCCTCATGGGCAACCTCGCCGCTGCGCGGGAACACTACGACCCCGCCATCGCCATTGCCGAGAAAGCCGGTCGCCCGCGCATGGTCGCCTGGGGGCTCGGCAGCCTTGCCATCGTCGCTCGTCGCGAGGGGGACAACGAGGAGGCCACGGAGCTGCTCGAGCGTGCCCGGTCACTCG
This sequence comes from Dehalococcoidia bacterium, assembly GCA_007118095.1. Taxonomy (GTDB): domain Bacteria; phylum Chloroflexota; class Dehalococcoidia; order Tepidiformales; family Tepidiformaceae; genus SLAK01. The sequence continues at coordinate 12,307 of SKSF01000187.1, forward strand.
TTGACGAACATGACGGTTCCTCCTGGACGAAGGGACGTACGCTTGCCGAGCTGGCCCGCTCCGTCCGCCGCCGCAGCGAGCTCCACCGGGCCCGTGATCTCCTGCGCGATGCCATCGGCGAACTGCAGCCCATCTACGCGCGCGTCGAACTGGTCGAGTGTTTCGAAGAGCTCGCACATGTCGCCGCCGCCACGCGTCAGCCCCAGCACGCAACCCTCCTCCTCGGCGCGAGCAGGGCAATCCGCGAATCCATTGGCAGCATCATCGCCAGCGACGAACAGGCCGCCCTGGATGCCAGCCTCGAAGACCTCCGCCAGCGGCCCGGCATCGAACGCTTCACCGCCGCCTGGAACCGTGGCCGCAACCTCTCGTTCGAAGAAACCATCAGCGCGGCACGCTCGGGCGAAACCCCCGGCGTCGAAGAGGAATCCACGTCTCCCCTCGCCATCCTCACCCCCCGCGAACGCGAAGTCGCCCACCTGGTCGCTGCCGGCCTCACAAACGCTGCTATCGCCCAACGCCTCGTCATATCCACAGGCACCGCACGCATCCACGTCGAGCGCATTCGCCGCAAGCTCGGCTGCCGATCCCGGGTCGAGATCGCCAACATCGTGTCGGCGCCTCCCGCCAGCTAAGCGCATCAACCACCGGCGCGCACACAGCCGGGAAGATCCCCGCACCAGAAGATATGCACTTCTGCAGACGACAACCCCGTTGTCACGCTCCTACGCTTCCCCTGTATCGCTTGAGCAGGGTGGGCGAGAGAGTCCCTTCCGGGATCCGGGCTTTCCCTACAGCAGATGCCCGGATCCTGCCCGCCCTCCCCGATACTCTTACCGGCCTGGGCCACAGCGCCCATAAGACAGGGCCCCCGCGCCCGGACAGGAGTGGAACAATGGCACGCTATATGGTCGCACGGATGCGAGACGACGGAACCCAGGAACCCGTAGGCGGCATCCACTACACCCAAGAATCCGCGGAACGAGCAGTGAACGACATTCGCAGAGCCACGCGCAATAGCTGGGCTGTCAACGTCACGCGTGTGGACACCTCCTTCCGCAGGTAACCTGCCCGCACGCAACGGCCCCGGCACTCGCGTCCTCCTGGCCCGGCCCCTTGCAGCCCCGTGCCAACCGCCTACGATGGCCCGGGGGCACCACCCCGGCCGCGAACAGGAGGACGCCCATGCCCATCTTCGCCGTTGGTGACAAGGTCCCGCGGGTTCACCACACCGCCTTCATCGCCCCCACCGCCACAATCGTCGGCGATGTGCGCATCGAAGCGGGCGCATCCGTCTGGTACGGCGCCGTCGTCCGCGGCGACACCTCCTACGCCGTCATCGGCGAAGGCGCCAACATCCAGGACAACGCAGTCATCCACGGGCGCGCCGACCTCCCCGCCCTCATCGGCCGCGAAGCCTCGGTCGCACACAACGCCATCGTCCACGGCGCCGAGATAGGCGAACAGGCGCTCATCGCAAACGGCGCCATGGCGCTTGACGGGGCGAAAGTCGGCCCCCGCGCCCTCATCGCCGCCGGTTCCATCGTGCTCGCCGAACAGGAAATCGGAGAAGGCATGCTCGCCGCCGGTACCCCGGCCGAAGAGAAGCGCTCCATCCTCGGCACCGCGTCCGAAGAATGGGTCACCGGCAACCCCGGCCGCTACGCACGGCTCGCCAAAATGCACGCTGAAGGCGTCCGCGAAATCACACGCGAAGAAGCCACCGGCGAATAACACCCCGTCAGGGGAAGCGGTTGAACCAGAACAGCGAAAGGCTCCCGCCCGCCAGCAGGATCAGAAGCGCCGACGCCGCAAAAGCCCACGTCACCTCGTGCCGCTCCACATCCGACCCGATCCGCGTCCCCACGTCCTCGTAGACGCTCGAAAGCTCCTCGCCCGTCACCGCCGTGAACGTCTCCGCCCCCGTCACGTCCGCGATCTGCCGCATCGTCTCTTCGTCAGGCGGGACCGGGACCCGCCGCAACCGGCCCTCCGAGTCGAACACGTCCACCACGCCATCCTCGGTCCCGAACGCCACCGTATACACCGGGACCCCCCGGCTGGCCGCCACCCTGCCCGCCTCCATGGGGTCCGCAACCCCCGCGGTGTTGTACCCATCCGTCATGAACAGGACCGCGCCGGGCGCTTCGTCGCCTTCTCCAGCAGCGCCTGCACCGTTCTCCCCATCCGGCGGCACGGGTTCACCACCATGCCGCTCCGGGTCATCCAGCACGCTCAGCGCAAACATCAGGGCATCGCCGATCGCGGTCCCTCCCTCCGCTTGCAGCCGGTCAACTGCCGTAGCCGCAGCGTCCCGGTCCCGGTCCGGCGGATGCTCCAGGCGCACGTTCGCCTCGAAACTGATCACGCCCACCCGGAAATCCTCCGGGACCACGTCGAGGAACACATGCGAAGCCTGCTTCGCCGCCTCCATCCGGGTCGGCGCGACGTCCGTCGCATTCATCGACCCCGACACGTCGACGACCAGCATCACCGTCGCCTCCTCGACCGGGATCTGCCGTTCCGCGTGCGGCCGCGCCGCCGCGATCGCAAGCAATGCCAGCGCCGCCAGGAAGAACGCCGCCGGGACATGCCGGCGCCAGCGCGGCTGCTCCGCAACCACGTTCGCCAGCAGGTTCACATTCGTGAATCGCATGTTGTAGCGGGACCGCCGCCGCAGCATCGAATAGAAGTACAGCCCGATGATCAGCGGCAGGCAGAGCAGCACCAGCAACCACAGCGGCTCGTCAAAGCTCATGCGGTCCTGCCTTTCTTCCGCAGGTGCTCCGCCAGCGTCCGCAGCCAGTCACCTTCCGTGCTCAACACCAGGTGCTCGGCGCCCGCCCGGGCAAAGGCCCGCAGCACCTGCCGCCGCTCCTCCGCCGCCACCTCCTTGAATCGCTCACGCACCCGGACATCCCCCGTATCCACCCGCAGGAGCTGCCCGGTCTCCGGGTCCTCCAGGTCGATTTCGCCCACATCCGGCAGCTCCTGCTCGCGTGGGTCGCGCACCTCCACCCCGATGACCGTGTGCCGCGCCGCCAGGCGCAGCAACGCCCCCTCCCAGTCCCGGTCGCCACGGAAATCCGAGATAACCACCACCACCCCGTGCTCCCGCGCAAGCGTCGCCGTCTGCGCCAGCGCTCCGTGTAGCGGCGGGCCCGCTGTGCCGTCCGGCGCCGGCTCCTGCCGCACCGCCACCAGCAGCCCGAAAAGCCCGTTCCGGCCCTGCCGCGGCGGCAGCACCTGCAACCGCTCCCCGCCAAACGCCACCACCCCCAGCCGGTTGCCGCGCCGGGTCGCCATGTGTGCCACCGCCAGCGCCGCGCCCTCTGCGGTGTCGTACTTCCGCCGGTCCGCCGTTCCGAAGTTCATCGAGGGGGATGTATCGAGCACCAGCCACGTCGTTACCGCCCGCTCGGCCATGTGCACCGTCACATGCGGCTCACCCGTGCGCGCCGTCACATTCCATTCGATCCGCCGCACATCGTCCCCCGGCTCATACGGCCGGATGCGCGAAAGCTCCGCCCCCGTGCCCTGCAGCGCTGTCCGGTGGTCGCCCGCCAGCAAGCCCTCAACGCGCCTCCGGATAGTGAACTCCAGCGCACGCAGCGCCGCGTCCGGCATCGGCCCCGGGCCCGGCCGGTCCGGTGTCCGTACCACCCGCAGGATGCTTCCGAGCCCCCTCATGCGCTCTCCTGCTCCCGCGCAAGGTCGATCCGCGGAACCGGGATCCGTCCGATGATCGCGCTCACCACATGGTCCGCCGTGACCTCTTCGGCCAGCGCCTGGTAGGTCAGCCCCACCCGGTGCCGCAACACGTCCAGCGCCACATCGTGCACATCGGCCGGCAACACATACCCCCGGCCGCGAAGCAGCGCCAGCGCCCGGCCCGCATGCACCAGGTTGAGCGACCCGCGCGGGCTCGCACCCCACGACACATAGGGTTCGTATTCCTTCAGACCGTAATGCGTGAGATGCCGGGTCGCCGTCACCAGCGTCACCGCATACTCCGTGACCACCCGGTCCACGAACGCCGCGGCGGCCGTCTTCTGCAGCAGCCGGAGCTCTTCAAGTGACAGCACATTGGCCGCGTGCGCCGGTTCCAGCAGCGACCGCTGCACCACGACCATCTCATCGTTGAACCCCGGGTAGGTGACTTCGATCTTCATCATGAACCGGTCGAGCTGCGCCTCCGGCAGCGGGTACGTCCCTTCCGACTCGATCGGGTTCTGCGTCGCCATCACCAGGAACGGGTCCGGCACCGGGTAGCTCTGCTTCCCGATGGTCACCTGTCGCTCCTGCATCACCTCCAGCAGCGCCGACTGGACCTTCGCCGGCGCGCGGTTGATCTCGTCCGCCAGCAGAAAGTTGCAGAACACGGGCCCGAACTCGGTCTCGAAGCTGCCATCATGCGGGCGGTAGATGCGCGTCCCCACCAGGTCAGACGGCACCAGGTCCGGCGTGAACTGGATGCGGTGGAAGCTACCGCCCAGCACCTCCGCCATGGTCCGCACGGTCAGTGTCTTCGCCAGTCCGGGCACACCCTCGATCAACAGGTGCCCGCCCGTGAGCAGCGCGATCAACGCCCGTTCGAGCATGCCCTCCTGGCCAACGATCACCCGCTTCGCTTCGAACAGCGCGGCTTCCAGCTTCCGGCGTGCGTCCTGTGGCTCGGCGAGTCCTTCGGCGTTGGCGACCAGGGTTTCCACGATGGCAGGCTCCTTCGGCGCGTCAGTGCCCTTCACGTTATGCAAGATACGCGCCCTGTTCCATTCTGCAGGCAAAGACACCATACGATCGCACAGCTGCACGGATCGTCCAGCCCGCCCGGTACAAACGTTGAAAACGCGTTACCCTTCCTTGCCAGGCTGCATCGCAGCCGCCACCGCTGCGAGTGCCCGCGCACACCGCATGGCAAAGGCCTCCCCACCCGTCCCATCTTCGTCATGCCAGCACGCGCTCAACAGCGCCCACGCGAACCCCCATCGCGTAACCCGCCCGGCGTCGAGCTCCGCTTCCCCCGCTATGATGTCGATTCGCCGCCGCATCAGAGCGGGCAGGTCTCCCGTCCACGCAATCCGATCGTGCGGGTTGCACAGGAACATCCCCGGTTCCGCCGCCGGGTCGCCGATGGCCCCCGGCGGGTCAATCACCACCCATCCCCGCTCTGCGTCCCACAGCACGTTCCCGTGATGGAAGTCGCCGTGCAGCACCATGGGCGACGGAGCCGTCCCCAGGAGCCCGGCCACCTCTTCCTCTGCCCGTTGCAGCAGATCGCCCGGCAGGGGACCGGGCCCGCCGCCATGCCGCTCTCGCAGCCGCCGGAACGCGTCGAACAGGTACGCCAGCGACGGTAAGTCGACATCCAGCGTACCCGGCCGCCACAGCCGCCGCATCACCCTCGCCGCGATGCGCGTCTCTTGACCATCGTCACCCAGTGCCGAGAGTGTCGAGCCCGGTTCAATCCGCTCCAGCAATAGAGCCGCCCCGCCCGGGTCCGCATCCAGCAAGCGAACCGCACTCTCCCCGGCGAAGTGGCGCAGTGCCGAGATCTCCCATGCCATCTCCTGCGACGGCACACCCGCCTTCACCACCACCCGGGCGCCGTCGCGGAGGACCCCGGGCGCCACATAGTTGTACGACAGCAGCTCGAACGGCTCCGCCAAATCAACGCCCCACCGGTCGCACGCTGCCGAGATGATCCGCGGCGCCTCCGCGACCCACACCCGTCCGCGCTCGCCGTAAACCCCGGCGATCGTCGCCGCCAGCCCACCGGGGATGCTCACCTGAGCGCTCATGACACGCAGCCTAATCCACCTGCCCCACCCATGCCCTGCGAGAACCCGCTACCATCCCGCCATGGACGACGCCGTCTCCCCCGAAGCAGCACGCCAGTGGCTCCTCGAAACCTTCCCCGCCGCCTGGGAAGACTTCCCCTTCGGCCCCGGTACGCGCACGTTCAAAAACGCCCGCGGCAAGCTCTTCGCGCTCATGACCGACGAAGCGCCCGGCGCCTTCCGCATCACCATGAAACTTGGCCGGGACGCGGCCGACGAAGCCCTGGTGCTCCCCTTCGTATCCATCGCGCCCTACGTAGGGCGCCACGGCTGGGTCACCGTCCAGGTCGAACAGCCCCCCGAATGGGAGCTCGCACAGGAGTGGGTCGCCCGGAGCTGGGAACTCGTCTCGAACGCCCGTCACCGCCCCAAACGCTGACTGGAGCACGCTTAGCCGAGCGCCTCCTGACCGATCACCGCGTACCCCAGCATGAACATCGCCGACTGCACCGCCAGCAGGCGTTCGCCGCCCGGCAGCTCGCCGAAGCGCCCCTCTTGCCCCATCAGCTTCAGCAACCACGCCGCTCGCAGGTTCACGACCGCATATGGCCGGGGATAGCCGGCGTGCAGACCCCGTACCCGAAGCGTCCCGGTCGAAGGGTTCCTCCCCTTGACCTGGCTCGCGGGGACTCGGAATTCCAGTGACGCCGGTACCTCGCCCAATCCACGCTCTTCGCAGTACCGCACCACGAGCGATGACATCGCACACGCCACGCGGCTGTCGTAGATCGGAAAATCCTCCAGCAGCAACGCATACACCTTGCTCCAGCCCGAGCTCATGTACCTCACCACATCCAGCCGGTCGAGCCGCGCGCTCCCCGGCGCGAGCTGCTCCGCAGCGCCCAGCACCGCCGGCATCAGCGTCGCTCGCTCACGCCGCACCTTGCGGATTCCTGCGCGTATGCCACCCCAGTCGAGCACCGCCACCACAGCCTCGGCGAACGCGTCAGCATCCTGCCTCGCCAGGCCCTCCCGCAGGCGTTCGCCGAGCCGGTCGAAAGCCTCCAACGTGTCCGCGAACGTGTGACCCCTGATCCGCTCGCCGTTTCCCGGCACCTGCGCAGAAAACTTCCAGTCGTACCGCTGGTAAGCCTCAAACATCGTTTCAAAGCGCCACATCCCATGCTTCGGGCTCGACCACTGATGCCGCAGCGGCCGCTCGCCTGTCACGAGCGGCCTCGCCCACGCAAGGAAGTCCCGGACGCTGACATCCTGCTCATACGCCCGCGCATCCATCGGAAGGCCCCTTACTGTTCACGCCTCAGACGTATGCGAGCAGCTGCAGCGCCAGCCCCGAGAGCTCGGGCCCCGGGATGGTCGCCGTCCGCGTCCCCGGCAACACCCCGTCCGCCGGGTCCGAGGGCGTGAAGCCCCGTTCGCGCGCCTGCGCCACCGCCCCATCCAGGTCACCGACCTCCAGCGCCACCATCGGGATGAGCCCCTTCGGACGCGCCGCCACCGGGCTCTCCGGCCCCGAAGGCACCAGCAGCTCCAGGATCGCGTCGCCCGCGCCAAGCTGCCGGATCGTCATCGCCGGCGTGGTCACCTCGCCGCTCACCGGCACGCCAATCGTCTCCGTCCAGAACCGCTCCGTCACCGCCGGGTCATGCGGAATCATCGCCAGGTGGTCCAGCCGCTTCGCCGGGAAATCGTGGTCAAACAGCCCGCGTTCCTGCCGCGATTCGTAGCGCGCGGCTTCGTCCAGCTCGTACTGCATCACGCCGAACGGGCAGCCCGCGTACGCTTCCGCATCCACCAGCACCACATCACCGATCTTCGACCCGTCATCCCGCGCCACCGAATCGTGCGACAACACGATCCCGGCGCCCGCCAGCCGTCCCAGCACCGGCTCCAGGTCGTCCGTCGCCAGCATCAGCCGCGCGACCCCGCCGCCATGCTCGATCAGTGGCGTATACGACCCCCGTCCCGAATTCGCCGCCGCCATCGGGTCCGTCACGTTCAACAGCTCCACGTAGAAGTGCCCCTTCGGCCCGCCTACGAAGAACACCCGGTTGGCCGTCCCCGCGCCGGGGTGCTCCATCCGCGGCGTCACCGTGAACCCCAGCCGCTCAAACGGCTCCGCCGCAGCGTCCAGGTTCGGCGTCACCATCACCACGTGGTCCAGGACAACACTGCTCATAGCCGCAACCCCAACAGCTCCCGCGAGACCGAACCGTCCGCGTGCACCGTTACGTTCACCCACGTGACCCGCAACTTCATACGGTCACTACCCGTCTCAACCCACACCTCGTCACCCTTCTCCCACCGGTAGTCCGTCTCGATGGTGCACAGCAGGTCACCCTTCCGCCCGCTAAAGGCGTCCGCATCGAATATGTCCGTCTTCATGGC
>SKSF01000019.1 GCA_007118095.1 Dehalococcoidia bacterium
GAAGGGCGCGTCGTCGTCCTGTTCGAAATCGACGACAGCCGCGCCGACGCGATCGGGGCGATGCCATCGATGATCTATCACCGGCCCTGGAGTGAATCCGTCCTGTCGACCTACCTGCTGCCGCCAATCGAGTACCCCGACGGAAAGCGATACTTGAAAATCGGCTCGGGGACCTTCTCCCACCCGCTCACCTCGGCGGAAGAGGTCGGTCACTGGTTCCGTTCCCCCGATGCGGACGAAGACATCGAAACGCTCACGGCGTTCGCCTGTGAGCTCATACCGGCGCTCAAAGGCGCCCCTGTCACAAGCCAGACGTGCATGACAACCCACACCGCCACGGGGCTCCCCTACGTTGGCGTTGTCGGCAGCCGGACGGCCATCGCAGCCGGGGGCAACGGCGCCGCCGCAAAGTCCTCGGACGAGATCGGACGGCTCGCCGCGCTTACCATGCTCGACCGCGACTGGCCCGCCGGCTACGACGAAGCCGCTTTCCAGCCCGTTTCCCGGTAGCTATACGGCGCTCGCGCACGCCCAGCGGAATAGCTCGCCCGCCGTAGGATAAGGATGGATCGTCGAGGCAACGTCCCGGGCGGTCAGCCCGTGGGTGAGCGCAAGCGATGCCTCGCCGGCCAGCGTGGAACCATTCGCGCAGAGGAAATGAACGCCGAGCAGCCGGCCATCAGCCGCGTTCGCGATCACCTTCGCGAAGCCAGCGGGACGCCCCACCGTCCTGAACCAGTCCAGTTCCCCGGCTTTGAGCACCCCGACGCGCACTTCGTATCCGGCAGCGCGCGCCTCCGCTTCAGTCATGCCGACGTGACCGATCTCCGGGTCCGTGAAGACAGCCCACGGGACGATCGTGTCGGGAATAGGCGCGCAAGCGCCCCCCCCAAGATGCTTTGCAATATGGTGCGCTTGGTAGGCCGCATAGTGCGTGAACTGGAACTTGCCCGTGATGTCCCCCGCGGCCCAGACCGTGTCAACGCTGGTCCGGCCGCAGCCATCAATACTGATGAACCCGCGGCGGTCCCGTTCGACCCCGAGTTCCTCCAGCCCGTCCGGTATGACCGGTGCGCGCCCGGCAGCGACCAGCACCTCGTCGAACACCTGCCGGCCCGCGGCGGTCGTCACCACCACCTTGCCGCCCTCGTCACGCACGACCGACTGTAAATCGGCGTCCGTCACCAGGCGGATGCCCTCCGCCTGCAGCAGGCGCGTCAGTTCCAGCGACACCTGTTCATCTTCGGTACTGGCTATGGCGGGCAGCGCTTCAAACATGGTGACGCTGCTTCCCAGCCGGTGCAGCGCCTGTCCAAGCTCCAGCCCGATGGGGCCCGCGCCGATCACCGCAATGCGCGGCGGCAGGGCCGGGAGGTGGAAGACTTCGCGGTTCGTGATCGGCTTTGCGTCCGCGAGGCCAGGCACCGGCGGGATGGCGGGCGACGTGCCGGTGGCAACAACGATTTCGGGAGCTTCGAGCACGTCGCTCCCGGCAAGGACCACACCGGGAGCTTTGACCCGCGCATTGGCACGATAGAGGTCAATGCCGTCCGCATTCATCCCGCCGTCCGGGTCGTTGCCACGGACAAGGAGCTGCACCGAATGAACCCGTGCGATCACGTCGTCCCAGGAAAGGCCGTCACGCGCGGCGGATGCCGCCAGGCTCACCAGCGCCTTGCTGGGGATGCAGCCGTCGTTGAGGCACTCGCCCCCGAGTCTGGCCCGCTCCACCACGGCGACCTGTTTGCCTTGCCGGGCGAGTGTGCGCGCAATGTTGTCTCCCGCGGACCCGTTTCCAATCACGACCAGGTCGTATGCAGCCATAGCTATACAGCCTTCCTTCCAACTTCATTCCCCGCAACGGCGCGAGGGGCATTGTCCGCCTTGTCGCGCAAAGGTGCGATGGCGTTTCAGCTCATGATATGTAACGAACGGTCCTCCGCCTCCGACAGAACGAAGGTAGAGGAGGGATAATCATGCGGACCACAAGCTTGCTGGCACTCCTGGCTGCGATGGCGCTCATCGTGGCCGCGTGTGGCAACGACGATGACAGCGACGCCCCTGGCGAGGCGGCCGGCAACGGCGATACGGCGGACGCTGAAACCACCGCCGGCGACGACAGCGAGCCGACGCCGGACGCAGCAAGCCGCTTCCGTAACACATGGACCGAGACGGATTTCTCGCAAACCACGGTCGACCTCGACGAGATCCGCAGCGGTGGCGTCCCCGTCGACGGCATCCCGCCGCTGGACGCCGACGGCGCCACATCATTGGAGGCACGCCAGTCAGGCGAAGCCAACTTCGCACCCGTTGACGACATGGAGCTCGACGACAACATACCGGTGGCCTTTATCGAGCACGAGGGCGAAGCCCGCGCCTACCCGCTCCACATCCTCACGCTGCACGAAGTCGTCAACGACGTCGTGGCCGATACCCCGGTCGCGATGACGTTCTGCCCCTTGTGCAACACCGTCCTCGCGTTCGACCGCGAAGTGGACGGCGAGGTGCTGGACTTCGGCGTGTCGGGGCTCCTGCGCCACTCCGACCTGGTCATGTGGGATCGCCAGACCGAAAGCTGGTGGCAGCAGGCCACGGGCCAGGGAATCGTCGGCGAGCATGCCGGGACACAGCTCACGATCCTGCGCGCCGGCATCATGTCGTTCGCGGACTTCCGTGACGCCCACCCGGGGTCCCTGGTCCTCACCGAAGAGACCGGCCTTGGCCGCACCTACGGCTCCAACCCGTACGTCGGCTACGACGAACTGGGCTCGACACCCTTCCTTTTCGACGGCGAGGTGGACGACCGGCTGCCCGCGATGGAACGCGTCGTGAGCATCCGCGGCGACGACGGGGGCGTGGCTGTCCCCTTCACGTTCCTGCACGACGAACACGTCGCACACGTGACAGTTGATGGCGAGGACTACGTGGTGCTCTGGGGACCCGGTACTGCGTCGGCACTCGATCGCGCGGACATCGGCGAATCCAGGGACGTCGGTTCGGCAATCGCCTATATTCCGGAAGTAGACGGCGAACAGCTCGAATTCGAACCGGGAGACGAGCCCGGGAAGTTTGTTGACACCTCGACCGGCTCGACGTGGGACACGACGGGCACGGTCATCGATGGGCAACTCGAGGGTGAACGGCTCGAAATGGCCGAGCACATGAATATCTTCTGGTTCGCCTGGGCAGCGTTCGCTCCCGACACCGCGATATGGGAGGGGTGATCGCATCGTGGAGGCCAGTGCCGCCTGTGGCCGCGGGGACGGGAAGCGGGGACGCTTCCTGTTCGCGCGTGGGGGTGAGCGCCAGGCATGTTGCTTTCGTCACGCGGTGACTTTTCGGCCAGTGGTGAAGACGGCCGCGCTCACCAGCGTGGTCGTCGGCACCATCCTCACGCTCATCAACCAGGGAGACCTGCTCGTGGCAGGCGATTTCACTGGCGCGATGGCCTGGAAAATACCGCTGACCTATTCGGTGCCATATATGGTGGCCACGTGGTCGGCACTCCGAATCGCGTGGCAACCGGCATGAAGCTCAGGACGCCTGGGCTTGCTCCTCTGAGTCGGCGACTGCCAGTGCTTCGGCGATGACACCGGGAGCGATGGTTGCGACGCACATGGCGGTAAGCGCCCGGGCCATTTCGCGCATCCGAAGGTCGTCCCGGACAGGGTCGCCCGTGAGGTCGCCGGAGCGGATCCAGGCGCGGGCACTTTCTTCAAGGGCAGCATTGATAGTGAGCGAGACGAGGTACGGGTCGAACCCGGAGCCGGGCTCGGCCTCGCCCTCCACGAACACCTGGCACCCCTCCACCGTCTGTTCATGAAGCCTGGCAATGTAGGCGGCCAGGTCGGGTTCGGCGCCGACCGCCACGTCCAGCACCCGGAGCGCCGTGCGGTGGCGGTAAAAGGAGCGCAATGTTTCGAGGATATCCGGGTATGCCCGCTCGGCGAGGGGCCGGGCTTCCGCGTTCAGGAGCGCGAGGCGCGATGCCATGATGTCCTCATAGACATCCGTGAGGATCGCCCGCACCAGGTCTCGCTTGCTGCGGAAATACTTGTAAAAGGTACCGTAGGCAACGCCAGCCGCCGCCGCGATGCTGCCAACCCGGGCGTCCAGGTACCCGTGCTCCGCAAACTGGTCGAGCGCCGCGTGCATGATCGCCGCACGTGTGCCACGTCCTTGCTCCGTCACAGGCTGGAGGCGTCCCGGCGCCGGAGTTATTGATTGGGTCGGCAACTCACACTCCACACACAGGTAGTGTGTCTCTGTCGAATATTGCCCCATTCAGCCACTCTTGCCAACGCAGATGAACCCTGTTCGCGCCACGATAGTGGCGGATTCAAACGGCGCGCACCTGCTGGCGCGGACTCAAGAGATACCCCGGGAAGCATCGATGTTCGCCCCAATATGCCGCACTACACGCCTCGCCTATCATCGGGCAGCCCGGTCACCTCCATGCAACGAACCTCCTGCGGCTGACCTGCCCCTGCAGCGCTGACGCCGCGCCCGTACGATGGGCAACGTGAACGACGAGACGACCGGACCGGCGTGCATCGGACCGGATGCGGACCTCCGGTTGGCTGACCTTCGCGGAACATCGCTGCGAGACCGCGACCTCCGCCGCGCTGTGCTTGACCATGCCGACCTGTCCGGCGCGGACCTTTCCGGGGCCGACCTGCGCGAGGCGAGCCTCCAGGGCACGACACTGCGCGAAGCAACGCTCCGGGGGACACTGCTCGGCCACGCCCGGATGGCCCTCGCCGACCTCCGCGATGCGGACATTTCGGATGCTCGCGCCCCCGGCGCCGACATGCGGATGACGGACTTCCAGCGGGTCAACGCGCGCATGGCGCTGCTCGAATTCGCCGACCTGCGGAGCGCGAACGTGCGCGGCGCCGACCTCAGCGGCGCCTGCCTCCAGCATGCTGACCTCGCCCTCGCCACGATTACCAACGCGAATATCGCCGAGGCCATACTCGACCGGGCCCGCTTCTGGGGCGCCGACTTGCGCCTCTCGTACCTGACGCATGCATCGGCCACCGGAGCCGTGTTCGACTGCGCCGACCTGGGCGTCGCCCGTCTCCAGTTCGCGGACCTCCAGGGCGCCAGCCTGCGCGACGCTGTCCTTTCGTCCGCCGACCTGACCGGGGCAAATCTTCACCGGGCGAACTGCACCGGCACGCTCTGGACGGATGCTCGCATCCTCGACACACAGGGCGTCCCGCCAGGTGTCACCGGCACCCGACCCTAAACGCGCAGGAACGCGCCGGTGTGCGGCGGCATCGTGAGTGCCCCCCCGGCGATGTCGGGCTCAACACCGTTCCCGCCGAAGCGAGGCTCGGCGGTCGACACCACGAGCTCCATGCCATCGACCGGGAGCGGCAGCTCAACGTCGCCACCAAAATTCACCGCGATACACACGCGCCCGGCCGCGGCCTGGATATCGACCAGGACCGCCTGTCCGGCAGGCGTCGCTGTCACCGGCGCGCGCGCGCGCCGGGCCGCCGCCAGCACGTTGTCGTCGCGGCGCAACGCCAGCAACTCGCGGTAGAAGTCCTGGCAAAGCGACCCGAGGCCGATATCAGCCTCACGCAGGGGGAGCTTCGACATCTCGAACGTCGCTTCGGCCTGCGGATCCGGGATGCGTTCGCGGACGCGCGGGTCGGAGAACGCGGTGAACTCGGAAAACTCCTCGCGGCGACCCTGCGTCACGAGCCGCCCGAGTTCCGCGTTATGGTCCGTGAAGTACAGGAACGGCGACGACGCGTGGAATTCCTGGCCCTGGAAGATGAGCGGCATCTGCGGCAACAAGAGCACGAGCATCGACGCAGCCAGGTAGTCATCCCGGCCCACGCTCACAGTGAGCCGGTCGCCGAACGCCCGGTTGCCCACCTGGTCGTGATTCTGGATGCAGTACGTGAACTGGTACCAGGGTTGCTCGCGCGCGGGCGTCCCCCGCGGCCCTTTCGCGAAGGGGTCATGCTGCCCCTCGTAGAGGAAACCCTGCGAGATGGTCTGCGCCAGCTCGTCCGCCGTGCCGGCATACGACTGGTAGTAGCCGTCAAATTCGGGCCGCAGCAGCGTGCGTACCGCGTGGTGAAAGTCGTCGGTCCAGACCGCGTCGACCTGGTAACCGCCCTGGTCGCGAGGCTGGAAATACCGCACGTCGTTCTCGCCGGTCTCGGCGATGAGGAACGCCCGGCGGCCGTCCCGGCGATAGGTATCCGCGTTGCGGCTCAGCTCCGCCAGGATGTGCTCGTCCGAATCGTCGAAGATCGCATGGGTCGCATCCAGCCTGAACCCGTCAATATGGTACTCGTGGAACCAGTGCAACAGGTTCTCCACGACAAAACGGTGGACGTGTTCGGAACCGGTGTCGTCGTAATTAACGGCGTCGCCCCACGGCGTGTGGTGCCGCCCGGTGTGGTAGCGGTCGCTGTAGACCCCGGTGTAGTTTCCATCGGGCCCGAAGTGGTTGTAGACCACGTCGAGGATCACCGCGAGGCCATGGCCGTGTGCGGCATCCACCAGCTTGCGAAGCCCCTCCGGTCCACCGTAGACGTGCGTCGGCGCGAACAGCGCGACCCCGTCATAGCCCCAGTTCCACC
>SKSF01000058.1 GCA_007118095.1 Dehalococcoidia bacterium
GCTAGGCACGGACGGGGAGCGCGCATCCAATCACATCCCGCACGTCCGCCACCTCGTTCGCGCTCAGCCATTGTTCCAATCCCTCCACCACGTCCAGCAGCGCCCGCGGATTCGCAAACGTCGCCGTCCCAACCTGCACAGCACTGGCCCCCGCCATTAGGAATTCCACCGCATCCTCCCCCGTCCGGATGCCGCCACACCCGATGACCGGTACCCGCACCGCCTGTGCCACGTCGTACACGATCCGCAGCGCGATGGGCTTGATTGCGGGGCCGCTAAGTCCCCCGCGCGCTCTCGGCAGCACCGGCTTCCGCCGCGCCGTATCGATAGCCAGCCCCAGCACCGTGTTGATTGCGCAGATAGCGGTCGCCCCCGCGTCTTCGCACGCGCGCGCAAGCTCCACCGGGTCGGTCACATTTGGGGTCAGCTTGACGATCACCGGGAGCTCGCTATTCCGTACGGCCGCCCCGGTCGCGCGCGCCGCTGCCACCGGGTCCTGCCCGATCTCGAGCCCCCCGATGTCTACGTTCGGACAGCTAATGTTCAGTTCCAGCGCCGCGATCCCCGGCAACCCGTCCAGCTCCCGCGCCATATCGCCAAACTCCGCGACCGTATCGCCCGCCAGGTTCGCGATCACCGGAACGTCCCAGCCGGCCCAGGCCGCTGACATCTCTCCCGCCACCTGGTCAACGCCGATGTTTTGCAGCCCGATCGAATTCAGCATCCCCATCGGCGTCTCGGCTACGCGCGGCTGCGCATTGCCCGCCCGCGGTCTGACCGTGATGCCCTTGCTCACCATCGCCCCGAGTCGTGCGATGTCGTAATGTTTCGCGAACTCGAACCCCCACGAAAACGTGCCGGATGCGGACATCACGGGGTTACGCAGCACCAGGTCCTGTTTGTGCCCGGGCGCAAGGTCAACTGAAAGCTGCGGGGTCATCCCCACCAGTCTACGGTCACCCGCCGCATGCGGCGATCAGTACGCCCCGGTCACACACCTTGCACCTTTTCCTCCACCCGGCTACCACGCCGGCCGCCCAGGTTGAAGTGGTCGCTGTCCCAGCTGAACTCTTCCGAACTGTTCCGGAACACCTTGTCCACACCGCACAGCTTGCAATGTCCGCGGCTCGTCGCCCCGTTCGGCGGTTCAATGACCCAGTGGTGGCGGCAGATATCAGTCCCGGCTGCCGATTCCGGTGTTGTAGTCGTTTTCATCAGGCCCTCGTCAAAGTTCAGACTTCGAGGGCGGTCACATTTGTGCCCCTCGACCGCTCGCGACACTACGAAGACCCCTCGAAAGAACTGGTCAACCCGGGCAAGTAAGGGGAAAGAATTGCCGAACCGCCCCGCGCCTTTTACGATCAAGTTGTGCAATACCGCACAAGTCAGCACTTCACCGCGGTCACCGGGCCCCGGTGCCGCTCACAGCGCACGAACCCACCCCAACCCGTTCCGCTGGAGCCCGGTCTGCGAAAGGGACATCATCGCTATGGCCACGACCACGGCACCCGGCAAAGATGAGATCATGGCCGCGCTGGCCACGGTCAAAGATCCGGAGCTGCACAAAGACATCGTCTCCCTTGGCATGGTCAAGGGCGTCGAAATCGCCGACGGCGTTGTCGACCTCGATATCGAGCTCACGACCCCCGCTTGCCCCCTGAAAGACGAGATCGAAAACGACGTCCGTGCAGTCCTCGAACCGCTCGGCATCCCCGAAGTTCGAGTCGACTTTGGCGCCAGGGTCCGCCCCACGAACCCTGCGGAAGGCCAGAAGGCCATCGAAGGCGTCAGCAACGTTATCGCCGTTGCGAGTAACAAGGGTGGTGTCGGCAAATCCACCGTCGCCGCAAACATGGCTGTCGCTCTGGCCCAGACAGGCGCCCGCGTCGGCCTCATCGATGCCGACATCACCGGGCCAAACATTCCCACCATGTTCGGCCTCAGCGCCGGTCTCCAGGCTCAGGAGACCACGGGCCTCCGCGCCGTCGAGCGCTATGGCGTCCACGTCGTGTCCATCGGGTTCCTGCTCCCCCGTGGCACACCGGTCGTCTGGCGAGGCCCCATGATCGGGAGCGCTGTCCGCCAGCTCCTGCACGACGTCCCATGGGAGAACATCGACTACCTCATCGTCGACCTGCCGCCAGGCACCAGTGACGCCTCCATGAGCCTCGCACAGGAAGCCCCCGTCGCCGGTTCCATCATCGTTTCGACACCGCAGGCAGTGTCACTCGAAGATGCGATGAAGGCCGTCTCCATGTTCGAAAAGCTCGGCGTCCCCGTCTTCGGCATGGTCGAGAACATGAGCTACTTCATCGCGCCGGACACCGGCAACCGCTATGACATCTTTGGCAGCGGCGGCGCGGAGCAGGCCGCCGACGACCTGGGTATCGACTTCCTCGGCGCTGTGCCGATCGAGCCCAATATCCGAGAGGGCGCAGACAACGGCTTGCCGCTTGTCCACAGCCATCCCGATTCAGAATCCGCGAAGGCCTTCCACCACATCGCTGGCCAGGTCGCCGCACGAATTAGCGTTCTACAAAGGATGGGTAACTAAACCCCGCAATGGCACTCAACATCTTTCCTCGTCGAGACAATCAGCGTTCCGAAGCACCAAAAGAAGACGCTGAACCAGGACCACCTCCACAGATAGAGGCGCCCGCACAGGACGACAACGCCCCCCGGGACGACTCGTCCGCCACAGCATCAACGTCATCCTCCGGGCGCCGTTCCAGCACGCGGACACGGCGGACAACCGCCAGCCGAAGCCGCTCAACCGCCACGGAAAAGTCCGAGGAAGACGGCAAGTCCGAAGAAGAGGAGACGCAGTCCGGGTCCAGGAAATCGGCCTCCTCCAGCCGGCGCGGCTCCAGCCGCAAGACCGCGGAAGCAGATACCGAAGAGGGCGACGACTCGACGAAGAGCACGCGCTCCCGCACGACACGCAGCCGCTCCCGCAAGACCGAGACAGAGACCCAGGACGAAACACCGGCGGAAGACGAGAAGAAGACGACTTCTAGCCGCTCCCGCTCGACGAAGAGCACCGCGAAGAGCACCCCTGCCACCGCCGAGCCCGCCGTCGACCTTGCCCCCCTGGTGAAGGCCATCGAGCAGCAGGGCAAGCAGATCGAAGCGCTGAGCCGCGCGATCCAGGACGGTCAGGGCCAGCAGGACCGCCGCTCCTACGCACCTCCCGCACGCGTTGGCGTCTTCGTCGATGTCGCCAACGTTGAACTCGGCGCCGACCGTGCCAAGATGCGCCTCGACTGGGGCCGCGTGCTCAACTTCCTCGGCCGTGATCGCCAGCTTGTCCGCGCCATCGCCTACGCGCCGGTCCACGACGACCCCGAGGTCAGCCGCGAAACCCAGCGCTTCGTCGAACCATTCCTCGATAAGGGCTACAAGATCATTACCAAGCCCCTCAAGCGCTTCTCCGATGGCACAATCAAGGCCAACGTCGATATCGAGCTCGCCCTCGACGTAATGAACATGCTCGAACGCCTCGACGTCGTCTGCCTGGTTAGCGGAGATGGAGACTTCGAACCCCTCGTCAAGTCCGCACAGGACCGCGGCGTCCGCGTCGAAGTCGTCGCGCTCTCCAATAGTTGCTCGAACAACCTCCGCGATCTTTCCGACGCGTTTATCGACCTGCAGTCGCGCGCGAACGAAGTCCGCGCACGGTAGCTGCCCAAATGGGAGGCGTGCCGCCCGGCACGCCTCCCGCTATCCTCCTTCCCCAGCAGAAGGAGGACTCCCATGACCGCGACCCTTCAGTGGTTCGGCACAGCCACCTGGCGCCTCGAAGTTCACGACACTGTCATCTGGCTCGATGCCTACATAAACCGCTCCCCCGCCGCGCCGCCCCTCCCCTATCGTGCCGACGACGTAGACCGCGCTGACTACATCCTCATCGGGCATTCCCACTTTGACCACATCGCCGATGCAGGCCTGGTCGCCGGGAACACAGGTGCCACCGTCATCGGTTCCGAGCTCAGTTGCGAAATCGTCCGCGACGAAGGCATCCCCGCGGAACGCACAATCGTGTCGTCCGGTGGCGAAGAACTCGACCTGGGCCCCGTCCGCGTCACAACCTTCCCTTCCCTCCACGGGTTCAACGGCCTCAAGGAATGGCCCGACCCCCAGGGCCGAGACCGCCGCGCCCGGGTCGCCGCTATGCGTGCAAGCCAACCTGAGCTCGCCGAAGCCTCCCTCGCGCACATGAACAACGTCCCCGAAAAGCAGCGCAACGACGGCGGGCCGCTCGCATACGTGCTCGAATGGGCCAGCTTCCGCCTCTTCTGGCACGACACCCCTGGCATGGTCCGCGATTCCTGGAAAGCTGCTGCCGCACGCGGCCCCATCGACCTCGCACTCCTCTCGGCGGCTGCCGCCTTCTCCACACCAAACATCGATGGAGAGCCCGTCGATGACGGCGCCGTCCCTTTCGTGACGGGCATGACTTCCCTCCTCCGTCCCGCCACCGTCGTGATGAACCACCACGACGACTGGTGTCCCCCGGTCACCTTTCACCTCGACGAGGAACACTTCCGGCCCGGGATTGAAGACCAGGGCAGCACCCTCCGCGTCATTGGTACCGGTGAAATCATCGCGCTCGAATAACCTTCGGGCTGTCTGATGTGAACGCAGGACGTAGACTGCACTCCATCAGCAGCTACCGAATGGAGACAATATGAAGCTCGGCATCAATATCGGGTACTCGGGGGCACAGCTCACCGTCCCCGTCGAATTCGTCCAGCAACTCGAGCAGCTCGGCTACGACTCCGTATGGGCGGCCGAGGCGTACGGCTCCGATGCCGTCACGCCCCTCGCCTATCTCGCCGGCAAGACCTCGAAGATCAAGCTCGGCACCGGCATCCTCCAGATACCCGCCCGCACACCCGCCATGTGTGCCATGACCATGCAAAGCCTCGACCAGATATCCGGTGGCCGGGCGCTGGTCGGCCTTGGCCTCTCCGGCCCCCAGGTTGTCGAAGGCTGGCATGGTGTGCCGTATGGCAAGCCTGCCGCCCGCACACGCGAATACGTAGAAATCATGCGCAAGATCTGGGCCCGCGAAGAACCCGTCACCTACCAGGGCCAGGAGTACCAGCTCCCCTATAACGGCCCCGGCGCCACTGGCCTCGGCAAGCCCCTCAAGTCCATCCTCCATGGACGCCAGCTCCCCGTGTATCTCGCGACCATGGGCCCGGTGAACATCCGCAACACCGCCGAGCTCGCCGATGGCTGGCTGCCCATCTGGTTCAGCCCGAAGCGCGCCGAGCTCTTCCGGCCCTCCCTTGAAGAAGGCTTCCGGCGCGCGGGCAATGGAAAATCGATGAAGGACTTCGACATCGCCGCCGGCTGCACGGTCATCATCACGGACGACCTCAAGGCGGGATTCGAAACCATGAAGCCGAACCTGGCGCTCTACATGGGCGGCATGGGCGCGAAAGACAAGAACTTCCACAACGAGATGATGCGCCGCTACGGCTACGAAGAGGCCGCCGAACGCGTCCAGGACCTCTATCTCGCGGGCCGCAAGCAGGAAGCCGAAGCCGAGATCCCCGACGAGCTTTGCGACGAACTCTCGCTCATTGGTCCGAAGGATCGCATTCGCGAGCGGCTCAAGGACTGGGAAGACGCCGGCGTCTCAACGTTGCTGGTCCAGTCCCGCCAGCAAGAGGCAGTCGAGTTTATGGCCGAAATCACCGGCGCCAGCAAAGGCGCCTGACCATACAGGGCGCCGGGCCGTACGTCCGGCGCCATCCTCCCCTACGCGCCCTGCGGCACGAAGTGGTACACACACCGCCGGTCGCCGCGCACCTGGTGCTCAAGACGGTGTACCTCACTGTCGGGGTGTACCTGGTCCAGCATCGTCCGCTCCAGCTCGCATATCACCGGGTGGTCGCGGGCAACTGACAGGAAGGGGCAGTGATATACCTTGAGCTCGTGCGCGCCGTCGTCTGCCTCCTCAACGTCCGCTAGGAACTTCTGCTGCTCGTACACGTGCTGCAACTCGTCGCGTGGGAGTGTGCCCGATGCCGGGTCCACCAGGCTGCTGAGCTCCGCGCGCTGCTGTTCGGCCAGCCAGTGCCAGAAGCCCGCGAGGCGCTCAGGGTCTTCCCGCGAAAGGTAGACGACCATGCCCTCCCACAGCGCTTCCGAATGCGTCGGAAAGACAGCCTCGCCCGCCTCGGTAAGCTCATAGCTGTGACGCCGGCGTCCGGGACCATGGCCTACCAGCCGGTGCGCCACCAGTCCCGATGCCTCGAGCAGCCCCAGCGGGCCCCGTATGCCCGCCTCCGAAAGGTTCAACTGCCCGGCAAGCTCCACGACGGTCGCCGTCCCAAGCCGCTTGAGCGTGACCAGGAGCCGTTGTGCCGTCACCGGGTAGGCTTCCAGCGGCAGAGCCTGCCTTCGATGTCGCTGCCTTCGCAAGGTCCGTTCCACCATGCCCCCTCCGCCATCCAGCTTGGGACGGCATAACACGCATCATTCCCCGTGACGGTTCCGCGACCGCCCGTCACGGCGCATTGCGACGGCATGTGGCACGGGGACATCCCCGCACCTCACGTCCAGCCAATGCTTGCATCTCAGGCTAAAATCGAAGGGTTACGCTATCGTTGAAAGTGGGTTTTGCGTTGTGACTTACGCGCGAAGCGGTCCATTGCGGGTCTCGTGGGGTCGCGCGTTAATTGCCCGGCGTTATCTGCTTGCCGGGCTCGCTCTCCCATGGTGGCGCGATCTGGTGGAATCCCCCGCCTGCGGTCCAGCCGCCATCAACGTACAGAATGTGGCCGGTGATGAACCGTGCCGCGTCCGACGCGAGAAATACGATCGCCGCTTCAAGGTCCTCGGGGCGTCCGAGCCTCCCCATTGGAGTCCGCGTTTCCGCCTGCACCTTCGTCCCCGGCGTCGCCTCGAACACCTGGTCCATCATTTCCGTGCCTTCGAAGTAACTCGGCGCAATCGCGTTCACCCGGATGTTCTCCCGCGCAAACTCGAGCGCCAGCACCCGCGTGAGCGCGTCGACGCCCCCCTTCGCTGCGTGGTAGCTCGCCGCGCGGAATTCGCTGCCCACTTTTCCCAGGATCGAGCTGATGTTGATGATGACCCCGCTGCCCTGCTTCACCATCTGCTGCGATGCCAGCCGGCACCCCAGGGTCGTCGCCATCAGGTCGAGCTCAATCACATTGCGGATGCGCCGTGGGCTCGCCTGGTCGTGTCGCGTCCCCGAGCGGTCGGTATAGCCCGCGTTGTTCACCATGATGTCCAGGCTGCCGAACTCCTCCACCACCTGGTTGAAGAGTCCTTCCATCGCTTCCTCGTCCGTGATGTCGCAGCTAATCCCCTTCGCTTTGACGCCATGTGTGCGCAGATCCGCCGCCACCGAATCGAGCAACTCCTGCCGCCGTGCAGTCACCACCACATTGGCGCCCGCCTTCGCCATCCCCTGCGCAAAGGCGACCCCCAGGCCGCTCGACCCGCCCGTCACCAGCGCGGTCTTCCCCGAGAGGTCAAACAGTTCCATCAGCTTGGGGTCCATCGTCGTCTCCTTCCGTGCGGCGCCAGCAGTTCACCCGGCGGCCAGCCTGCAAGTTTGCCCTATCCCTGCGGCAAACGCAGCCGGGGTTTCGGTCGCTCCGTGTTCGTGCGTTCTGTTTCGATGATGTCGATCAGTTCGCTTACAGCCTCGTCGGCCTTGTGGCTCCGGTTCACGACGACATAATCATTATTCGGCATGTCTGCCAGCTCGTCTTCGAGCACTGCAATCCGCCGCTCAATCGTCTCTTCGTCCTCGGTCTCCCGGCCCGCCAGCCGCTGCCGCAGCGCATCCTCGTTCTCGGCGGCCACGAACACGAAGACCGCTCCCTCCAGCAGCTCCCGCCACCGCCGCGCGCCCTGGACATCGGTTCGGATGACGATATCGCGCCCCTTGGCCAGCGGGCGCTCCAGCTCGTCCCGTTCCAGCCCCTTGAGGTCCCCGTATACCAGCGCCCGCTCGACAAAATCGCCGCGCTCTACCTTGTCCAGGAACTCCTCGGGCGTGACGAAGTGATAGTGCGTGCCCTGCGCTTCGTCACGGCGCGGTGGTCGGCTCGTCGTGCTCGTCGGCCGGTGAATATCGATGCGCTGCCGCAGGATATCGATGAGGGTGTCTTTGCCTACGCCCGAAGGGCCATGCAGTACTATCGCGACCGGTTTTTTCATTCCCTAGGCATTAACGCCGCTACCGGTCGCGCGTGCAAGCTCGCCCCAGAACCCGGGGTACGAGACGCCCACAGCATCGTCGTCCACCTGCGTCTCACCCCCCGCAAGGCACCCCGCGATGGCGCCGAGCATCCCCACGCGGTGGTCGCCGCCGCCGTCCACCCGGGTGCCCGTGAGTTCAGCCGGGCCTTCCACCTCGAACCCGTCCTCCCGCGCATGCACCGTTGCGCCCATCCTCCCCAGGACGCGCGTCACCGCCTCCACCCGGTCCGACTCTTTCACGCGCAGCTCTGTGGCATCGCGCACAACCGTGGTCCCTTTCGCATGTGCCCCGAGGATCGCCACCAGCGGCAGCTCATCGATCGCTCGCGGAACCAGGTCTCCGCCGACGTCTGTGGCCCGGAGTTGGGAGCTGCGCACACGCAGGTCGGCGATAGGTTCCCCGCCGGACAGCCGCTCCTCGAGCACCTCGATGTCGGCCCCCATCTGCTGCATGATCTCCAGCATTCCCGTCCGTGTCGGATTCACGTTCACGTTTGTCAGTCGGATTTCCGCGCTCGGGTGACACGCCGCAAGCACCATCCACGGCGCCGCGCTCGAAATGTCACCCGGCACGTGCATCGAAAGGGGCGCAAGCTGCGTCCCCGGTTCGATCCGCGCCCGCCCGGGTTCAGCCGTAAGCTGCGCTCCCATCGCCGTCAGCATCCGTTCGGTGTGGTCCCGCGACGCCGAAGGCTCGGTCACCTCCGTCGCACCATCTGCGTACAGCCCCGCAAGCAGCAGAGCGGACTTCACCTGTGCGCTGGCCACGGGACTCTCGTAGTGCATCCCGCGCAGGTCGCCGCCTTTGATCACGAGCGGCGGCAGCGTGTCGCCCGTCCGCGCGAACATGGTTGCGCCCATCGAGCGCAGCGGCCCGATGATTCGCGCCATCGGCCGCCGCCGCAGCGAAGCGTCCCCGGTCAAAATGCTGAGCAGGCGGTTTCCCGCGAGCAGCCCCGCGAGGAGGCGCATCGTCGTCCCGCTGTTACCGCAATCCAGCACATCGTCACTTTCGAACAGACCGTGCAGGCCGGTCCCGGAGACCGTCGCGGTATTGCCCCCCTCAGGCCAGGCAATCTCCGCCCCGAGCTGTTGCAGGCACCGCTGCGTCGACCGGATGTCCTCCGAATCGAGCAGGTTCGAGACGTGCGCCTCGCCGCTTGCGATTGCGTTGAAGATGAGGCTCCGGTGCGAGATCGACTTGTCCGGCGGCACGGCAATCTCCGCCCGGATCGCCAGCGGCCGCCGCACCAGCGTCATCGCTTATCCCGGTCCCGCGAGTCGCCTTCTTCCAGCTCCCGCCGAAGTTTCTCTTCATCCGTGATCTTGAAGCCGCGCGCCGACATTTCCTTGAGCCGCGTGTAGTTGCTGCCCACGAAGAACTGCGCCATCGCGTCCTGCGCCGAAGGCAGCGGCGGGCCCTCGGGGCCCTTCTCCACACGCGGATTCAGCATCCACGCATCGCGGTCCATCTGCGTGCTCGCCATCAGGCTGCGGAGGGCATCGCCACCCTCCTCCACAGCGTCTTCCACGTTCATCAGCTCTTCGCGGAAGCGCCGGAGCCAGTGCAGCACCGCATCCTTGTTCGTCGTCACGATATCGGTAGACATCGTCGAGTCTGTGCTCGCCAGCCGCGTAAGATCTTTGAAGCCCGGCCCGGAAAGCAACGCCGCGTCCTCCCAGCCCTTGCTGTCGCGCAAAAGCCGGAACAACGTCACCGAAACCATCAGCGGCATATGGCTCACCGCGGCCGTCCACATGTCATGCTCGGCCGCATCGATGTGCACCGGGTGCCCCCCGAGCGTCTCGATCATCCCCAGCACCGAGTTCACCGAGCGTTCCCGGGCCGTTGTCGCAGGTGTGATGGCCCACGTCGCCCCCTGGAAGAGCTCAGCCGTCGCATCGCGCGGGCCGCTCGTCTCTTTCCCCGCCATCGGGTGACCACCCACGAAGTCCACGCCTTGCGGAAGGAACTCCTGTGCCCACTCCATGACCTCGGCCTTGGTGCTGCACGTATCGGTCACGACCGCGCCCTCTTCCAGGTACGGCACCATTTCGCGCATGATGTGCCGCGCCGCCTGGACAGGCACGGCGATGATCACAACGCCAGCGCCGCGCACAGCCTGCTCGAGCGAGCCGACTTCTTTATCGATGGCCCCCGCCTTCTTCGCCATCTTGGCGTTCTGGCGGTCCCGGTCTGCGCCGATGATCTGGTATTTCCGGTCTTTCCGGTTAGCGAGCCCCAGCCCGACCGACGTCCCGATCAGACCCGTCCCGATAATCGCAATATGTGGTGATTCGTCCCGTGCCACGTCCCCCTCCCGGCGTTCAGGTTAGATGCTGCTATTAGCAGGCGGCGTCTGCCGCCTGGAGTAACGCCAGCATACCATCCTCCACCACCGGGTCATGGTGAAGGAGCGTGTACTCCACCACTGCCGCTGGCGCTCCGGCCTCACGCAGCAGCACCGCTCCCACTGCCGCGTGGTCGGCGCTCCGGGCCAGCGCGCGACGCATTGCCACCTTGCTCCTGTCCGCCGCCGCCACATCTTCCAGGCGCAGGGCCTGTGCCACGACCCACGCCACGCGGTCCCGGGTCCGCTGCTCCCCCTTGCCGATATCGTGCAGGAGCGCGGCCAGCATCAGGTCTCGTTCCATATGTCCGCGCGACTGCAGCCACTGCGCCGTCCGGACAGCGTGCACGATATCCCGCGGCTCCTGTTGGGCGAACAGTTCGAAGAGGCGGTCGTCCACCAGCCATTCGCGCGCGAACGCATAGTCATCCCGCGTTGGCCGAACGCCCGCATTCCGGAACTGGCGAAGACGTTCCAGCACCATGTGCCTTCCTTAGAGCAGCAGGTCCATCACCACGTCCATCACGCCCCAGATGATCCAGTGCAACACGGCCAGGTCCGGCACCAGGAAGCCCACCACCAGCAGCGTGATAAGAATCCCCGGCCCGTAAGGCGCGAGCCGTTCGAGCTGCTGTGCGATCTCCCGCGGCGCGACCCCTGTTACCACCTTGAAGCCGTCGAGCGGATGCAGCGGAATCAGGTTGAAGATCCCCAGCAGCACGTTGAAGAGGACGATCATGAACAGGAAGAAGCCCACGATCTCCATGCCGCTCGCGTGCTCGATCAACGTCACGTCGCCAAACGTCGGGACCCACCCCATGCGCAAAGGGATCGCGGCCAGGAATGCGAAGAAGAAGTTCGACGCAGGCCCCGCAATTGCCACCAGCGCATTCCCGCGCTGAGGGCCGATGCGCAACGCATACGGGTTCACCGGTGTTGGCCTGCCCCAGCCGAAGCCCAGCAGCACAAGCGCCGCCACGCCCATGGGGTCAATATGGACCACCGGGTTCAGCGTGAGCCGCCCCTGCCGCGCCGCCGTATCGTCTCCAAGTTCGCTTGCGGCCCACGCGTGGCAGAACTCGTGAAAGGCAATCCCCCCAAGGATCGCGACGCCGACAGCCAGGAGATACGCAATGAGCGCGGGCGGGTTGTTCAGCAGGTCGCCCAGGAACCAGATCATGTGTGCTCGATGCTAGCACAGCCCCCTTTGCCGGTCGTCGCTGTCCCCACACGCCGCCCTCTTGCACATTTCTTAACGTCCGTTGACCGCATTCGGGGCCGCTGATACGTTCCCTCGCAGGCAGCCGGGCCCCCGTGCCCGGCACAAATGGTATTCGGCGGGGATACCAGGACTCGTCCAATGCAAAGGGCCGGACACGTGTAGGAAGTCGAGACTGCACGGTTCAGCTGGTGCGATATGTCGCACCGGGCGGGTGAGGTGTCCACGTGGTTCTTCCAAAGGTTAACCCGCTCATTCGCATCTCGGGCTTACTCCAGGCGCTCATGATTCCGCTGGTCGGCATCGCTATGGCGATCGTCGCCTGGGGCATCGTGTCCCTGCGCCCCACTGGCAACGAACCCGGCAGCACGACGAGCCCCCCTGTCGCAAACCCTGCCGACGACGCCGCCGACGGGGACCTGCCTCCCTCGGGCTCCGCGGCCTTTCTCATATTCACCGGCGAAACCGACGACCTCGTGGTTCGTGACCCCATCGACGAAGACGACGAAGGAGAGGTCGTTACAAGCTTTGAACGCCACAATGGCGCCAGCCCGCGAGGACAGGCATCCCCCGATGGGACCAGGGTCGCCGTCGTCCATCCGGCGCTCCACGCCGGCGCGCGCCTCACCATTGTCACAGTAGCCGATGGCAAAGAGGTCATGAGTCCCGCCGTCGTCGATGACAACACTACCGTCGCCTGGGAGCGGGATGGCTCTGGCCTGGTCGCGGTCGGCTCCACAGGCGTCGACGACAGCGGCCGCGTGAGTTCGTCCCTCCTCCACATCAACGCGCGCACCGGCGAAACCCGCACGCTCGCCACCTTCGAAGGCGTCTATCGCGTCGCCCCTGTCGGCTACAGCTCCGACGGCGAATCGCTGTTCGTCGTCGTCATCGACCAGTCGGGCTCCGAACTCTGGGTCCTCGGCGAAGAACAACGCGAGGTGGTCACCTCTCTCAGCTCCGGACGGACCCGCGACTGGGCACTCAACCCTGACGGCACCGTCCTCGCATACATCGAAGTCCGGTCCGGCGCCACCGTGCCCACGGTCGGGCGTGCCGTCTTCACAGCCACCGGCGCCCCCTTACACGTCTCCGATACCACCAGCCCCCAGCAGGGCGTCGTCTGGCGCCCCGGCAGCGTTCATCCTGGCTTCGGCGGCCCGGGCGGCACGCTCCGCCTCGAAGATTCCATCTCGGGCGGCGAAATGGCCGCGTTCCTGGTCCCCGAAGCATGGTCGCCCGATGGCACGGACCTCATCGCACGGGTCGTCCGCGCCACAATCACAAGCAACGAACCGCTCGAGACCTGGGAGGTCTTTCGCGGTGCAGAGCCACTCAGCGCCCCCGGTGGTTCCACTGGCCCCGCACGTGCTGTCCTCTTCGATGAACAGAGTGAGGTCAGCTTCCTGGGCTGGGTCACGGATACCGATGCCCCCACACCCGAATAAAGGTGAAGGAGTAATCTCTTGGCGCTATCCAGGTCGAACCTCCGGCGGCGCGCGAGCCTGAATACCATCCTCATCGTGTTGAGCATCATCACGGCGTTCCTTGCTGGACTTCCCGTCGTCGCCGGGATACTCAGCGAGACCTTCGGGAGCGGGCAGCGCAGCACCGCGTTCGCCGCCGCCCCTCCCGGGCACTACGCCGTCTACACGAGCTCCCACGAAACCCACGACGAGATCCGCGTCGCCCCGGGCGACGACCCCGGTGACGTCATCACGGTCGCCACCATCGAACGCCTGCCCGGCTTCGCCTCCCGCGGCGCTGTCTCGCCCGACGGCACACAGCTGGCCCTCGTCGTCGTCGAAGCCGGCACCCCCGCGCAGCCCGAGGCATCGCTCCAGCTGCTCGACCTTGAAAGTGGCGAGCGCACGGTCATCGCCACACGTGTCGAATTCCGCCAGGTCCCCGTCTGGGACAACGAAGGCGAAGCCGTCTTCGTCACACGCCGCGCCCCCGGCGAAGACGGCCAGGGCCCCGGCGACGTCTCCGTTCTCCGTGCCCCCGTCGACGCCAGCGGCGCCTCCGTCGTCGAACAGTACCAGGGTATCTACGGCGCCTACCCCGTCGCGGCCGACCCTGGCGGCCGTCTCGTCACCGTTGTAATCGATGGCTCCGGCTCAACCGTATACCGCGAGGGAAACGAGGTGGTTGACCTTGGGCCACATATCACCCGCGACTGGGACCTCAGTCCCGGTGGCGACGAGCTCGCCTTCATTGAAACGAACCTCGCCGAGGGCGAGCGCTACATCCCCCGTACGGCCAGCCTGTCAGGTGATCCCACCGTCCGCGCGCAATCCACCAGCGAAGATGTCGAAGCGCTCGGTGTCGCATGGGACTCGGGCAGCGAGCCGGTATTCGGATACGAGGCATCGGTCTCTGCAACGGGCGATAGCCGGGCATTCGCACAGTCCCGCGAACAGGGTTTCGATATCCCGCTCTCCTACAGTACCGATGGCTCCGCCATCGCCGTCCAGCATTGGACAGGCAGCGGTTTTGACCAGCCGGGTGCAGCCAGCGTCGTCATCATCAATGGACAGGGCCGCGTCACCCTCGATGACGCCACGAGGTTCTACGGATGGTCCGAACGCTAGCCTGCGCCGCACTCTTCGTCGCAACGGCCACGCTGGCGGCATACGTGTGGTTTTACCCTTCGTCCTCGGCCAGTGCCCAGTCTCTGCCGCCTACCTGTGGGGTCGAGCCCTTCACGTTCAATACCTTCGAGATGCCCTTCCATGCTGGCGACTTTGGCCAGTACAAAGCGCTCATCGACCTCGCGACCGAAGGCAATCTGTTCCCCTCCGGCAGCGCCTTCGCGTATCCCGGTGTCGCCGCCGGAGACCGCGAGTCCCGCGGCGCCCCGGACCCGTCAAACCGTATCCCCGCTACGGTTTACTACGCCATCGCATGGCAGGAATCCGGCTGGCAAAACGCCAGCAACTCCGTCCCCTGGGGCGGCGTGGGCCCCACGCTCCGTTCGTTCGACTGCGGTTTCGGGATTGGGCAAATCACGAGCGGGATGGCGAACCATAGCGGCTACCCCACGCATAAGCAGACCCTCGTCGGCACGCACCCGGCGTTCAACGTCGCGGAAGGCATCCGCATCCTCGCCTACCACTGGAACATCGCCCCCGAATACCGGCCCATCGCCGGAGAGGGCAACCCCGAACACCTGGAAGACTGGTACTACGCCATCTGGGGGTACAACGGCTTTGCCTGGTCGAACCACCCCATGCATCCCCGCCTCGACCCGCTCCGCGCGGGCGACGCCGAGGCCCCCATCTCCCACTGTTGGGACAGCTCCGCCGACAGTTACGTGTCGAATCCGAACGGCTCGGGCCCTGTCTATGGCGGCTACGGCGACTACACGTTCCCCGAAATCGTCTACGGCTGTATGCGCAATCCCCCGTTCAACGGTGGTGAGCGCATGTGGGAACCGGTCGAATTCCATATGCCCGACCTCGAACGGGAAGAAGTCGCCGCCGCGTTCGACGCCTATGGCGCTGATGCCGACCCGCCATCCTGGGGCGGCTGCGCCTCCTTCGGATGCCCCGAGATGGACTTCCCCACGAGCTTCCCCGATGACGACATCGAACCCAACAAAGACGTCGTCGGCCCCACCGATGCCTCGCCGTCCCAGTTCCTCGGGAGCCCCGTCCTGTCCTTCAGCGGGCCCTCGTCCGCGAGCCTGGTTGCCCATTCCGGCGGCTCCGTCGATACCGTCGCAGTAACCGCGACGAACAATGGCTCCTATATCGCCCCCTTCCGCATCCGCAGCGATCAACCCTGGCTCGTGGCATACGATGCAAACGGCTCGTCGTCACGTTACCTTGATGGGAACGTTGCCATCGGCAGTGAGACCGAAGTGGTCATCACAAACGTCCCCACCCGCCAAACAAAGAACGGGCATGTTGCTCAAATGCGGATCACCCTGGACACCAACTCCCTCCCGCCCGGGACCTCCTCCGGCACCATCCATTTCGAGCCGCTGTATGGCGGCGGACAGGCGTTGTCGGTGAGCGTTACGGCAACAAACGAACAGGGATCGACTCCAACGCCCACCGCCACGCCCACCACCGCACCCGATCCCACGCCCACGCCCGGGCCGGTCGCTGAGATCAAAGTTCCCGCCCTGGCGTCGGACCAGTGAGCACCTGGCGTCGTATCCGCCGCCACCATGGGCTCGAGCACGCTGCGGTCGCGGTGATTGGACAGTGGCGCGGGCGCCGCGTGCCCGTCTTTGGGATCAGCAGCCCCCGGGGATTCATCCTGGTTGGCCCGTTCGAGCGCGGCGAAGCCCAGGAAGCTGCCCACGAAGCCTTGCGGCGCCTCAACGCTGGCCAGCGAAACCTCGCCCTCAGCGATGACTGTGGCACGTCGCTGCTCGCCACAGCCGTCCTCACGACAGGCGCAGTCCTGGCACTCACCCGCCGAAGCCCCCTGGCAAGGCTCCCGCTCGCCATCACCGCGGCTGTCGCGATCAACCGCTTCGCGCCCCGCCTGGGCCGCTGGCTCCAGCGCGAACTCACTACCGACGCCGCGCTCGAACACGTCGTCATCGCCCGCGTACGCGAGCTCGATGTCTTTGGCCGCTTCCTGGTCGTGAGCGTCAGCGTCCGCGATACCGGCCACGATCAGTGAGCGTGGGCCGCTTCTGCGACTTTCTTCTGCTCCTCGATGATCTTCTGTGCCAGGTGCGACGGCACTTCCCCGTAGTGGTCAAACTCCAGCTCGAATCCGCCTCGCCCCTGCGTCAGTGAGCGAAGGTCTGACGCGTATCGCTGCACCTCGGCCTGTGGCACCTCCGCCTCCACTAGGCTGAACTGCCCGTTCGGGTTGATACCGAGGATGCGCGCGCGCTTCGTGTTCAGGTCACTCACCACGTCGCCGGCAAACTCCTCCGGCGTCGTCACCCGGATCGTCACGACGGGCTCCAGGATCACGCCATCGGCCTTCTGCACAGCCTCCTTGAGCGCCTGTGCCGCTGCCAGCTTGAACGACATCTCGTTCGAATCCACCGGGTGATGCTTCCCGTCGTAGAGCACCACCTCGCAGTCCGTCAGCTCGCATCCCGACACGAGGATGCCTTCGTGCGCGGCTTCATGGACGCCCTTTTCCACCGCCGGGATGAATTCCTTCGGGACGGCGCCACCGACCACGCGCTGGCTGAACGAAAGGCCCGACCCGCGCGGCGCGGGATTGATTTCGATCGCCACCCGTGCGTACTGCCCGTGGCCGCCGGTCTGTTTCTTATGCGTGAAATCGGCCTGCGCCGGCTTCGCGATAGTCTCTAGGTACGCCACACGCGGCAGCGAAAGCTCTACATCTACGTTGAACTTCCGCTTGAGCCGCTCCGTCGCGACATCCAGGTGTGCTTCGCCCATCCCCGCGAGGATCGTCTCGTTTGTCCGCGGGTCACGCAGCAGCCGAAGTCCAGGGTCTTCCTCGGCAATCCGCTGCAGGCTCGGCCCCAGCTTGTCCACCGACCCCTTCGACGTCGGGTGCACCGCCATCTGGTACACGGGGTTTGGGTACTCCACCGTCGGCAGGGTGAATTGCTGTTCCTTGGTCGCCAGCGTGTCCCCCGTCACCGTGTGGGCGAGCTTTGCCACCACGCCGATATCCCCGGCCTTCAGCTCGCTGACGTTGAACTGTTCTTTGCCCCGGAGCACATGTAGCGTGCCGATACGCTCGTCGGCGCTCTGGTTCACGTTCCACACATGGGAGTCCGACTTGAGCGCACCGCTCACCACACGCAAGTATGTTTGCTTGCCAACGAACTGATCCGCCGCTGTCTTGAACGCGAGCACCGCCAGGGGCCCGTCCGGATTGGCGGGCAATTCCACCTCACCCGACCGTGCGGGCGCGCGGTCCAGCGGCGAAGGCCCGCTACCTGCGATGTTGTGCAGGAGCTGCCGCACCCCCATCGTGCGCATCGCGGATGTGCAAACCACGGGCGTAATCAGCCCCTCGTCCAGGCTCAGGTGCAACACTTGCCGGAGTTCCTCTTCCGTCAGCTCCTGGTCATCGAAGAACTTCTCCATCAGCTCGTCATCCGTTTCGACGATTGTTTCGATGAGCTGGTTCTGGAGCTCCTTTGCCTGGTCGAGCAGGTTCGCGGGGACGTCTGTCTCGGTCCCATCGCTGGTCGTGTATGCCGTCATATGCAGCAAGTCCACGACACCGTTGAACTCATCCCCCGAGCCGATCGGAAGCTGCAGCGGCGCGACCTTCGTGCCCCACTTCTCCTGCAACGCCGAGAGCACCGCATGAAAGTCCGCATTCTCCCGGTCCATCCGGTTGATGCAGAACATACGCGGCAGGCTCGCCCGCTCCGCGATCGACCACGAACGGTCCGTCCCGACTTCGAGCCCGGACGACGCATCGACCACGATCAGCGCCATGTCCGCCGCCTGCGCGCCGCTGATCACCTCGGCAACAAAGTCCGCATACCCCGGCGTGTCGATCAGGTTGATCTTCTTCCCGGCCCACTCGGTCGCGGCTAGCGAGACATTGATGCTGAACTTGCGGCGGTGCTCGTCCTCGTCGTAATCGCACACCGTGTTGCCGTCTTCCACATTCCCCATCCGCGTGATGGCGCCAGAAACGTAGAGCGCCGCCTCGGTCAGCGACGTCTTCCCGACGCTTCCATGTCCCATCACAACAACGTTCCGGATGTCTTCCGTGGCATACACATTCATAGGAGTGAACCCCCTCACGCGATAGACGACACTGGTAGGAGTGCGGCATTCTACCGCGCTCCGAGATCGCCTCTCAACACAGGATCGGAAGAACCCCTTTTCACTTTGGCGTCAGCGGTTGTCCAGTTCACCTCGAATCCCCCTCATTCCCGCGTGCCACTCCACCACAAAACAGATAGACTCGGATGGCATTTCGCACGGATGTTCGCCCTTGCCTGGTACTTTCGTCGCCATCGATATCGAAACCACCGGCCTCGACCCGGACCGTGACACCGTCACCGAAGTCGCGCTCGCTCGGTTCGACGACCACGGCCGCGAACTCGAGTCCTTTTCATCCTTCGTCAACCCCGGCAGGGATATCCCGCAGTTCGTCCAGCAGCTCACCGGCGTCAGCAACGACGACGTCCGCAAGGCGCCGGCCCTCTTCGACCTCGCCCCAAAACTGCTCGAATTCGCCGGGGACGACCCTGTGATCGGACATAACGTACAGTTCGACCTCGGCTACCTCCGCCGTGCTGGCATCAAGTTCCCCGGTATTGCCCTCGATACCGCCGAGTTCTCACGGCTCGTTCTCCCGATGCAGCGGTCTCGGAACTTACCCGACCTCGCCTGTGAACTCGGGGTCACGCTCGAAGCCCACCACCGCGCCCTCAACGACGCCCGCGGCGCCGGCCTTGTCTTCTTCGCGCTGCGTGACCGCCTCCGCGGCCTCCCGGACACTCAGCGCCACCAGCTCGCACGCCTCATTTCCCTCCACGACCCCGCGCTCGCCGCCATCATCGGCGACCCCGGCGCATCGGAGGGGACGAGCACAAAGCCCGCGGTCCGTTCGGCCCCGCAACTGCCGCGCCTCGAACCGCGCGATCCGCCAGCCCACGTCTCGCAGGACGCACTGGACTCCGTCTTTGCCTCTGCCGAAGCGGTCCTCGAGGGATTCGAACATCGCCCCCAGCAGCGCGACATGGCCGAATCCGTCCGCGACGCCGTAAACGAGGACCGCCACATCCTCGTGGAAGCTGGCACCGGCGTCGGCAAGTCGCTCGCATACCTCCTCCCCGCCGCGCTCCACGCCGTCAAGAACGATCGCCGCGTCGTCGTCTCCACAAACACCATCTCTCTGCAGGAACAGCTCCTTTCAAAGGACATCCCGGCGGTGCGCGACATCCTCCTCCGCTCCGGCGTCATCGAAGACGGCGAAGACTTTCGCGCCGTGCAGCTCAAGGGTCGCGCCAACTACCTCTGTCTCCAGCGCTGGGTTGCCAGCTACGGCCAGGGCATGGCCGACCCCGACTTCGCGCGCCTCGCCGCCTCCATGCTGCTCTGGCTCCCCGAAACCGAAACCGGCGACCGCTCCGAGCTCGGCCTCGACCAAACCGACTGGCTCACCTGGCAGCGCGTCTCCGCGCAGGATGCCGACTGCCTCTCGCGCCAAAACACCTACGTGCGGCAGGGGACGTGCTTCCTTCAGCGCTCACGCCGCGCCGCCGAATCTGCCCACATCATCGTCGTCAACCATGCCCTGCTCCTCGCGGATCTCGCGAGCGGCGGCAACGCCATCCCGGCGTTCGACACCCTCGTCATCGACGAAGCGCACAACCTCGAAGGCGTCGCCACCCAGCAGTTCGGCGCATCCGTCAGCCGCCGCATGCTCGCCGAGGCCCTCGATGCCGTCCATCGCCCGGCCACCCGCGACCAGCGCCCCGGCGGCGTCGTCGAAATGCTCAAGGCACACGAATCCGGCGCGGGGGTCCACCAGGCAGGCGTCGCACTCGAACAGGCCGTCGGCCGCGCCCGGGAACAGCTCGCCCCGTTCTTCGAAGCCTTGGCGCCGCTCCTGCCGCGCAAAGGTGATGACGACCGGGTGCTTGTCACGCCGGACATCCGCACTGCGGACCAGTGGGCGGCCGCAGAAAACCGCGCTCCCCGCTTCGACGAAGCCCTTCGCGCGGTGTATTCCGGCGCTACCTACGCCGCGCGCCTGCTCGCGTCACAGGCCGACGACGAATCGCCCGACGCCCTGGCCGGCGAAGTCGAATCGGCGGCCCGTCGGGTTGAGGAACTTCGCGACCGCGTTTTGTACCTCCTCCAGGCAGGCGGTGATGACACCATTGTCTGGCTGGGCCGCGAACGCGACGGCACCGCCTCTCTCAACAGCGCCCCGCTCGATGTCGGCCCGTCGCTCCGTGAGCAGCTCTTCGACCACTGCAAGACGCTCATCGCGACCAGTGCCACGCTCGCCACCGGCCGCGACGCACGCTACGCTGCGAACCGCCTCGGCCTCCATGACGCAGAATTCGTCCAGCTCGGCTCCCCGTTCGATTACGAAAGCTCAACGCTCATGGCCGCCATAACTGACGTCCCTGACCCGGGCCAGCGCGACTACATCCCCGCCATCGCCGAAGCAATTGCCGAGCTCGTCCGCGCTTCCGAAGGCCGCGCCCTGGCGCTGTTCACCTCCCACGCCGCCCTCCGCCAGGTTGCCGATATCCTCCGCGGCCTGCTGGAACACGACGGCATCGCCGTCCTGGCCCAGGGCATCGACGGCAGCCCGCCCCGGCTCATCAGCAACCTCATGGAACAGCCGCGCACCGTCGTCCTGGGCACCGCCAGCTTCTGGGAAGGCATCGACGTCAAAGGCGAAGCCCTCTCGCTCCTCATCATTGGCCGCCTCCCCTTCGCCGTTCCCTCCGACCCCGTCTACCAGGCCCGCTCCGGCCAGTACGCCAGCCCCTTCATGGAATACGCGCTCCCCTCGGCTATTCTGCGCTTCCGCCAGGGCTTCGGCCGCCTCATCCGAGACCAGGCCGACCGCGGCGTCGTGGCCGTCCTCGACAAGCGCGTCTTCAGCAAGAACTATGGCCGCGCCTTCATCGAATCCGTCCCGAAATGCACCATGCTCAAAGCTGACGCCGCTACCGTCGCCGAGCATACCCGCGACTGGCTCGCGCCATGACCGGCGCCTTCCCCTTCAACCTCCCCCTCCGCGGACCCCGGTTCACCGTCGAACGCGGCAGCGGCACAGCCCTCGAAATCCGCCGGCACGACGATGGCGAGACAGTCGGAACTATCGAGGTCGACATGTCCGGTAGGACACTCCACATCGAATCACTCTGCGTCGAAAAACCGCACCGCGGATACGGCGCTGGCTCCGAAGCCGCCCGCCTCCTCGGAGACGCCGCGGCGTCCCTTCACGTCACCGCCTGGGCGCCCCCAGACCTCGGACTCGCCGTTTACTTCTGGTTCCGCATGGGCTTTCATCCAGTCCCCGGCGAAGGCCCCAACGCTGGTCTCCTCTTCGAACGCAGCCCGCTCACAGCTCGTACGGCACCCGGATAGTCGGGTCATCCCGGTCGAAATCCTTCGTGTTCCGCGTCACCAGCGTGCAACCATGCACCAGCGCTGTCGCTTGAATGACAGCATCCGGCAGCTTACGTCGCCGCTGTCGGCGAATTGCTGCAGTCTGTTCCGCGATGGCCGTCGTGAGTGGGAAGACCTCCAGGTTACCAAGCAGGGCACGTGCCTGTGCCTCTTCGTTCGCCGTATGCGCTCCCGCCAGCATCTCGATCTGGGTCAAAATGCTTATCGCTGGCCTCTCACTTCCGAAGAGTGCGTCTCGCGCCTCCGCGACACCGTTCAGGAAGTCGAGGACGATATTGCTGTCAAAGACCTCTTCCGTCACCGCTCCCACTCGCTCCGGATCTCATCAAGGTAAGTGTCGGTGTCGATACCCTTCTTCGCCCACGCGCCGAATGCTGAATCCATCGCACGTCGGGCCGCTTCCCGATCCCCTTCGGCCTTGTCCACGTACTGGTCCACCGCCCGCCGCACAGCCTCCGCACGCGAAATGCCCTCCCGCGCGCAAATCGCCTTCAGCGCCGCGACTTGCTCATCCGTCAGTTCGATAATCGTCCGCACGATGACGTCATCATATCACGTCATCATGACGTCCCGGTGTCACAGGCCCCTGTAGGACCCGGCGGCCATCTCATACCATGCGCAAAATACATTCGGAGCGCGAAATATGGACGACGCCCTCAGGACGAAAAACGCAATCCTCCAGCGCAACAGGGACGCTGCCGCCCGCGTCGACCGCGCGATCAACGCCCTCTCCGATGAGCAGATGCTCGCAGTGTCGCCCGGCGGCGGCTGGTCGCCTCGCGACATCGTCGCGCACATGGGTGGCGACCTCCGCTGGTTCGCCGAGCAGCTTGAAGCGCTGCGCGACGGCCGCGAACCCTCCACGATCCGCGCTTTCGGCACGGAAGACCTCCCCACCGGCGGCCATGATATGTCCACACAGGACGGCCGGAACGCTGCCCAGCACGAGCTGCTGAGCACGCTCTCGCTCAACGAGGTCCGGCAGCGCTGGGACGACTACCGCGCCCGTGTCGATGAGCTCATCCGCGAACTCCCACCGGATTCGCTTGAGGTCTCGCACACCATCGCGCCCGTCGGCGAACCCGGCCAGGTCCGCCCCGCCGAATCTGGCGAGCAAGGATGGCCCCTCTGGCGCTGGATCGCAGGCATCACCTGGTACCATTTCGAAGACCACGCCGGCGACCTGGAAGCGGCCGCCAATCGCGGCTGACGAAAAACGAAAGAGCGCCGGGATTACCCGGCGCCCTTGGCCTTAAGCGGCTACTTGTCGGACTACCAGCCCTTCATCTTCTCCTGCAGCCGCCGGTCAATCGCCGCGAGGAAGTCCTCCGTCGTCAGGAACTCCTGCTCGCCTGGCACGGACATCGCGAGGTCCTTCGTCATCTCGCCGCCTTCTACGGCCTCGACGCACACCTCTTCCAGGTACTTCGCGAAGCGCTCCACGTCCGGCGTGCCATCGATCTTGCCGCGGTGCTCCAGCCCCCGTGTCCACGCAAAGATGGACGCGATCGGGTTCGTCGAGGTCTTCTCGCCGCGCTGGTGCTGCCGGAAGTGCCGCGTCACCGTCCCGTGCGCCGCTTCTGCTTCCACGGTCTTGCCGTCCGGCGACATCAGCACCGAGGTCATCATCCCGAGCGAACCGAAGCCCTGCGCCACGGTGTCCGACTGCACGTCACCGTCATAGTTCTTGCAGGCCCAGACGATGCCGCCTTCCCACTTCAGCACCTGCGCCACCATGTCATCGATAAGCCGGTGCTCGTACGTGATACCCGCCTTCTCGAACTGCTCCTTGAACTCGCTCTCGTACACCTCCGCGAAGATGTCCCGGAACCGGCCGTCGTAGGCCTTCAGGATGGTGTTCTTCGTCGAGAGGTAGACGGGCCAGCCGCGGTTCAGGCCGTACAGCATTGAGGCGCGCGCAAAGTCCCGGATGGACTCGTCGTAGTTGTACATGCCCATCGCAACGCCGCCGTTCGGGAAGTGGGCCACCTCACGGTGGATTGGCTCGCCGCCGCCGTCGGGCGTGTACGTGATGGTCACGGTCCCTGGCCCGGGCACCACGAAGTCCTGCGCCTTGTACTGGTCGCCGTGCGCGTGGCGGCCAATCACGATCGGCTTCTTCCAGCTCGGTACGAGCCGGGGGATGTTCGAACACACGATCGGCTCACGGAAGACCACGCCGCCCAGGATGTTGCGGATCGTCCCGTTCGGCGAACGCCACATCTGCTTCAGCTTGAACTCTTCCACCCGGTCTTCATCAGGCGTGATGGTCGCGCACTTCACGCCCACTCCGTGCTTGTTGATCGCGTTCGCCGCATCCACGGTCACCTGGTCGTCCGTCGCGTCCCGGTTCTCAATGCCCAGGTCGTAGTACTCGAGCTCGATGTCCAGGTACGGGAGGATCAGCTTCTCCTTGATGAAGTGCCAGATGATCCGCGTCATTTCATCGCCGTCGAGCTCGACGACGGGATTCGCAACCTTGATTTTCTCCATGTGAACGCTCTGCCTTTCTGCTCAAATCCCTGTAACCGCAGGGGTCTTGCCGGTGATGGTGACCCGCCCGCCGCGCACATCCCGGCATGCGCGGCGGGCCTTCGGTCGAACTTCCTGGCTACTTCGCGCGCGCCAGCAGCTGGCGCAGCACGTACTGCAAAATCCCGCCGTGCTGGTAATAGTCCAGCTCCACCGGCGTATCGATCCGCGTGACCGCTTCGAACGTCGTCTCTGTCCCGTCGTCGGCGCGGGCCGTCACCGTGAGGCGCTTCCCGGGCTCCAACCCGTTTGCAATCCCGTGGATGCTGAACGTCTCGCGCCCGGTCAGCCCCAGCGTCTCCCGGTTCTCGCCGGGCAGGAACTGCAGCGGCAGCACGCCCATGCCCACCAGGTTGCTCCGGTGGATGCGCTCATACGTCTCCGCAATCGCCGCGCGCACGCCCAGCAGTCGCGGCCCCTTCGCGGCCCAGTCGCGCGACGACCCGGAACCGTATTCCTTGCCCGCCAGCACGATCGTGGGGACACCTTCATCGTGATAGCGCATTGATGCGTCGTAGATGGACATCTCGGTGTCGTCGGGAAGGTGCCGCGTGACGCCGCCTTCCGTCCCCGGCGCCAGCAGGTTGCGCAGGCGAATGTTCGCAAACGTCCCCCGCATCATCACTTCGTGATTCCCACGCCGCGAGCCGTACGAGTTGAAATCTTCCGGAGCGACCCCGTGGTCCACCAGGTACTGCGCGGCCGGGCTGTTCCGTGCGATGTTCCCCGCTGGCGAAATGTGGTCGGTCGTGACCGAATCCCCCACCATCACCAGCACACGCGCGCCATCGATGTCTCGCAGCGGTTCCGGTTCGTCCGGCAGGCCATCGAAATAGGGAGGGTTCCGCACATACGTCGAATTCGGGTCCCAATCGAACAGCTCGCCCGTCGGCGTTTCCAGCGATGCCCACGTCTCGTCGCCCTGGAACACCTCGGCATACCGTCGGCGGAACATCTCCGATCGCACAGACGACCGGATCGCCTCCTGCACGTCGTTCTGGCTCGGCCAGATGTCCTTCAGGTAGACCGGCTGCCCGTTCTTATCCGTACCGAGTGGTTCGTTGTAGGGGTCCCAGTCCATGTGTCCGGCCAGCGCATACGCGACCACCAGCGGCG
Organism: Dehalococcoidia bacterium; assembly: GCA_007118095.1. GTDB lineage: Bacteria > Chloroflexota > Dehalococcoidia > Tepidiformales > Tepidiformaceae > SLAK01. The sequence goes on from SKSF01000058.1 coordinate 25,548, forward strand.
GCGATGCCAGGTAGTTTGCCCGCACGTCCGGGTTGATCCGCCCCTCAAAGTTCCGGTTTCCGGAGAGCACCGCCCCCGCGACCAGCTCACATTCCTTGATAGCGTTCGCGATCGGCTCATCCACCGGGCCCGAGTTCCCGATACAGGTCGTGCAGCCGTAACCCACCAGGTTGAAGCCCAGCTCATCCAGGTATGGCGTCAGTCCCGCCTCGTCCAGGTACTCCGTGACCACCTGCGAACCCGGCGCCAGGCTGCTCTTCACCCAGGGCTTCCGCTCCAGGCCTTTTTCCACCGCGTTTTTCGCCAGGAGACCCGCGCCCAGCATCACCTCCGGGTTCGACGTATTCGTGCAGCTCGTGATCGCCGCGATGACGACCGAACCATGCCGCAGCTCGACTTCGTTTCCCTGGTACTCGCACGATGCTGTCTGGAAAAGCGAGCCGTACCCAGTCTCGCCCGGGTCCGGGTTTCCGCCTTCGCTCACCCAGGCCGCAATCTTCTCACGGTCGACGCCGTCGCCCGTAGCCACCATTTCCGTGACGCTCTGCCGCCAGTTTCGCTTCGAATCCGAAAGCGATATCCGGTCCTGCGGCCGCCGGGGACCCGCGATGGACGGTTCGACTTGCCCGAGGTCCAGTTCCAGCGTGTCGCTGAAGATGGGGTCCGGCGTATCGTCCGTCCGGAACAGTCCCTGTTCCTTGCAATAGGTGCCGACCAGCTCCACCAGCGACTCGTCCCGGCCCGTGAACCGCATGTAGTGCAGCGTCTCTTCGTCGACCGGGAAGAATCCCATCGTCGCCCCGTACTCCGGCGACATATTCGCGATGGTCGCTCGCACCGCCAGCGGCAATGTGCTCAGGCCCGACCCGTAAAACTCGACAAACTTCCCAACGACGCCCTTCTCCCGGAGCAGCTGCGTCACGCGCAGCACCAGGTCCGTCCCGGTCGCGCCTTCCGGCAACTGCCCCGTCAGCTTGAAGCCGACCACCTCCGGGATGAGCATCGAAATCGGCTGGCCCAGCATCGCGGCCTCGGCTTCGATACCGCCAACGCCCCAGCCCAGCACGCCAAGGCCATTGATCATCGTCGTGTGCGAATCGGTCCCCACCAGCGTGTCCGGGTACGTCACAACCGTCCCGTCTTCGTCCTTCTGGAACACCACCGTCGCTAGGTACTCCAGGTTCACTTGGTGCACGATTCCCGTCCCCGGCGGGACCACGCTGAAGTTGCTGAACGCCCCCTGGCCCCAGCGCAGGAACGAATACCGCTCCTTGTTCCGCTCGAACTCCTTTTCCACGTTCTGGCGGAAGGCATCGCCCGTCCCGAAGTAGTCCACCTGCACCGAATGGTCGATGACCAGGTCCACCGGCTGCAGCGGATTCACAACGCTCGGGTCGCCGCCCTTGGCGCGCACCGCGTCCCGCATCGACGCCAGGTCGACCACCACCGGCACACCCGTGAAGTCCTGCAGCAGCACCCGCGCCGGCGTGAACGCAATCTCGCGGCTCGGCGCCGTTGCCGGTTCCCACGACGCCAGCGCCCGGACATCGTCGTCCGTCACATTCCGCCCGTCTTCATAGCGCAGCAGGTTTTCAAGGAGAATCTTGAGCGAGAACGGCAGGCGGTCCGGGTGTCCGACACCCTCCGAACGCAACCGTTCAAGAGCGTAATACGCGTAGTCCCGGCCACCACTGCTCAGTGTGCTCCGGGTTCCAAAAGTGTCCATCGCTAACCTTCCCTTACGACCTCAAGGTCGTGGCTTCCCACAGCTGCTGGAAAGGACAGGGAGTCGACGGACGCAGCCGCGCGGTCGTGTGGCATTGCCTCCCGGGCGGACAGGTCCGGATCTGGTTGCGTGGAACGTCCGGCCCGGCGCGCCCGTTACCCAGCCCTCCTTCGCAGGCGTGGATGCTTGGGCCCTTGCCCGGGTCGATACCGGGGGGTCACGCCACCGGCCACCTCCCGCGACTTCCCTCCGTTAGGGACCGTTGGGCCCGGGAGCGGCACTACTCTGGTGCGGACCGCCCCGGAGTATAGCACTCCCCCCGAGCTTCCGCTCAGGATCACTCCTGGCCGCATTCGAATTTAGACTCCGCCCGAGTTACCGCTGCCTGCTATCTGTTCCGCTCGGCTAGTGGGCAGGAGGGTTGAGCGAAGCCCGCAAGGATAGCGCCCGATGGGGCTATAGGTATTCGTCAGCACGAAACGATCCGCGCGGCCGCGCCGTTCCGTGCAACAGCGCCGCTAGCGCAGGTGTAGGCTGGACTCGCGATAAGTGACCATGTGAGAAGCCCGGGAGTCGTCGAAACGATGGTCGGTTATTGATCCCTGCGCCGGATGTTGCCACGATCTGTTCCCAGCTAGCCGACTTCGATCAACTCTAACTTTGGAACGAATTCAGCTTCTCCCACGTGCCGCTTGTGAAGCGCACGCAGCCCGCCATGCGCGCGGCCCCGGTAGCCGAAAGGACGAAGCAGTTCCCGTATACGTACAAGTGAGTCGGGGCGGACTTCGCACACGATGGCTGGGCGAATCTTATCGATAACACCGAGCGCGCCTTCAATCACACCAATTTCACCACCTTCAACGTCAACCTTGATGAGCGACGGATATAGGCCAGTAGATTCAGCGTGAGAGTCGATGGTGGTCGTGGGCACAGTGATCACATGCGCGTCGATGGGCAACTCACCCTCATGGTCGCGCACGAGGTGGTTAACGAGTGAGAAGCCGAAGGTCGCAAATTCCAGCGCGCCATCCTCTGAGGTGACTGCCGCCTGTACCAGGTCAACGTTTGTGATGCCGTTCCGTGCAGCGTTTTGTTGCAGGCATTCAGCGTTTGCCGGGTCGGGCTCAAAGGCTACGACCTGTCGGCAGCGCTGAGCCATCACAAGCGAGAGATAGCCCATGTGGGCACCTGCATCATACGCTACAACACCTGGCTTGAGGTGGCGCCGTAGCATGTTCACTACGTGGCGTTCGTAGGTGCCAATGGCCAGAGCAGCGCGATCTGGGACAGGTGTGGCTAGCCTCATCCCCCGTAGCGGTCCGAGAAGCGGCCGCGACTCATAAACGCGACGCCCGTTGATGTAATCCTTGTGCGTCCTCATCCGGGCTATACTTTGGGCTAGGGCGTCAAGCATCTCCAACACTAGACTCGTTACTGGTGCACACGACGTTGAGGTGCTGTTTGCTAGGTCGCGCGTATGCACTCATTGGCCATCGTCCCGCTCCCGCCGTCGTTTGCCGCATTTTGAGGTCTGCGACTGTCAGCACTCCCGCCTCCATCGCGTTCACACCCGCCGCCCCTTGTTCGGCTTCTGGCGCGCCACCAGCTCTCCCCACCCCGGCTCGTCCTCCTCCGTCGCTTCCACCCCTTCCGACCCCACCTGCGGCCCGATAACCATCGCAAGCACGAATGCCAGCGTCCCCAGCGCAAGCACCACCAGCCCCGCATCACTGAACTCCGTTGGCGTACCCGCAAACAACCCGATCCACGGCTCCGTCGCATCTTCCCGCAGCCGCAAGATCGCCCCCAGCGCCGCCACCGAGATCGCCCCGCCGATGAAGAACGCGATGTTGAAAGCCCCGACCCCGATGCCCGTCCGCTCCGCCGGCAGCTGGCCCGTGGCCGCATGTAACGCAACAGCGTTGACCGACCCGTACCCGGCCCCGACCAGCACGTAGACCACCCCCACGCCCACCGGTGCCCATCCCGCGCCGGCCAGCACAAAGATCACCGCTGCGCTGAACAACACCCAGCTCCCGCCAATCAGCAGTGGCGCGGGTCCGATCCTTGCGGCCAGGGCGCCCGCCGTGATGCCACTCGCCCCCAGCACCGCCGCCCCTGGCAACAGGTGCAACCCGATTTCGATCATCCCCATCCCGTGGTACCGCTCCAGCAGCAACGGCAGCATCACCACCACCGCGAAGTGCGCTCCCTGGATGCATAGCCCCACCACGCACATCGCCACGAACCGCAGATTCCGCAAGATCGCCGGGTCCACGAACGGCTCCGGCGCCAGCCGCGTCCGTACCGCGAACAATCCGAGCAGCGGCACAAACGCCAGCGCACCCGCCAGCCCTGCCGTGTCCGTGACATCGTTCGGCAGCCGGTTGATCGCGATCACCCCACCGGTCACCGCGAGGCTAAGCAGCCCTGCCCCCACGTAGTCGAACCGCTGTCCCGGCGACCCCGGGACCCCCGGGATCGACACGTACATGAGCGGGAGCAGCAGAATCGTCGCGACCCCCGTCACCAGGAACGGCCCCTGCCAGCCAATCCACTCCGTCAGCGAACCACCAAGGATCGGCCCGATGCCAAAGCCTATCCCCACCGCGATCACAATCGTCCCGATCGCACGCCCCCGCCCCCGGTCATCCGTAGTGTGCACGATCGTCGCCAGAGACAGCGCCGGGATCGCCGTTGCCCCCATCCCCTGCAACACCCTGCCTGCGACCGCTGCCTCGAACGTCGGCGCCGCCGCGACCAGGAACGACGCGACACAGAACACCGACACCCCGAACAGCAGCAGCCCCCGCGTCCCCTTCATGTCCGCGAGTCGCCCGTAAATCAGCGTCCCCGTCGCGAACGGGATCAGGAACGCCGCCACAAACCACGACAGCACGTCGTCCGAAACCCCGAACGCCGCCTGCACGTCCGGCAGTACAATCGCCGACATCGAAGCGTTCGTCACCGAAATCAGCACACCCGCGAACATCGCCGCGAGCGCGAGCGGCGGCACAGTCCGTGCCGGGACAGCCGATTCAGCCGGGGCCGTTGTCACTGCACGGATTGTCGGCGGCGCGCACAACGATGTCGATCCCGCCGAACCACCCTCGGAAGAACCAATCGAAGCTCAACACTGTCTCCACGTCTAACCACCATCTGCCCGCCAGTCCGCAGTACGGCGAAAGCGACGCTGAGCCCCGGTTTGGCGCGAAAATCAGCCTGTACGGCTGCACCACACGCTATACTGTCCCCCACGGGCTCGTAGCTCAGCGGTGAGAGCACCCGGCTCATAACCGGTTGGTCGCAGGTTCAAATCCTGCCGGGCCCACCAACTGTCCCCCTTTACGTCAACTTTGAATTCAGCACACCCGCTGAAAGGGGGACTCTGTGACGAAACGTAAAGCTGTAGAGCTCTCACGTTTTGAACTTAGCGATCTGGTGGGAGACTTCCTCTCCGACTACGAATCCGGCCCACCCAAGACCCTGGCCTACTACCGCGACAACGTAGGGCGCGCCCTGTTCAACTACCTGTCCGGCCGTGGAATCGACGCCATCGAGGACGTGACCCCGCAAGTGCTGAGGGAATGGCTCATCCACGAGGCCGACCAGTCGTACGACCGCAAGGGCCACGTCCGCCGCATGTCTCCGCGCACCGTCGTTGGGCGGCACACTGCCGCCCGGCGCTTCTTCTCTTGGTGCGTTGAGCAGGAGATCATCCCCAAGAGCCCGATGGACATGGTGCGCGCGCCCAAGGCTCCCGAAGACGCCGTTGTCGGCTTTACCGATGAAGAAGTCGAACGACTGATACGGGAAAGCGGTAAGGCGTGGGGCTGGCTCGCCGCCCGCGACCGCGCAATCGTGACCACCCTTCTCGGCACCGGCGCACGGGCCGACGAACTCCTGCGTATGACCGAAGACAGCATTGAGTGGGGCCGGCAAGGCAAGGGTGGGCGCATCACCCTGCACGGCAAAGGGGGCAAGATACGGCGTGTCCCCATGGGGCACACCACCGCCAAGGCGATCAAACGCTACTTGCGCGACCGCCCCGATCCACGGGATGACGCCCTATGGATCACCCTGCGCCGCACGCCTATGAACTACGGCGCGTTGAACATGATGCTGAAACACCTTGGCGAATACTCCGGCGTCGAAGGGGTCACTCCGCACCGCTTCCGGCATACCTACGCCTCGCAATGGTGGACCCACCATCGCGACATCCTCGCCCTCAAGAACCTGCTCGGACACTCCCGGATCGTCACCACCGAACGCTACCTGCGCTCGCTGGGGCACGAGTACGGCACCGACCACACCTACGAAACGCCGGACAACTGGTTGGCCTAAAGCGTGCTGGTTTAGCGACGAGCGTGTGGGAGGGGAGCGATGTGAGCATGGAAAAGAGCTATCGGGCGAGTCAATCTGAAGCATGGTGAGGAGGCTGTTGCCGAGGTCGGTGGGCCCGTTTCTCTGGTGGTTGATGCCCGAGGAGAGACGTGACCGCTGCCTGGGCAGAGGAAGGCGGTGGCGTCGTCGAGTTTCAGGACGTTGTGGGCGGTGGAGACGAGGTTCCACTCGCCCTGACGGCCTGCTGGCCACGACGCAGGAACCGGCGGAAGCCACGCGCCCGTTGGATTTGGCCGAAGACCGGCTCGCCGACCTGTTTGCGTAGGCGATACAGTGCCCTGCCCTCGGCTGTGCACGGCCACGCCCGCATGGCCGTGCGGTAGGGCCAGTGCCGTGAGCCGCGCAGCGGTCCCGGGTCGGCGTCCGGGGGTTCGTCGTGGTGGTAGCGGCGGAGGCCGACTGCGGCGGTGACGCTGGCATCGGCGAGGGCAGCACAGTTCGCTTCGGAGGCATAGCCCGCGTCGGCGGTGAACCGGACGGGGAAGCGGCCAGTGTTGGCATGAATGTGTTCGAGCGTGGGCCGCAGCCGCTGGGCGGTGGGGCGTTGAAGACCTCGCAGGCCGTGATGACCTGGCTGTCGGTTCGACGGCGGCCTGGGCGTTATAGCATTGCTGAAAGCCCTCTGAGCCCTTCATGATGCAAGACTCCGGGTCGGTGAAATTGGACTGTGCCTTTGGCGGCACCTCGGCCGCTTCCGCGTCCTCCCCCCTGGCTTCCGCCTGCTCCCGGGCGCGCTCCTCCAGCCTGGCCTTCGCCTCCTGGATACGCTCCAGCCGCTCCTGTTTGCGCCGCATCTCCGGCGGCAAACGCCAGCCGTCGTCATCTGGGCCGTACTCCGCGTCTTCCTCGGCGTCTTCGCGTTTGCCCGCTTCCAGCCAGCCATCGACTTCGGCCGCCAGCCGGGCTTCCTTCTCCAGCATGCGCCGGTAGCTCATCGCCTTGTGCCTGGAGGCGTTCGCCCGCACCTTCGTCCCGTCCAGGCTCACATGTCCCAACCGGACTAGCCCGGCTTCCGCACAGAGGCCCAGGACCTGGGCGACGAGGCCTTTGAGCTCCCCGGTGAAGCGCTGCCAGAACTCTCCGATGGTGTGGTAGTCGGGCGTAGCCCTGCCCACCAGGTGAATGCAGGCCACGTCGCGCTGGCAGAGCTCGGCCAGGTTGCGCGAGGAGGAGGTGCGGCCCATGGAGCCGTAGAGAAACCCACCACGAGCGCCGAGGCGTAGGGCGGTCGTCGCCGCTCACAGCGGTAGATGGGGGTGGAAGGCTTCGAGGTCGAGTTTCTGGATGGTCTCCTGGAGAAAGAACGCCGGGCGCCCGTCGGGGATGAGTCCAGCCAATGAGGGTGGAAGGAGGAAGCCTTGGTCAGGGGCTGAACCGCCCCCTCCTGGTTGGCCACTGGCCTGGCGTTGTGATGCTCCGCGACACCCCTAATTCCCGGGCCCACGTCCATGAGTATGGATGCGGATGTTGCCTCCGACGAGCTCGGTCGGTTCCAGTTGATATCGGTCGGCGCCATCCTCGCAGGCTGTGACGTCAATGCCGAACGCGTCCGCGCCGTCCCTCGAACCGTCCCACGCATTCACCTGGAAGTCACAGACGGTCTCGTCATTCAGCACACCCATGCCGCGGAACTGCGCGCGAGGCTCGCCGGTCACCACCAGCCATTCCATCTCCGTGCTGACGAAACGGATATCGCCGTCGCGGAACTGGAACTGGAGGTTACCCCCGGAATGGTGCGGCCCATACTGTACTGGGACACGAACACGAAGCTTGCCCGGCCGGGCGCTTCAGGGTTTTCCAGGTCGGCCCCGGCTGGCGGGCGACGGGACCCAGCCTCCACCCGTCACGAACCCCGCACTCGGGTCGTAGAACACGATCAGGGTCGGCTCCGATTGGCTCGGCTCGTGCGGGCCGTCGCCCGGGTAGAGGGCCTCGATCTCGTCCACTGTCGGGGATGACGAGGTGAACGGTATCGAGCATGAACGGCTTGTCCCGTCCTGCCCCTCAAGGGTGCACTGCCCGGCGTCTTCACCGTTACGCTTGAATTGAATGGTGCCGGACGGCGCTGTCTCTCCTTCCGTGGAACCGGCGTCCGATACCGTGGCGGAACAGGTGATGTCCCCGCCCACCTGCTCCACTTCCGGCGAGCACACGATCGTGGTGTCGGCCGCCCGCACGACCTCGCTGAAGACCGCGAACACCGTCATGTCCTCATCCACCGTCACCGTGGTGATGGCACTGTCCGCCTCGGCGACCGGGCCCGTCCAGTGGCTGAACTCCCAGCCTGAGTGGGCGATGGCTACCGTTCGCCCTGGCCGCTCTTGATGTCATCAAGGAAGGTTAGACCCCTCGTTGAGCGGCGGCGCGGTCCAGCCTGTGGTGGATTGGCGGCCTTGTGCCGGTCACCCTATGACATATCCATAAGCGTGGGTGGCTGGCGCCCGATCACTGTTTCTGGTTCGAGCCAAGCCACTCCCACGTTCGGTAGTGATAGTTGCCTTCCGCATCGGACTCGAATTCGGTCACGTACGCCGCCCGGTTGAGCCGGTCGAGTCCGGTGCTGGCCCCGTGAAAAGCCCCGGCAACAGCGGAGTTCTCGCCGAAGCCCTCACCCGTGAGACGGGCGACTGAGAAGCCCTCCCAGGGTGCGATCTCGCCTTCAGTGGTCTGAATGAGGTTTTTCCCCTCGGCGAAGGCCACCCCACCCGGGCGGCTCACCTGGATGTACGTGCCAATTTCGGTCATCTCTTTGCCCAGTATGGTCCCTTGCCCCTGGAAGCTGGCCTCAACTTTGGAGTTCATTCCATCGATGGAGAGGACACGCACTCCAGTGACTTTGCCCCGACTCTCTGCTACCAGTTCTCCGAGCATGTGCTTCCTCCTTCAGAAGCTGGTTGCCCCGTGAGACGCGACCGATACCGCCGCCGCGCGTCTCCGATACTCATTCGCCTGGCGTGAGCCTTAGCACTCCAGGCGAACCTGGAGCTGCTCCGCGGCATCGATGAGGGTGTTCGCATCATCCTCAGACAGTCGCCGTCCAGACTGCGCCTCGACCTGATTGATGAACCCCGTCAGCTGGCCGCAGGCCGCCTGATTGTTGCCGCGTTCAATCGAGGCCTCAATCTGCTCCGCCACATTTTGCGTGCTCTGCAGGGCGTCCACGGTTTCCGCCAACTCGGCGAGATCGCCTGCAACATCGTCGAGGGTGACTTCCACAGAACCAATATCGCAGGTGCCTTCTGGCGGCTGAGGCCTTGGTACGCCGCGCTGGTCCACCGCGGGGCAAGAGTTGTGGTTGGCCGCGTGGATAGCAGCGCTTCCGAGCAACGGACGATGAGTCTCGGTTGGACCGCCGTTATCCTGCAGCGGGCCGAGGTGCAGGTCGTCGACCAGTGTGAAGGCGCCCGTCGGGCAACCGCTGCCGGTGAGGGCGAGGTTATGGGTACCCTCTATGGTACCCGAGCAGGCGAAGACGATGGAGTTCACGGTGGTGACTGTGCCGTCCTCATTCACGAGGCCCCCGCCTCGCCCGTCCCAGAGTGTGACATGAGTAAGGTCGAGGGTGCCGCCGACTTCGACACGAGCAGTACCACCCTCCGTGTTCTCAGCCGTGTTCCCGCTCAGCGTGCTGTTAACGAGATCCGCCTGCGCCTCGCTCCCGCTGACAAAGATGGCAGCACCGCGCATCGCGCTGTTGCCGGAAACCTCGGTGCCCGTCACATCCAGCGTGCCTACGTCGAACTCATCAGCACCAGTTTGGAAAGCCAGGTTTGCGATAGCCCCGCCGGAGGCAGCGCTGTTGTCGGCGAAGACGCTGTCGACGACCTCGAGCGTGGCGAGGTTCAGGATGCCGCCGCCCTTACCGCCTGGCTCCCCCTGCCCGCCCAGCGAAGTGCTGTTTCCACGCACTTCGCTTCGAGTCAGCGTCAGTGAGCCGTCCCCCCAGTTCCCGATGCCGCCTCCGCCTACTCCAAGGGAAGCGGCGGGATGGTCGGTGGCACCGCCGAAGTTCTCGCTAATCGTGCTGGCGGTAATCGTCATCATGCCCGAGTTGAAGATACCGCCACTACCGTGGTAAGCGTGGTTGCCGGTGACCTCGCTGTCAGCCAGCGTGAATGAGCCATCATTGGTGATAGCGCCTGCGCCCAGGCCGGCCCCGTTCTCGGTAAGTTCGCTGGCGGTCACAGTGACCTCACCACCGTTGGCTATGCCGCCGCCGCCGGCCGCGTTGTTACCGGTCAGGGTACTCCCTTCGACCGATAGTACGCCTTCGAAAGATAGCCCTTGCCACTCGAAAGCCTTGCTTGCAACAGCACCACCCTCAAAAGCATCGTTCTCGGCGAAGGTGCTTTCGACGACGTCCATCATCCCACCGTTGAACACGCCGCCACCCCTGCCCTCCAGGTTTGCGTGGGTTATGGGTTCACCCGGAAGCAAGGCATCGTTCCCGCTCACTGTACTGTTGGTGAGTGTCAGGATGCCTCCGAAGTTGTTGATGCCTCCGCCAGTCGGCGCGGAATTCCCGCTGACCGTGCTATCCGTAAGGCTCAGCTCACCAAGGTTTGTGATGCCGCCGCCGCCGCCAAGGGGATCGCCAATCAACTCCTCGTCGAAGTTGATGCTGCCGCCAGCGAAATTGTCGCTGACGGTGCTCCCGGTGATCGTCATGGTGGCCCGCACCACCCATTCGCCATCCTCGTGGGCACCGCCGTTGTAGATGCCGCCAGAGTGGTGATAGGGCGCTTCGTTGCTGCTGACAATACTGTTGCTCAGCGTGAAGGAACCATCGTTGTGAATGCCGGCCCCGACCCGGCCGACCAGGTTGTCGATGATCTCGCTGTCGGTCACGGTGGCCTCACCGTCCGGGCCGTTCGCTATGGCGCCGCCATAGCCCGAGCTGTTGTCAGACAGGGTGCTCCGTTCAACTGAAAACGCCCCGTCTTCAACGAAAATCGCGCCGCCTTCCCCGGCAGCAATATTCGCCTCAAAGCTGCTGTCGAGCACCGTGAGCTCGGCGATGCCTAGCTTGGGGTCGGAGCCACCGTTCGCGATGGCGCCGCCATTGGGTGCCGCATTTTCTTCGAAGATGCTGTCTGAGACCGTCACGTCGCCATCGGCATTCGAGATGGCACCTCCCCCGCTAGTTACGAAGTAAGGCTCTTCTTGTGAAGGAACGCTGTTCCGGAGGAAAGTACTCTCGCTGACCTGGACCGATCCGTGGTAGTTCACGATCGCGCCACCTAGGTTTGCAGCGTAGTTATCTTCGAATACACTGTTCGTGATCCTCACTGTGCCCCAAACGTTTTCGATGGCCCCACCGTGACCGAAGGGCTCGTTGGCCGCCTCCGTCGCCGTGTTGCCACTAAACGTGGAGTCCACGATCGTCATGGTGCCTGTGTGCTGGCTGATTGCAGCACCCAGGTTCGCCTCATTGTCCGAGAAGGTACTGTTCCGGACGATCAGGTCTCCTTCTTTCAAAATCGCACCGCCCATACCAGAGCCACCGCCAGGACTCTCGCTGGTCGCTACGTTTCCGCTGAAAGTGCTGTCTTCAATCGTCACCTTGCCAGCGGACATGATCACAGAGCCACCGCCATCGGCGGAGCCGTTTTGCAGGGTGAGTCCGTCCAGAGTCAGGTCACCAAATACCCAGAAATGGCGGCTCTCCCCAGCGCCATCGATCGTGATCTCTCCCCCGCCCTGGATCGAGATTACCGAGTCGATGGCGATGGTCGGTAGCTGACTCCCATTCAGTGTGATCGTGCCGCTCAGGCCGGGCGCGAAGGTAATCGTGTTTGCGCCATCAGAGCCCGCAGCGCAGCCCGGGTGGGTGGCCTCGCCATCGATGGCGTTCTCCATCGCTTCCCGCAGGGTACATTTGCCCGCGACACCTACGTCATCATCCAGGCTGTCCACCACGATGGTGGTGGTCTGGGCAGTGCCGGGAGACGGCCCCAGCCATGCCACCGCCAGCATGGCCCCAAGGGTGACGGCCAACCCGAACAGTGCGGCGCGGCGCGCATGCGCCTTCCGGCGCATCGGTGCCGGCCTCTTTTGGGCGACCGCACCTTGCGGCATCTCAGTGGCCGTGCGGTGCCCATGGTTCATATCAGTTCAGTCCTTTCACGTGCCGTCCGGCGGAAACGTGTAGCGAGAGCCAAGCTTCCTGTTGGTGAGAACCGCTTCCGTTGTCGATCCATCCGTAACTCTTGCTCCCCACGCACCAATACGTAACGGTCTTCACGGCCCTGTCCAACACCCCTTCGCCCGTGCGGTCCTCCGTGACCACCTGCCACAGAACTCAGCACGGGCTGCACCGGACGAGTTCGCAGCACCTTCACACGGCCTGGATAGCATTTCCATGTAAGCCGAAGCGCGACGCATAGCAAAGGAGTAGCGCCGCGGTGGACATTCACCATCGCGGCAGGTTATGTATTACCGGGCGTGGCATCTCCCGAATTCGGCGGCACGGGCCGGAGGGCGGAAAGGTCGGGCACGACAGTACTGCCTTCGAGGGCCCGCGGCGACCAGCCCGGGCTCACACACTCAGCCCGAACCTGCCGTGGACGGCCAGGTTGTACAGGACGAGGATCAGCAGCCCCAGGAACCACAGCGGAAGGAACAGCAAGAAGGGATAAACGATCAGCGCCCAACCCCACGCCTCGTTGCCCGACTCGCGATCGGCGATGCCGTCGTACACGGCAAGGGCCAGTCCCCCAACAACGCCGACCAGCCCCACGTACACGGGGATGAACTGCATCTGGCCCAGGAGGGCAACCATTACGGTGACCAGCGCCACCAGTACCGGGATCGACAACACCAGAACGATCCGGCCCCGCTCGGAACTGGAGGACCGAGCACCACCGCTGCCGCCGTCCATGCACATCCTCCTCAGGTCTCGTCCCCTTTGCGCTCGCGCTCTGCGTTCCACGCTTCAAGACTCGTGCGCTGGGCGGGCGTAAGGGCCTCGTCGTGCAGTTGGGCCACCCTGTGAAGCGCTTCGCCAGTAACACGCCGCTCGTCTCGGAGTTGGTTTGCGACCTCCATCCTCTCTTTCATCTCGTCGGGATCGTCAAACACCGGTTCGCTGTAGACCTCGAGCCAACGGTCGACGTGGTGCCAGGCGGCGATGAGGGGTTCGACGGACGGAGCTCCAAGCGAGCTTGCCTTCTCGTAGTCGCCCCTGGCCACCCAGTACCACGCGCCGGCCTCGCCGCGGTCGGGCTCCCAGCCGAGCTTGGTCAGCGCCTCTGCCGCCGCAGCCGTCCCGTAGGCCTGGCCGGCGGGGAAATTCGGCAAAGTATAAGCGACGGGCGTCTGCCGCTTGAGCGCGGCGATGAGCGGTTCGACGGCGGGGGAGCCGATCCTGGCTAAAGCAGTCACGGCTGCTTCGGGTTCCGGCCCCCATAGCTCGGCGATCAGTGGTTCCACATCACCGAGTTTGCCCAGAGCTTCAGCCGCCAGCACCGACGCGTTCCCATCCCCCAGCGAAGCCCTGAGCGGTTGGATGGCCGGCTCGCCGATCTTGACCAGCGCCGCGAGGGCGCGCCGCGGCTGGTCGTGGTGCCCCAGGCGGGCGATGAGTGGCTCGACAGCCGGGGCCCCGAGTGAGATGGCCTTCCCGTACTCACCCGTGCCGACCAAGTACCAGGCGTTATCATCCTCCGGCTCCCACCCGAGCCTTTTGAGCGCCTCTGCCGCCCCGCAAAAACGGTCGGGGTGGCGAACAGCAGCGATGAGTGGTTCGATGGCCGGTTCGCCGATCTCGACCAACGCCTTCACGAACGGCTCACGGAACTTGGCCGTGTACTCAAGACGCTCGATGAGCGCCGCGGTGGCCTTACGGGTGGCCCCCGGGCGATCTCGCGCAGCGCCGATCCTTCCCAGTGCCGCGATGATGGCCTCCTTGGCCTCTTTCTTCTCGTATCCATACGCCTCGATCAGCGGAACAACGGCCGGAGCACCGATTTTGACAAGCGCAGCCAGGGCGTTGTTGCGCACCTCCGGCGAGTACCCGAGAGCCCTGATGAGCGGTTCTATGGCCTGCGCATCAGCACGAGCGCCGAGTGCTTCGGCGGCACACGCCGCCACCCGCGAATCGTCGTCGTCCAGCGCATAGATGAGCGGTTCGACGACACGCCTATTCTTCATCTTACCCAGGGCCCGGGCCGCAGCCTCGCGCACCCCCTTCTCTTCGTCCCCGAGGGCCTCGACCAGCGGCTCGATGGCGTGCCCGTCAGCGAGGACACCGAGGGCCTCGGCCGCAGCCGTGCGGACCCCTGCATCCTTCTTGTAGGTCAGGGCCTTGGTAAGCCCCCGGACATCGTGCTTCTCGGACATTTTGCTGACATTTGGCGGTCCAAAGATGCCCATGGCATCCCTCCTGTAAGCGGGTCTGTGGCTGGTCAGACACCTCGGGCGCATGGCCCAATGCGACTAGCATATGTCGAGCTCCGAGCACACGCGGTCAATCGGGATCGCGAAACCGAGGCCTTCGTAGGCGATGAGGCCAACCTTCCAGGTGGCGACGCCGATAACCTGGCCCTGCGTGTTCAGGATGGGGCCTCCGCTATTACCTGGACTGATCTGGGCGCTGATCTGTAGCCACGTCTCGGCATCGACCCGCCGCTCGACCGCGGACACGATGCCCGCGGTCACCGTCCCCTCCAGCCCTCCGCCCGCGCCGACTGCCATGACAGGGTCTCCGACGCGCGGTGGTGTGTCGGCCGGCTCCAATGCGGGCAGGTCGGCGGATACCGTGATGAGGGCGAGATCGTGGGCGGGCCTGACCTTCACAACCTCCCCCGCGTATTCGCGCCGTCCCCGTGCGAGGAACACCTCGCTCGCGCCCTCGACGACGTGGTAGTTCGTCACCACCAACGATCGACGGCCGTCCTTCGCCAACACGAACCCGGTTCCAACCGACGTCCAATCGTCGTCGGCGTGAGCGACGACCATGAAAATGGACGGCGTGGTCGTTTCGGCCAGTGCGACGGGGTCGAACTCGGCAACTACGTCCCCTTCGAGCAGGCTCATTCGTTCGCCCAGGGCGTCGAGTTCCGCGCCGAACGCGTCGAACCTTTCGCCCGGCTCCGTGTCTGCCCGGTCGTCGGCTGCAATGTCGCCTCGTAGCGAGGCAACGTCGCTCTCGACCTGGTCGATAGAGCGCCATAAGGCGACATTGGTGATGAGGAGTGCCGCGATCAGGAGCGCGGCAACTGCGATGACCACAGTTGCCGCGCTTCTGGACCGGAGGGGTCCGCGCGCAGCATTAGCGCTGCGCGTCATCGCCACCCTCCGGCAGCGGCGCACGATCAACCATCAGGCGGCGAATCTCGTCCAGGTAATCCAGTGAACGTACTATTTCCGGGTTCACCTGGTGCTCCAGGATGCCGTCGACTGCGTTCGCGTTCGCATCGGTCGGGTTGGCGAAGAAGCGGTCCAGGGCCGCCATTGCCTCGTCCTCCGCGTCGAACAGTGCCACGCTGCACCCGCACGCGGAGTCAGCGACGGACATGATTTCTTCCGCATCTGCTGCGAAGAGCCCGGCCTGTTCCGCCATCTCGTCCGCGGCCGCTTGGGCCTCCTCCTGGGCAGATGCAAGGTCTGCCCGGGACGCAGCCAGTTCGTCCTCGTTCGTTGCCAGCTCACCCTGCGCGCGTGCCAGGTCGCCTCGCAGTTCTGCTTGAGCGCCCTCGTCTACGCCGCCGCCAATAGCGCCGAACAATCCAAGGGCTGCTCCTGCGACGAGTATGCCCACAGAGGCGATCATGGCTATGCCCGTGTAGGGTCGCCCGCTCTGCTCGGACGAAGGAGGCGGTGCGGGGGCCGCCTCCGGCGAGTACCATTTGCCATCGCTTGCCTGCCACCATCCCGGTTCCGGGGGTGCGTCGAGTCCCTGGTACTGTGTCATCGGTCTCCCCCACTGTTTGCGAGCGTCTGCTCCAGCTCGGCCAGCGCTGCTTCCGCCTCTTCGAAGGCTTCCAGAAGCGCGTCACGGGCGCCCCGGACCGCCTCGAGAGCCGGCTTCACCTCCGCGTCGACGTCCGCAGCCAACTGTTCAATCGAGGTGTCCCGGGCAAGCGCCGCGTTCCACGCGGCAACTTTGTCCTGTGACGCCTCGACGAAGTCCTCGAAGTGCTCAACCCAGTCGACCAGTGCCTGGTCCAGGTTTCCCGCTGCGGTAACCATCGCCTCCTGGCCTTCCTGGTCCGAGACCACAGCGAGCAGTTGAGCATCGACCTCGGCCTTCTCCGCGGCCACGACCGTCGCGTCATCATCCACTGCAGCTATCTCGTCGTTGAGACGGTCGATCTCCGGGTCGTCTGCGGTCAGTCGCACGACGCCGACTATCCCGAGACCTACCCCGACCACGACAAATGCTGCTCCGAGGAGCAGCATTGTCCGGGTGCGTTCCACTTGTGTATCCCCGCTAACATTCGGGTGAATTTCGGCAGCCTTCGTGTATTGTCCTCTGCCGTTGTCATAATCGTAGAACACGGGGTCACGCGAATGATACGGGCGAGCGACCGTATCTCTGAGTCCGAATGCGCATAATAGCTTGCAGTAATCCCCGATACGGCAGGACGCCGCCCGCCCCACCCCGCCATGCTGCCCCACCGTGGAAGTCTCGATCTGGCCTGGCCGGGCCCCGCGCAAACGCTCGCGCAGGGTGGTGTCGCGCTTCGGCAGTTTAGCCAGGAGATTGCGCAGACGGTGGCCGGTGCAGCGCTGGCGGTCTGCATCCGGCCAGAGATCGCGCACGCCCCGGATGAGGACCGGCGCACCGTCGGTCATGACCAGCCAGGGCGAGGGAAGGCCACGTTTGACGAGGTCGCGGCCCCAATCGAGCCAGTCCTCGTAGCATTCCCGCATGCCTGGGCGCACCGCTACGAGTTCGCGCTGGCCTGAGCGGGTGTAGCCCCAGGCCACCAGGACGCCTTCCTTCTCCCCGCGCGGCCTTGTCCGCAGATAGACCGCGTCCAGGAAGAGGGCGATGAGCTCGACGCCCGCGAGCTCCCGCGCTCAGAAGGCGGCGTAGTGGCTGTAGAGCTGGCGGCAGAGCTTGCTCAACACACGGGTGCACACGATGCTGCGGGTCTCGGGGATGACCTCGCTGGTGCCCCAGACCTGGGGCATGGCGGCGCCGATCTTGCCCTCGGCGGTCTGGATGCGGCGCTGGCGGTGGCCGTTGCGCCAGCCGCGCGCCTCCGGGTTGGGTTCATAGCGTGCGCGGGCGAGGAAGGCTTCTCCTCACTTTTTCAACACTCGTCAGGCGCGACCGCCCAGCCCCTCACGCGCGAACAACATACGTATGCGCCATCTTGTCATGCCAAGTTCGGATCTCTTCGTCCCAGGCTGCCGACAAGTAGCCCAAGCCGACTGCCAACACGCTCAGAGCAGACCCACCCGTGCGCGTCAGTCCGCGTCGCACCCCAGGGTTCGCACCTTCGGGGTCGACGATACGGATGCCCACGGCAAGCTTTCCCGGACTCCTTCCGCTTGAGTTGAAGATCCACAGTGCGATTGGAACCACTACTGCAAAGAACACCGCCCCGGCGAGGTATTCAACCACAGTGAGGTCTTCGTCTTCTGCCCAGACCCACTCCTCGATCACATCTGGCATATTGATCACGTAACTAAGCTCATACATAACAGCAAATGTTATGAACCAAAGCAAACCGCCCGCTACGATGATTAGCATCACATCAATTGCAAACCCGCCCAATCGTATGCCGAATGTGCCGAGTTCGAGTGGCCCCCGTGGCGTGTGAATGGCTCTGCTTGGAGGGGCACCAGCCGGGCGCTCACGGGGCGAACCACCTGCGGCTACCGGAAAGTGGTCGATTTGGTCGAGGCGCGGCTCGTCCTGGTGAACCGTCTGATCTGTCTCGAGTGTGGCCTCCAGTGCAGCAAGTTCGCTGTCGACGCGGACCAGCACATCGTCGCGGTGCCGAAAGCGACGCGTGAGGGCGAGTAAATCAGCGACCGGAAAGCCCTCCTTGATGCGGTGGCGCAACTCCTCCACTAGCTCGTCCTGTCGCTGACGTGACATCGTCCCGGTCTCATCAAAGGCGGCCTTCAGATCGAAGAGATAACTCGCCGGCACGGGCGGTGGTGTCGGTAATGTGTCGGGGAGGGGTGTCGACGCGGGCAGACTGCTCAGGGCACGGCTAAGCGCAGCGAACGCGGCCTTGTCCTCGGTGGTGTAGTCGACCCTCTGCACTTCACCGAGCAGGGGCGGGAGCAGGTTCTCGGAAAAGTCCCGCTCGATTACCACAGGAAGGATCTGCTTGCCAAGCGCCTCTGCATACTCGAGCTCGCTGACGCAGGCACGCGAGTCAACGGCCTCAGCGCTCAGCGCGAAGACGAACACGTCGCATGCGCGCAGCTCGGAGAGGATCTGCTCCCACCAGCGCCGCCCGCCAGTCAGCTTCTGGTCATACCAGACCTCGTGCCCGAGGCTCTCAATGTCAGCCGCAAGATTCCGAACGCGCGCAACGTTCTTACTGCTGTGACTGATGAAGGCTCTACGAGTCATGATCCTGTCCCACGCCGACCTGCCCTGAGCAGGAATCCCGTGTCTTCGTTGGTTTAATGGTACGTGATTCGCCGCACTGTGCCGTGAACAATCGAACCAACGGAACTCCCAGGCATGCCACCGGCCTCGCTTCCTGCGGGGCACACTACTGAGACAGTGTTGCCGCGATGCCGCCGGTCAGTTCTTCCTTCAGTTGCGGTTCACCGTTCGTGCGAATCCAAAACAAAGGACGCTTGCGACCTCGCGCGTAGGCGACGATTTCGGCTGTGCCCCCCTGACCTCGTGATGGCTCACCATCCCAGAGCGCGATCAGCACGTCACTGTTGTCAACGACATAGCGCCCAGCCCGCTCGTAGGCCTCGTCGCGACTCCCTGGCTGTTGGAGCTCCGTTACCACCTCCGCCCGGCCAAGCAAGCTCATAAACTCGTGCTTGGACTCGTCTGTCTCGAAGTCCTTCAGGTACTCCTCCCTCGGCATCGGGAGAGGAACTTCTAACCGTGCATTCGGATCTTTCACAAGCTCCCTCACAACCAGACGGTCAAAGCCCTCTGCGAGCGGCGAGATGATTGTGAAAGTTAGTTCCACGGACGATGAGGACGGGATCAGCTCCCGTATTCGCTCAAGAACGCGCTGCACCTGCGTGGCCAGTGCCGATTCATCACGGAGGCTTCGATGCCCGGTGACGCCGATACGCAAGGTGAGAACCATAAGCCCAACCTTCTTCCGATCTGCCCGCTCACTGAGGTATGTCTTTGTTCAACCGAGCTAAGTAATCGCTCTGGGTCAACATTGAGACTGAGCTGATGCTGCGCCGGTAAGGCAGAGCGCTCATAGTAGAGTTTGTTGGAAAGAGCGCTCATCTGGACGAGGGACTCCATTGAGCGTGCTCCGTGCAGATAAGCGGGAACCCGGAGAAGCGCAATGAGTACACCATTATCGATGTTAGCCCGTCCATCGAAAAAATCTGTGGGGCATGCCTCATCAGTAAACCTCGAAGCAAGAACGTTCGCCGCAATACGAACCCGTCGTCTTCGTCATCAACAGGGTTCGGTCCCAGGATATCCACGAATCCACGGAGACGGCTCAGGAAGTCCGTTCCCTTAAGCTCTGGCCTATCTGTTGCACGCGTCTTAACGCTGGAGAGTGTCGCGTGGGTCCCGCCTGCGACGACGAAGATAGCCGAGCCGAGGGGTCGCAATATCCCTTCCTCCGCGAACTCGCCGTCCTGCATAGGGGAAAGGAAATGAACAAGCCAGCCAAGTTCGCGACCTTCCAGGGCGCTGTCGAATTCGTCCCAGAAGACCAGGGGCAAGGTTCCACGGACAACCTGGTCTCGTAGCCGTTGAAACGCCGCAGTAAGGTCAGCGGGTCCATCGAATTGGGAGAGGTTGAATTCAAGTACCTCTATTCTCAAGCTTCAGATCTCCACTGGCGCGGCAGCTCTTTGATAGCGAACGACTGACCGGCCCCCGGCGGCCCAAACGCAGCATGTTAAGAGGTCCTCGACTGGCGGGACTGCGAAACATGCTCCTGGATGATGTTGACGGGAGATTGTTCTCGACCGTGCTTATGTAGCTGGTGTTTACCGATACGGTGCTAGCCTGAAATCGAGGTGAGAGCCGGAAGGAGCGCGACATGGCTACCTTACTCTGTCGATGCCGCCATCCTTCGCGGGTGCCAAAGTGCTCTGCGCGCCCAGGCGCACAATTTCAAGGTCGACCTGGGCCAAGAATCGCGGCAGGCTGCGAATCGTGGACCGATCCCAGTCCTTCACATCAGCGCTGAGTTCATGCCAGGGAACGAGGTGCTGGCTCTTTTTCTGTGTGGTGTCCTTCTGGCCGCGAATCCAACCCGCCTGCCGCCGTTCCTCCAACCATCGGACATGTTCCATCTCGGCCAATCGCTCGACTTCCTCGTCCGTGAACTGGAAACGCTCAGCATTCCACGCCGTCAGCGGAGTGAGGATGCATCCTGCCTCCCTCAGCTTGACACCGATATGTCTCGCCTGCGCACGGTTTGACTCCTTGAGGTGGTCAGCAAGTGCCTCCCACGGTGTCACTGAGGGGTTGGTCTCCGATGTCTCTCCTTGCGCCTCCTGGCGCCGGACGTACTCCTCGTGGATTGCTCGCGCGATCATCTCGAAGGTGCCCCCGAGCACCAAATCAGGGTCACATAGCTGCTCCAACAGGCCGAACCCCTTTAGCGTCCCAGTGCCCGTCGCGTCGGCGGTCTGCTCTTCGACCAGCGCAGCCAGTCCGCCGGAGCGAGGCGTTCGGACTACAATCGGCACGCCATAGTCGCGAAGCTGATGGTGCAATTTGAGGGCCACTCTCATGCCGACAGCGCTATCGGCCAGGCATACATATATACGTGATAGATCGCAGTCGCCTCGGGAATCGAACAGGAAGGCTGCCCTCTCGAATTCGGGTGACTCGAAGGCCATCTGCTGTGGTATCAGATCACAAGCGTCTCGTAGCTGGGGATGGCGCTCCAACATTGCGGCCGTCTTTGCCTGGGCCTCTCTATCCACGACAGTGATTCGAAGCGGAGAAACCCCGTTCTTCCGACTACGCTCCCAGTGTCTTGCAGCGTGCACGATCAGCCTCTCGGCCAGCCGTCCCAGGCCCAGCACCATCACGTGCGCCTTCCCGTCGGCGCGGAGCACTTCGTCTGGGGGATGGTCTCGCACCAGGGCACGTGCACCTGCATCGAAAACGTTGAAGCAATCCAACCGACTGTGCATCGGTCTGTGCTCGCCCAGTTCAGATGCCTTCAGGAAGGATTGCAGCTGCGGGTCGACGATGTGGACATTCAAGGTGAGGCCTCGAGACCCCTCTCGCAGGGCCAGCTCGCGGGCACGGGCGGCCATCTCGCCATTCGTGCGATCCTCACCACTCACGCAAATGACATGTCTGGCTCTGTGCACTCTTGCGGTGCGAAGTACCTCGGGGTCGGTTGCGTCACCTACGAGCACGATTGCTCCAGCGCGTCGGCACAGCCTGATCAGTTGATTTGTCCCATCCTTCTCGATGACGAGTACTCGCTCGCCCTGCTCCCGCAAAGATCGCGTAATCAGGAACCCTCTGTCGCCCAGCCCGCAAACAACGATCGAGGGAGGGCGAAGCTGCGCAAGGAGAAGGCCTGCTTGCTCCCGAAACAAGCCTGCAACCGCCTTCAGTCCCACATACGCTCCAATGGCCGGTATAAGGAAACGGGCAATCTGGAGCTCCCAAGGCACGTGGCGCCCTCCCAAATCTCCGCCCTGCAGAACCAGGAGCTGGAGGGTACGGTAGAGGGCGTCGAGCAGGGACAAGGAAGCGTCGAGCCTCACGAACCCCACCAGCCCCAACGAAAGTGCCGCCGCGGCAACGAGGCCCACGATCGGCCACTCGTAGCGGCCAACCATAAACGCCACCGATCGGCTTGCGTCGGTTAACCAGGCGGAGAACCTCATTGAGCCAAACCTCCGTAACTCACGCCTCCCGTGACGAAGTGGCTAACCGGTCCCCGGCACGCGTTCGGGCCACCCTGCCGAGCCTAAGCTTCTCACGTCACCGGCGAAAGAGATGAAGATGTCAACGAGCCGCATACCGGGGGCATGGCAGCTTCGGCCGGCCCGCTCCGCCCCTTGGCTTAGGGGATCGGTGTTCCTAGGCGGTTCCGGTACATGCATGCGCGACAGCACAACACGCCTGACCGATGAGTCCGGGCTGTTGTTCGAGCAATCTCCCCAACCATCTGCAGTGGGGAAAAGCGATCGAGGAGCGCGCGACCATCGCGTCGATCTCATCTACACACCTTCCCTTGATTCCGAGATCGCCCACCAGGTCGTTCACGTCACGCCCCATTTCCGCCAGCCGAGACCTATCCGGGCCGTGGACAGGCCGTGCTCCCCGCGGCGACGCGCTCGTGGCGATCTGGGGTGGCAACGGCGCCCAAGGTGTCGGCGGCACCGGCGCCATCGTTGCCGCAGCCCATGCACGTGGCCTCTCGCTGACCTGGATCCGTGCCGGCAACCGCAAACCGGGCATGCTCAAACCCGGTGACGAGCAGGGCAAGAGCAGCTAGGGTCATTATGTGCCGACACGGGCAACGATCGACGCTGTGAAGATCCGGGAAGGAGAGACCATGCGACTCAACAAGCTCTGGGGGAGATGGAAGGCGCGCAGGGCCTCGGCACGAGAGGGTTGTTGGTGAACGTCACCACTGCAGTACTCGATGCCTATCGCCGGGCCCTCGGCCGGGAGGCCCATGTCCTGGCCGGCCAACCCGAGCTGACCTTCCAGCAGCTGCATAACCGCCTGCAATGGGAGCAGGTGGTCGAGGACCGTGTCGCTGCCGCGCGCGAGGCCCGCAGTGGCCCCGGCGCGCGGCCCTGGATTCGCACCCGCACCCCGTTCCCAGAGTCCGAGGCGCTCATCCGTACCCTCATCGGCCACACCGGCTGGGTGAACGCCTGTGGGTTCAGCCCGGACGGTACCCGCATCGTGTCCGCCGGCGACGACAAGACGGTGAAGGTATGGGACGCCGCGAGCGGCGCCGAGCTGGCCACCCTCACCGGCCACACCGGCGCGGTGTTCGCTTGTGAGTTCAGTCTGGACGGCACGCGCATCGTATCCGCCGGCGACGACAAGACGGTGAAGGTATGGGACGCCGCGAGCGGGGCGGTGCTGGCAACCCACCACGCCCGCTTCGAGAAGGCCTTTGCGTTCAGCCCGGACGGTACCCGCATCGTGGCCGCCGACTCCACCGGGAGGGTGGGGCTGTGGGACGTCGGGAGCGGCGCCGTACTGGTCACCCTCACCGGCTTCCACAAGGTGTACGCCTGTGGGTTCAGCCCGGACGGCACCCGCATCATGGCCGCTGGCTGGGGCGGGAAGGTGAAGGTGTGGGACGCCGGGAGCGGCGCCGTACTGGCCACCCTCATCAACCGCTCCGGTTCTGAGATGAACGCCTGTGGGTTCAGCCCGGACGGGACCCGCATCGTGTCCGCTAGCCTCGGGAAGCTGAAGGTATGGGACGCCGGGAGCGGCGCCGAGCTGGCCACCTTCACCGGCCACACCGGCGAGGTGTCGGACTGTGGGTTCAGCCCCGATGGTACCCGGATCGCGTCCGCCGGCTGGGACAAGACGGTGAGGATGTGGGA
>SKSF01000207.1 GCA_007118095.1 Dehalococcoidia bacterium
AGCCACCGTAACGGCTCTGGCACAGGGGTAAAGGGGCGGCACGGCCCGCCCCTCCCATAGTGCCGTTAACTATGCGCTTCCCCCGATGCCGTTGACAGGCGGTGTCGATGAGCGATAGCCTCGCATGCATTCTGGACAGCGTGTCTGGAAAGCGAGGCTTATAGTCTTGCCTCGCGCTACTTATCAAGGACGCATCAGCGTGAGCGAGCAAGGAGGGAAGCGCATGCCACGCACCGATCGCAGAAACTATTGGAACCGCCCGGGGACCGGGCGGTTTTCCCGCCGCCGCGCCCTGCAGGCCGGCGGTAGCCTTGGCGTTGGCGCCGCCGGCTTCGCACTGGTCGGCTGCGGCAACGACGACGACGCACCCGCAAACGGCAACGGCAACGGTGCCGACGACACTGGCCCGCAGCCTACGCCCGACCCGGGCAGCGCCCAGACCGGCGGCCACTTCCGCTGGTCCATGGACGGCAACCCGCGCAGCCTCGACTTCCACTTTGATACCTTCCCCTACAACACGGCCATCGCCACCAATACCAACGATGGCCTCCTCAAGTTCAACCGCGACGTGAGCGAAATCGAGCCCGAACTCGCCACCGGCCTGCCAGAGCAGCCTGACGAGTACACGTGGATCCTCGATATCCGGCAGGGCGTGCACTGGCAGGACATCGACCCGGTCAACGGCCGCGAGTTCACCGCCGAAGACGCCGCCTACAGCCTCAACCGGCAGATGACCGACGACCCCGGCACGTTCCAGCATGCCTACTTCTTCCTCGGTCACGTTGAAAGCTTCGAAGCGACAGACGAGTACACCCTGGTCGCAACCACCCATGAGCCCTACGCTCCCATGCTCAGCTACCTTGCGAGCCCGTGGACGCTCATGGCCAACCGCGAAGCGGTCGAAGAGTATGGCGACCTCACCGAACACGCCGTCGGTACCGGCCCGTTCATCCTCGAATCCTGGCAGGAAGACATCGGCGCCGAACTTCGCCGCAACCCCAACTACTGGCGCGAAGACGAGAACGGGAACCAGCTCCCCTATATCGATGAGCTGAGCATCTCGGTCGTCCCCGACCAGGACACCCGCGCCACCCAGTTCATCGACGACCAGATCGATGCGTGCACCCTCGGCGAGGCCACCTTCGGCCGCGTCCAGGATCAGCGTCCCGATGCGAACTACGACTTCTGGCTCAGCCAGTTCTGGCGCCAGTTCCGCATGCAGCCCACAACCGAGGATCAGCCGTACCAGCCGCCGTTTGACGACATCCGCGTGCGCCAGGCCATCGTCCAGTCTATGGACGCCCAGGAGCTGCTCGATCTCGTCTACAACGGCGACGGCGCTGTCACCTATGGCCCCATCCTCCCCCTCTACGACCAGTGGGCCCTCATGGAGCCTGTTCCCGGGAGCGAGTTCAATCTCGAATCGGCCCGCGCACTCATGGAAGAGGCCGGCAACCCCACCGTCGAAGGAGACCTCATCTGGGCATCCACATCGCCCGAAGTCGACCTCCTTGCTGAGCTGCACCAGTCGCACGCCGCTGAAATTGGCGTGGATATCAACCTTAATCCCATGGAGCTGGCGTCGTATTACAACGTCACGTACGAATACGACTACACCTTCTCCAGCCATACGCCTCTCAACAACCCCGACCCGGACGAGAACCTGGCCGCCTACTTCGGCCCTGACGCCACGTTCTTCCGTCATTACAACCCGGATGTCTGGGAGCTCATTGCAGCCCAGGCCCGCGAGTTGGATCAGGAAGCTCGCGCCGAGATCGTGCGTGAAGCCCAGGAAGCCATCGTCCTCGACTTCCCGATGGCGTTCCTCTACTCGCCGAACATCCATGCCTTCACGAGCTCTCGCGTCAATGGCTGGTTCTACTCCCAGGACCTCTACAACGGTCGCATTCGCGAGCTCTGGCTCGGCAACGGCAACGGCTAGTCCGTAAGAAAATCACGACTGCGCCCCACATGGGGCGCAGTCGTGTATTGAGCCCGCAACCACCCTTGTCATTGGGGGGCGCGTGCTTCACAGTACCCGCGTTGATAATGCTATGATTCGCTATCACCGCAGCCCGCGGTCCTGATGGCAGATATAGAAGCGGAAGGCGACGGCTTCATGACGCAGTACATCGTCCGGCGGCTGCTCCTCGCGATACCCACCCTGATCTTGGTCATGTTCGCGACCTTCATGTTTGTCCGCATCATCCCGGGCGACGTGGTCGAAATGATTATGGCCGAAAGCCCATACGCCGACGAAGAGTTTCGGCAGAGCCTCGAGGAACAGCTCGGCCTTGACCAACCCATCCCGGAACAGTTCGCCCGCTATTCCTTCAATGTCCTACAGGGAGATCTCGGCGAATCCCCCTGGACCGGCCGTGCCGTATCTGCCGAGCTGCAGAACCGCCTCCCCGTCACGCTCGAATTTGGCCTCTACGCGATCCTCCTCGGCCTGGTCATCGCCATCCCCATTGGCGTCTGGGCTGCCATGCGTCAGGACACCTTCGGTGACTACGCCGGCCGCAGCTTCGCCATCCTCGGCCTTTCCGTGCCGTACTTCCTCACGGCTCTCCTGCTTGTCATCTTTCCCCAGATGTGGTTTGGCTGGACGCCGCCCCTCTCCTATACACCATGGTCCGACGGTGTCTTCGCCCACCTCTACTACTACTTCTGGCCAGCACTCCTGCTCGGCATCAACCTGGCCGCCGGCATCATGCGTATGACCCGGACCATGATGCTCGAGGTGCTCCGCCAGGATTACATTCGTACCGCCTGGTCTAAAGGCCTCCGCGAGCGCGTCGTGATCATCCGGCACAGCCTCCGGAACGCGATGATCCCTGTGCTCACCGTTATCGGCCTCCAGGTATCCATCGCCATCGGCGGCACCATCATCCTCGAAACCATCTTCAACATGCCCGGCATCGGCCGTTACTTCATCGGCGCCGTCTTCAACCGCGACTACCCCTCCATCCAGGGTGTCGTACTCGTTCTCGCGGCGGTCATTATCCTCACAAACCTCGTCGTCGACGTCCTCTATGGCGTCCTCGACCCCCGCATCCGCTACTCCTAAGGAAGGAATCGACAGATGGCTGAGGCTGCAGGATCACTCGGTGAATCTCTCGAGGTAGGGCAAAAGAAACGCCTTCCTTTCTATGTCGACGTGCTGCGGCGGCTCATCAAAGAAAAGCCGCTTGGCCTCGTTGGACTGATCATTGTTGTTGTCTTCCTCGTGCTCGCCGCGATTGGCCCCTTCATCACCCCCTATGACGCCGGCGAACGGGGCGCCGGCGAGCGCATGGCTGGCCCAACCTCCAGCAACTGGTTCGGGACCGACACCCTCACACGCGACGTCTTCAGCCGCGTCGTCGAAGGCGCCCGCGTCTCCGTCGTCATCGGCGGGCTCGCCGTGCTCTTCGCCACCGTCCTGTCGCTTGCAACAGGCCTCTTCAGTGGCTACTTCGGCGGCTGGGTAGACATGCTCTTCCAGCGGCTTGTCGATGCCTTCCTCGCCTTCCCCGCCATCGTCTTTCTCATCGCCATGGCTGCCGTCTTTCAGGAGGTGGACATCCCGTTCTTGCCCGTGGACGGCATGTGGCAGACGACGAACGTCATGTTCGCTATCACACTCGGGATCCTCTTCGGGATCGGACAGTCGCGCGTGATACGCAGCGCCGTCTTCAGCGTCAAAGCACAGGCATATATGGAAGCCGCACGCTCCACCGGCGCCACCCACATGCGCATGATGACCAAACACGTCATGCCCAACGTCATGGCGCCCCTCATCACGCTCGCCACCCTCAATATCGGCAATGCCATCCTCATCGAAGCGACCCTCAGCTTCCTTGGCCTCGGCGCGCCACCAGACCTCGTAACCTGGGGCAACATGATCAACCAGGCGCGGACGAACCTGGGTCAGAACGCCTGGTGGCTCGCCGTCTTCCCGGGCGCGGCGCTCAGTCTCGTGGTCTTCGCATTCAACATGCTCGGTGACGCCCTGCGCGACCTCCTCGACCCGCGCCTCCGCACCAGTACCTGATACTCCCCGGACCGGGGGGCAGAGCACGAAGAGGGGCGAGCCATTGGCTCGCCCCTTTTCGTGGCGCCCGCTCAGAGTCGCGCCGTGGTCCCATACCTATAGCTTCCGGAGCGCTGGCAACACCTCCGTCGCAAACGCCTCGTCCGCGGCTCGCGCATCCCCCGGCGAGGCCCCCGCGGAAGGCCCAACAACCACCAGCCGCCGCAGCCCCAGCTCCACGAGCTCCCCCAGCCGCTCGAGGCAATACGACGCCCGGCCAAGGATCGCAAACCTCCCCGCGAACTCGCCCGGGATCCGCTCCGCCTGCTGACTCCCCACGCGGCTGTGGCTCGTCATGTCGTATGCGTCATGCACCTCGC
This sequence comes from Dehalococcoidia bacterium, assembly GCA_007118095.1. GTDB lineage: Bacteria > Chloroflexota > Dehalococcoidia > Tepidiformales > Tepidiformaceae > SLAK01. The sequence continues at coordinate 4,396 of SKSF01000207.1, forward strand.
GGAACACACGATCCTCCTCGCCCGATGCCGGGCCGACCACCGAACCATGCATCGCCGAGAACCGCGTGAACAGCGAGATGCCGCCTTCGCCGATCCGCTGCGCCTCTTCCGGGTCATCATGGACGACCACGTTCACATACGCCCCGAACACCAGGCCGTCCGGGTCCAGCCCCGCCGCGGCGCGAGCCGCGCGCGCCGTCTCGATGCCCCACTTCACTCGCTCTGGGTCCGCGCCCACCGCAAACGTCACCTGGTCCGCCTGCCGCGCCGCCGCCGCGATTACCTTTGGCCCTGTCGCCGCCACATCCACCGGCACCTTCGGGTACTTCCCTGGCCGCACCCACGCCAGCCGGCTCGCCGTCGGCTGGTTCGCAAGCCCCAGCCGATCCAGGTCGCCGCCCGGCTCGAACTCAACATCCTCCCCGCGGAGGTATCCCTGGACCCGGCGCAGGTAGTCTTCAAACTTTCCCACCGGCACCGGCGCCCGTCCAAGATGTGCCAGCGCCGAATCCCCCCGCCCGATACCCAGCACCGCGCGTCCACCCGACTCACCCTGCACAGTCGCGATCGACGACGCCGTCACCGCAGGGTGCCGTGTGTAAGGGTTCGTCACTCCCGTGCCCAGCAGCAGGTGCTCCGTTTGCTTCGCCGCCAGCGCAAGCGCCACATACGGGTCGCCCGACAGATTCTGAGAATCCACCACTGTCATCCCGTCGAAGCCCGCCGCCTCCGCGTCCGCCGCCCGCCGGGCCGCCGCACCGGGAATACCAACCCCGTTCGTCCAGACTTGTACCATGAAACCCTCCTTCTCGTTCCAGCGCGTATCCTAAAGCCCCGCAGCCGCACACACCGCCGCTATCAACGCTGGTGCCGTCATACACGCAAAAGCGCCCTCCTCCGCCACGGGCAAAAGAGGGCGCTGGTCTGCGATTGAGAGGTCTCGTTCGGCCGGGAACTGCGTCTATGAGCCGCCTTGTCCCAGTCGCGTGAACTTCGGCGCGCGCTTCTCAACCAGCGCCTGCGCCCCTTCCGTCGCGTCCGGCCGCTCGAGTGCTCGCCACTGGAACGTGTCCGCCTCCTCCAGCGCTTCCCGGTACCCCATGCCGAGGTGGTTATAGACGAGGTGCTTCGTCTCGCCCACCGTCAGCGGTGCACTCGTCGCCGCAACCTCTTCCACGTACCCGCGCGCCCGGTCCATCAGCTCATCCAGTTCGCACGTGAACTCGACGATGCCCAGCTCCTTCGCCTGTTCCGCGCCGATCCGTTCGCTCCGCCACAGGAGGTCCAGCGCGCGCCCCGGCGTCATCATCCGCGGCAAAATCCACGACGTCCCATGCTCCGCGATCAGCCCCCGGCGAAGGAAGATCGTCACAAAGGACGCCTCCGTCGCCGCGATGCGGATATCGCACATCGTCGCCAGCACCAGCCCCCCGCCGGCAGCCACCCCGTTCACCGCCGCGATGATCGGTTTCGGCACTTCCAGCAGGTACGAGAACATTCCCTTCAACGCATTCGGGTCCTCCGAGGCGCGCCGCGACTGCCCACCGTCCGAGGTCACCTCCGTCAATGTCTGCGAATCCAGCCCCGAACAGAACCCGCGGCCATTCCCCGTGATGACAATCCCCACCACGGCCGGGTCCTCCTTCGCCCGCTCGATCGCGTCCCGTATCTCCCCGAGAGTGTGGTAGGTCAGTGCATTCAGCTTCTCCGGACGGTTCAGCCGGATCACCGCCACCGGGTCATTGACTTCGTATTCAATGTCCGTGTAGCTCGTCATACCAGGTTCATCCTCATGCCACAGATATAAACTTGGTTGTCGTTTCGGTAGACATTCCGCTTCTGTGCCGCCGCCAGGAGCCGGTCACGGTCCACCACCTTGATATCCAGGCCACCGAGGCCCTCCCCTCGCCCGTCCGTCACTGGCACAAAGCGCACCGTTGCGTCCTTCAGCTCCAGCGCATCGTTCCCCTGCGCATCCTTCGTTACCGGGATCTCCGCGATCTCCGACCACCGCGCCGCCACCTTCGCCGGGTCGTCACACTGGACCTCTGCCGCCGCAATCCCGTTCACCACATGCAGCCGTTGCGCCTGCTTCCACACGTCGCCGCCCGCGGGTTCCCAGGGGCCGTCATCGTCATGCGC
>SKSF01000105.1 GCA_007118095.1 Dehalococcoidia bacterium
CGGCGAATCGTTCGGAGCCGTCACCCCCCGCAGGCACCTGGCGGGGCGAGCCTTGAACGTCACACTCGCCCGCGAGGCGCCTGGATCGCCTCGGGGCAGACGCTGTCTTCTTCGGCCTCTTCGATGGCCTCGGCGACGGGACCCTCCGGGTCTTCTTCCTCCATCCACGCGCTGATCTCGGCCGCGTTCAGGTTCCCGTCTTCCAGGTGATTGATGAGCACCGCGGCAAGGCAGGCAGCATGGTCCTCGGCCTCTCCGCGCTCGATGAGCGTGTCGCTGATCTCGAGCATCGTCGGCGCGTCACCTTGCATTGGGCCGTCGTCGGCCGCGTCATCGTTGCCGGGTACGGCGTCGTCGCCGGGAACGCCGTCATCAGCCGGCATATGGTCATCGTCCAACCCGGCATCGTCAACGCCCGGCTCCCCGGGATCGTCTGCATCGTCGTCGTTCCCGCATGCCGCGATCGAAAGCGCGAGCACCAGGGTCAGGGGTACCGCCGTAAACCACTTCCAGTCGGCCATCCCCGCCTCCTCGCCGTTCATATCTATTGCAACGTAGAAAGCCGAAGGCCACGAGACAACGGGCCAGGGAAACGCCTGGCAAAGGCCCCCTGTAACGCACCAAAACCAAAACGCCACTTTCACCCCGGGAACGACCGAAACCGCGCGGAGAGGTAGGCTACACCTGTGTTGGACGTGCTCCCCTGGCTGAGTATTGAAATCGGCATCGACCCGGTCGCCTTCGAGCTCGGGCCCATCACCATCAACTGGTACGGCATCGGCTATGTCTTCGCGATCGCATTCGGGCTCTTCTTTGCAGTCCGCTATGCACGCGAGCGGGGACTGGACCCCGACCTGGTCTGGGACGTCGCCCCCTGGGCAATCCTCGCGGGACTCGCTGGCGGGCGCCTCTATTACGTCGCCCAGAACGACCCCCTTGATCACCTGCGCGATCCAGGCTCAATCCTGGCCGTCTGGGACGGCGGCATGGCGTTCTTCGGCGCCATCATGGCCGTTGCCGCCACCGTCCTGTTCTTCTCGTGGTTCCGCAACCAGTCCCTCGGGCCCATGATCGATGTCGCGGCGCTTTTCGCCCTCATGGGCCAGCCCATCGGCCGCATCGGAAACATCATTAATGGCGACGTCATCGGCCCGGCAACCGACCTCCCCTGGGGCTTCGTGTACACCCACCCCGACAGCTTCGCGCCTGACATGGTTACTGCGTACCACCCCGCGGGGCTCTATGCTCTTGTTATGGGGGTCGCGCTCATCGCCATCCTCTACCCCCTCCGCAATAAATTCGCCTACGGCTGGTTCTTCCATGCCTACCTGGCCGCCTACTGCGTCTCCCAGCTCATCGTCTTCATCTGGCGAAGTGAGCCTGTCGTCGCCCTGGGGCTGCAGCAGGCGCAGGTCACCGCGCTGGTCATCCTCGCCATCCAGGCGGTCGTGCTCACCTACCTCTGGCGGCAGGGCTCCCGCCCATGGATAAACGCGGAGGCCGCACCGGCATGACTCGGGTCGCGCAGGGAACACGCTGGGCGGCAGCTCTGCTGATCCTGAGCCTGCTGCCCATGCAGACATACCTCGGCCACTGGGATCTGCGCATCGATATCCCGGGCACTGACTATTACTGGGGTATGCCCTCCGCGATCCAGGGCTCGAACACCACCCAGGAACACGTCACAAACCACGGCGAGTTTTGCCGTGGCGACACAGCAAGCTGTGCTGGCACCCCTGCGGTCGCCGGCGCATCATTTGGCGTCATGGCGATGGTCGTCGCACTGCTCGGCACGGACGCCCGCGGCCGCACCGTGACCGGCCACGCCTGGATGCCGCCGTACGCACGCTCCGTCGCGCCCGAATTACTGCCACCACGCACCCCGCATCTGAGCGTGACGTAGGCGGCGCACTGGCACCCGGATCGCCAGCCGCCGCTCACTCCCGGCTGCCGCATGTGCGCGGTACAGTACCAGTGGAGGAGGCTGGGTGACGGAACTCAGACAAAACATTCAGCAATTGCCGGGCGGGCGCGCGGTCGCCGCGTTTCTCGGCTTCGGGTTTGTCCTGGCAATCGTCGGCACGTGGTTCCTGCGCACGCAGGAGTCCGGGACTTCCATGGGCATCGTCTACATCTGCGGGCCCAATACCGTCCCGCCGCCGGAATTCCCGGGTGTGTTCACGACCATCGCCATCGAGCCCATCCCCCTCTACCTGCTGATCGGCGCCACCATGGCCTATCTGGCCATGTTCCGCCGCGCGCGGGAGCGGGGACAGGCAAGGCTATTCCCCGTGCGGCGGGCGGTTGCGTTCGTCAGCGGCGCCGTGCTCGTGGGCTTTTCCGTCTTTGGTCCCTTCGCCGCCTACGACCACACGTTCCTCTCGGTTCACATGGTGCAGCACTTCCTGCTCATCACCATCGCACCCATCCTGCTGCTTGCCGGCGCGCCACTCACGCTCTTGCTCACCTCGCTGAGCCGGGAGCGCCGCCAGCGGCACATCTATCCCATCCTCCATTCGCGGCCGTTCCACGCCTTCACGAACCCCCTCGTGGGGCTGGCGCTCTTCGCGATCGTGCCGCTCCTCTGGTACACGACCCCCATGTTCGAGCTCTCGCTCGAACACGACATCGTCCACTACCCGGGCTACGCCCTGTTCCTCTTCGCGGGGATCCACTACTGGTGGCCCATCATACCCTTCAACCCGACACGCTGGCATATGGCGTTCCCGGTGCAGCTCCTGTATCTGCTCGCGCTGGTACCCATCCACGCGTTCCTCGGCATGCTCTTCTACGAACCGGCGGAGCCCATGTTCACGGCACTCGCCGAAGCTCCCCGCAACTGGGGCCCCTCTCCGCTCCTCGACCAGCAGTTCGCCGGCGCCTTCATGTTCGTCGTCGGCGAAGCTCTGGGGCTCATCGCCCTGCTGATTGTCGCGGTCCGGTGGTCCCGTCACGACGAAAGGCTCGCACGCCGCATGGATGCCGAGCGCGCGCGTCAGAAAGCGATGCAGGCAGCACCACAGACCAATGACGGATAACCATGGCAGATAACAACGAGAACAAACCACCAATGAACCCGAAGACCATCGGCAGCTACTGGCTCATGGGAGCCATCGGCGCCGTCGCCCTTGTGGGGGCCATCTTCGCTGGCGTCATCGCCGCCGACCTCACCACGGGCGATTCCGGTGACGATGAAGACGATATCCCCCATGCCGAGCTGGGCGGCGACGACGCACCCGCGTGGCGGGCGCCACAGATCGAACCCGCCTGGCCCAAGCCCGACGTCGTCCTCACCGACACGGACGGCAACGATTACGACCTGCGCGAGGAAACCGAGGGCTACGTCACCGTCCTCGCCCTCGGCTTCACCAACTGCCCCGACGAATGCCCGGCACATATGAACACCATCTCCCGGGCCATCGAAGAAATGAACCCTGACGATGCCGACGACGTGAAGGTCGTCTTCGTCACCACCGACCCCGAACGCGACACGCCCGAAGTCCTTCGTAACTGGCTCGACCTCTTCGACGAGGACTTCGTGGGGCTGACCGGCTCACTGGAAGAAGTCGAAGCCGTGCAGCAGGAGCTCGGCGTCCCGGTTGCGGAACAGGTCGAAGATTCGCCGCGCGATGCAGGCGACTACGACGTGTCCCACTCGGTCATCGTCTACGCCTTCGACAAGGACACGAACGAGTCGCACATCGTGTTCCCGCTCGGCGTCCAGCGTGACGCGTGGGTCCACGACCTCACGAAGCTGGTGCGCGAAGGGTGGTCGGCGGAATGAGCAGGGTACGTTTCGTTCGCCCCACGCTCATCCTCGGCCTGGTCGCCATCGCCGCGCTCGCCATGGCCGCCTGCAGTAACGACGACGACAACGGCGAGAACCCGGGGACCGGGGACAATGGGGATCCAAACGCAAGCGACGCGGCCGCGACCCTCGATGACCTCGCCATCCACGACCCGTGGATCCGCTACACGCTGGGCGAGAACGCTGCCGGCTACTTCGTCATCACCAATGAGGGCGAGGAAGATCGCCTCGTGGAAGCCCGTTCCGATGTCACGGACCGCGTCGAACTGCACGAGGTCATCCGCGACGGCAGTGGCGGCACGATGCAGGAAGTCGAGGGCGGCATCGACGTCCCGGCTGACGGCGAGCTGGTCTTCGAGACCGGCGGCTACCACATCATGCTGATGGAGCTGGACGAGCTCGAACACGGCCAGGAAGTCGGGCTGACGCTCGTCTTCGAAGAAGCGGGCGAAGTCGCAATCCACGCCCCCGTCGAAATCCCGGGCAGCGACGACGCGGAGCGCGATGACAGGCACAACAGCCACGATGGCGATGATGGCCAGGACGGCCACTGAGCTTCGCTGATCCGGTGTGCGCGTCACGGGCGGGGAGACATCTCCCCGCCCGTTTCATTTCGTGGCAGGTGGGATGTTGGCCACAGGCGGGTACAATCGCGCCAAACCACCGGACAGGAGAACAGCATCCATGGGATTGGAAGGCAGGGTAGCGCTCGTCAGCGGCAGCGGCCGCGGCATCGGGCGCGCAATCGCGGTCGGCCTCGCGCAGGACGGCGCCGATGTCGCCGTGAACTACCGCCGCGACGAAGAAGCGGCACAGGAGACGGTCAAGCAGATCGAGAAGCTGGGCCGCAAGGCGAAAGCCTACGCGGCATCGGTCGATACCTGGGAAGCGTGCGAAGAGCTCGTCAACAACGTGGTCAGCGACTTCGGCCACATTGGCATCCTGGTGAACAACGCCGGCATCGCCAGCCGGGGCAACAGCGTCTTTGATACTGACCCGGCCGAAATGGAGCGCGTGGTCCGCACGCACGCCTTCGGGCCGCACTACCTCTCGAAGCTCGTCCTCCCGACCATGCGCGAACAGGAGCGCGGCGACATCATCATGATTTCCAGCGTCGCGACGACCCGCCACGGCGCGAACGGCGCACCCTACAACATGGGCAAGGCGGCGATGGAAGCGCTCGCAAAGACGCTGTACAAGGAAGAGCGGCCCCACGGCGTCCACGTGAACATCGTGGCGCCCGGCCTGGTCGAAACGGAGATGGGCAAGCGCCTGGCCCGCGCGACCCGCGGCGTCGGCGACATCCATGACCTCGACGCCACGATGCCGTTCGGCCACGTCTGCACACCCGAAGAGATCGGCGACGTGGTTCGCTTCCTCGTTTCCGACCAGAGCCGCTACGTGACCGGCCAGCGCATCGAAGTCGACGGAGGAGGGGTGTGGACCGGCTAGGCGAAGTCCCCCCGGGACCGTTGCGCGAGTTCCAGCGGGTCGGCGCCGACCTCTACCGCCAGGGCCTGGTCACAAGCCATGGCGGTAACCTGAGCCTCCGCGACGGGCACGGCATGTGGATCACGCGCACGGGCGCGCGGCTGGGCCACATCCAGGACACGGACATCACCTATGTCCAGCCCAGCGGCGCCCATTCGGGGGCGCCGCCCTCCAGCGATACGATCCTCCACACCACCGTCTACGCGCTCAGCGGCGCGCAGGCGGTGGCCCATGCCCACCCGCGCCATGCCACCGCCATCACCTTCGAAACCGACACCTTCGAACCACCCGACTTCGAAGGGCAACACCACCTGAAGTCCGTCCCCGTCATCGAAAACGACGCCACCGGTACCGAGCGCCTGGCCCACGCACTCCAGGCCAACCTGGTCGTCGTCCTCCGGGGGCACGGTGCCTATGCCCGGGGCCAGGACCTCTGGGACGCGCTCCACTGGATCATGGCACTCGAAGAGAGCGCCCACATCGCCTGGCTCAAACGCACGTGGGATGCCGCCGCACCAAAAGAGTGACCGGCGGCATCACTCGCGCGGATAAAGCATCATCTGCGTGCAGCGAAAGAGCGCGATCGGCTTCCCCGTCCCCTCGTCCACCACTTCGGCGTCCCATACCTGCGTCGTGCGGCCCCCGTGCGCCTTGGTAGCCGTCACTGCAATAGCACCCTCGCGCGTCGTCCCCAGGAAGTTGGACTTGATTTCGATCGTCGTGAAGCCGGTTGCGCCCTCTGCGCGGAATGCGAGCGCGCCGTACCCGCAGGCGGTGTCGGCAAGCGCGATCACGGTGGCCGCATGCAGATAGCCGTTTGGCGCCAGGTGGTGCGGCTTCACATCCAGCCGCGCATGCACCTGTTCATTGGCAATGCCAGTGAACTCGAGCCCCAGGTACCCCGGCAGCGCCTCGCGACCCACCTCGTCGAGGGATTCCGTAGTGATTGGCTGACCGGTCCGGGGGTTCGTAGGTGCGTCCATACGAGGATAATAGTCACTTCATCTTTCGATAGCTACCCCATCGATGGTTGTTGCCGGTGATCGGCGCATACTGGACGCATGGACGCACCCCCATCCACCGGTCCACCTCTGGCCGAGGCAGCCGGCAATTCCCGCCCGGGCCGCGCCGACCTCCAGGTCCATACCGACCGTGGCGACGGCATGATGAGCGCGCGCCAGCTCTTCGACCACATCCAGGCGACGCGCTGCC
>SKSF01000097.1 GCA_007118095.1 Dehalococcoidia bacterium
CGCGTCGGCGAAGGCAAGTACACCACCCCTTCGATGAGCTCGACATGCTCCAGCTCATCGCATTCGCTGTACAGCCGGTGGAACTCCTCCCGGCTCAGCACGTCGCCATTCTCAAAGGGCAATTCGTTCCGCGCGACAATCGCCGTCATGCCGCCAGTATAACGGCCATCCCGCCGCACTAATGCGCCAGCGACGTCGAGAGCAGGAACCCCGCAACCGTCGCCAGGGCAGCAAGCGGCCCGCTATCCGCGTACGCCTTCGGAACCAGCGACGTAAACAGCGTGGCCAGTACCGCCCCTCCCGCAAACGCGCTCAGGTAGTAGGAAGGCTGATTACCCGCCACCTCAGCCAGCCCAAACCCGACGGGCCCCGCCAGCGCGATGAACAGGCTCGCCACTACCCATATGCCCAGGACCGTGCGCCGGCGGTGCCCCTCCTCCCGCATCTCCGCGGCCCCCACCAGTGCCTCCGGGAAGTTCGATGCCAGGATCGCCGCGAACAGTGCCACCTCCGGTTGCGCCCCCAGTGCCAGCGTTTCGGGCGCCCCGTCCATCACGAATCCCACGAGGATGACGACACTCCCGGCCTCGCCGGCGCGCTCCAGCAGCTCGTCAGCCACCAGGAACACGCCAGCACCGGCAAACAGCGCCAGCCCCACCGCAGGCACCCCAACTTGTTCAATCGGCCGGGCCACCAGCTCGAACGCCACCGCCGACATCAGCGCGCCGCTCGCGAACGCCAGCAGCACACCTTCAACCGGCACCGGCAGGCGCCGGTACACCCCAAAGGCCGCCCCCGCGGACAGCGCCAACCCTGCCAGCGCACTGAAGATGATGACTTCAAGCATGACCGCTTGAAATCAGCTTGGCAGAAACCCTAGCTCTCTGCTCCCGCGGCGTCCTGGAAATAGTCGAAGAGCGGCGGGTACTTGTTCAGACTCGCCCCGCCATCCAGGTACAGCGTCTGACCCGTCATCAACGACGACTCGTCCGACGCCAGATACACGCCAAGCCCGGCCACATCCACCGGCTGTCCCGCGCGTCCGAGCGGCGCCTCGTCCAGGAACGCCTGCTCCAGCCCCGGGACGCTTCGCATCGTCTCCGTCGCCGGCGTCACTACCAGCCCCGGCCCGATCGCGTTCACCCGGATGTTGTGCCGCCCCAGCTCGAGCGCCGCCACCTTCGTCAGCATCGCCACCCCGGCCTTCGCCGGGCAGTAAGCCGCGAACCCTTCGGTCGGCTGGATCGCGTTCAAACTCGCAATGTTGATGATGCTCCCGCCGTGCCCCGCCTCGATCAGGTGCCGGGATTCATGCTTGATGCACAGGAACGTCCCCGCCAGGCACACGTCCACCACTTTCCGGAACTCCTCCACCGGGTAGTCCTGGATCGGCGAAAACCCGCCGAACCCCGCGTTGTTGAACCCGATGTCCAGCCGGCCGAAGCGCCGCACGCACCCCGAAACCATCCGCTCCACCGCCGCCTCGTCCGTCACATCCACGGTTATCCCGTCCGCATAGTTGTGGCCGATCTCGCCAATTACGCCGCCAAGTGCCGCCTCGTCCAGGTCCGCGATGAACACCCGCGCCCCTTCTTCCGCGAACGTGATCGCTGCCTGGCGCCCAATGCCCGAGGCGCCCCCGGTCACGATCGCCACCTTCCCGTCGAGCCTGCCCATCACGACCTCCTTCCCTACTGCAACCCGCGCGCCAGCCGGTCCGCCTCGCCCTGCGCAAGCGCCTGCTCCATCGCGCCGTCGAGCATCTCCAGCAGCGCATCACCCGACTTCGTCCGACGCGCCTCCCGGAGCTGCACCATGGGGTTCGGCTCGATGGGCAGCCCGAACCCGCTCGCATCCGCCAGCCCGCCATCCATCAGCGTGTACGTGCCGGTCAGGTACTCCGACTCGTCGCTTGCCAGCCAGCACGCCAGGTTGCCGATGTCCGCCGGCTCGCCCATGCGTCCCGCCGGGATGCCGCGCTCACGTCGTGCCCGCTCGTCACCCTCGGCGACGAGCCCGGCCGCCAGCGGCGTATCGATGACGCCCGGACCGATCGCGTTGACCGTTATGTCGAATGGGGCGAGGTCCAGCGCCCAGCATCGCACCATCATCCGCACCCCCGCCTTGCTCGCGCAGTACCCGAACGCGCCCGGCTGCGGCCGCTCCGCCGCAAGCGACGAGATCGCGATCACACGCCCGCCCCGGTTATGCCGCACCATCTCCCGCGAACACGCCTGCACGGTCAGGAACACGCCCTTCAGGTTCACGTCCATCTGCGTGTCCCAGTCCTCCTCCCGCATCGTCAATACCGAGCCGCCACGCGCGATGCCCGCGTTCGCCACACAGATGTCGAGCGCCCCGAAGTCCTCAGAAACGCGCGCCGCCATATCCCGCAGCGCATCGCCATCCCGCACGTCCACCGCCAGCCCCAGCGACCGTCGCCCGAGCTGCTTCACCTCCCCGGCAGTCTCCTCCGCACGCTCGCCGACGATATCCGCCACCGCCACATCCGCGCCAGCGCGTGCCAGCGCCCGCGCGGTCCCACGGCCAATGCCACTCCCGGCGCCGGTCACCACCGCCACCTTGCCTGCCAGGTCAAACATCTCGTCCCCTCCGAACACGGTTCACCGGCGCCAGCCGGCCTGCCCACGATCTACAGGTGTTGGCGGTAGAACGCCAGCACTTTCTGCCACGCGTCGGCGGCCGCATCCGGGTCGTGCACACCCGGGTTCGCATCGTTAAAGAATCCGTGGTGCGTCCCGGGGTACGTATGGAACTCGTAGCTCTTCCCGCGCTGCTTCAGCGCCTCTTCATAGGTGGGAATGTTCGGGTTCACAAAGTCATCGTGCTCGGCCCACAGCCCGAGCACCGGCGCCCGCAGCGAATCCCAGTCGTAGCTCACGTTCGGGTGGCCACCGTAGAAGTCCACGCACGCGCCCACCTTCTCGCCGTTCTTGCATGCCGCGAACAGGCTCAGCGCGCCGCCCATGCAGAATCCCACGGTCCCGACAGCCCCGCCGGTCTCCTGTTGCAGGTGGTCGATGGCGCCGCGCAGGTCTTTCTCCGCGCGCTCCATGTCCATCGCCATCAGCTTCTTCCCGGCTTCGTCCGGCTCTTCCGTCACCTCGCCGTGGTACAGGTCCGGCGCCAGCGCCACGAACCCTTCACGCGCAAACCGGTCGGTCACGTCCTTGATGTGGTCGTTCAGCCCCCACCATTCCTGGATCACGACGACACCCTTGCCGGTGCCGCTCTCTGGTTTCGCCACGTAGCCCGGCGCACTCCCACCGTTCGAAGCAAACGTGATCATCTCGCCCATATCGCACCTCCCTGCGGTACTCCGGGGCCATCCCGCCCCGTGCGCCGCTAGCGTAACCGCACCTTCAAAAGCGCAACAACTGGCACAGCCTCATCCCGCCACGTGGCTGCCCTGCACCCGCTCCCACTCCACGGCGCGCTGGATCGCATCCTCGAAATCCGAAACGCCCTTCCAGCCCAGGTCCGCCGCCGCCTTCGAACTGTCCACCTGGTACTGCTGGCCGATAAGCGCGACGCCGAACCGCGTCACCGGCGGCTCACCCGGCCGCATCGCCAGCTTCCACGCCAGCTCCAGCATCCCCGCCGACCGCATCGCCCGCCCGAACGACCGCTGCCGCTGCACCCGCGGCAGCCCGAGCGCGTCCGTCACCATGTTGTACATCTCCCGCTGCGTCACCCGCCGCGTCCCCGCAAGGTTGTACGACTTGCCCGCCGTCTCGTCGTTCTCCAGCGCGCGCACCACCGCCTCCGCGACCTCCTCCACCACCGCAAACGCCAGGTAATTCGTCCCCGCGCCCACCAGCCCCCCAAACCGCGACGTAGCCGCCGCCCGGATGCGCGGCAGGAAGTGCCGGTCACCCGGCCCCAGCACAATCGCCGGGCGTATCGATGTCGCAACGATCCGCTCGAACCCGTGCGCCTCCCACAGCACCCGTTCCGAAAGCACCTTTTCCCGCACGTAGTGGTTCCACCCCTCGGGCTTGTATTCGAACGGCGTCGACTCCGAAAACGTCCGCCCGCGCGGGTCCGTCCCGTACACGGCCGTCGACCCCAGGTGGATGACCCGCCGCGTGCCGGTCCGTTCCGCTGCCTTCACCACCCTCTCGGTGCCGCCCACGCCCACGGTCTCAAAGTGCTGCCATGAGCCCACCGGTCCCACAACCGCCGCGCAATGGACCACCGCGTCCGTCCCCTGCATCCCTGCCTCGACCGCTGCCGCGTCGGTGATATCCCCCTCCACCACCACGGCGCCAATCCGCGCCAGGTGCGACGTGTCGCTTCCCTGCCGCGCCAGCGCCACCACCTCGTGCCCGTGCTCCCGCAGGGCGTCCGCGACATGCCCGCCGATGAAGCCCGTGCCCCCGGTCAGGAACACCCGCATGCGGCCACCTCCACGCTCGGCCAGTCACCGGACTCTACAGCCCGCCACGCCGCCATCACAACGGCGAAACCTCCGCCAGCGCCAGCTCCAGCTCTTCCCGGGCGGATGCGTCATCTTCCTCGCCCAGCCGGGCCCGCAGCATGCCCGCGACCCGATCTTCTACCCCCGCACGCACCGCGATCCGCCCCAGCGCCCACGCCGCGTGACCCCGCACCAGCGGCGAGCTGTCGTCCATCGCCCGCCCCAGCGCCTCCACATCGTCCGCCGTCCCCACGTTCCCCAGCGCCACGCACACATTCCGGAGCAGCCCCGCGCGCTTTGCCCGCATGATCGGTCGCCCCCGGAAGCGTTCCTCGAACGCTTCGTCGTCCAGTTCGAGCAGGGGCGCGAGCTCCGGAGCCGCTGCCTCGCGGTCCACCGGCGCTAACTCGGGGTACCCCTCGCCATGCCAACGCCCCACCGGGCACGACTCCAGGCAGTCATCGCACCCGAAGATCCAGCTCCCGAACTGTGCCCGCAGTTCGCGCGGGATTGCCCCCCGGTTCTCGATCGTGTGGTAGCTGATGCACAGCCGCGAATCGACGACATGCCCTTCCGGCGAAATCGCCCCCGTCGGACACGCGACGATGCACCGCGTGCACGAACCGCACGTCTTCCGAAGCGGAGCATCGGGTTCCAGGTCGAGCGTCGTCGCGATCGCCCCAAGCAATACCCACGGGCCAAAACCGGGCACGAGCAGCATCGTCGACTTCCCCAGCCACCCCATCCCCGACCGCGCCGCCAGCGGCCGTTCGAGCAGCGGCCCGTAGTCCACCGTTGCCCGCGCCTCCGCGCCAAGCTCCTCCCGGATCGTGCGCGCCATCCGCCGCAACTTCTTTTCGAACACCCGGTGGTAGTCCCGCCCCTGCGCATAGCGCGCGACCTTGCCCCGGGACCGGCCGTCCGCGTCCTCCTCCTCCCCTGGCGGCGCATACGGCAGCGCCACCAGCACCACCGACCGGGCCCCTTCGAGAAAGACACCCGGGTCGGTCGACCGCTCAAGCCACTCGGGCGTCATCCACCCCATATCCGCCAGCAGTCCCCGGCCCTGCCGCTCGAGCGCAGTCTCTCGCGCCGCCCCGAGCACACTGGCGTCCGCGACCCGCACCAGCGGGAAGCCCTCATCTCGGGCAAGTTCCATCACGCGGTCCCGCGCGGCCGTCTCCATACCCCCACCAAACGCCACCCGGCGCCGCGTTGCAAGCGCCCCCTAGAATCCCAGCTCTATCCGCCGGAACCGTTCGAGATAGCGGCCGTCGTCCGCCTTCCACCGGTCACGCGCAAACGTCGCGAAATCTTTCTGCCCGCCCACCTGCGACGCGTGCGCCGACAACGCGTAGATCTTCCGCTCCACCATCTCGCCAAAGTCCACCTCGAAGTTCGGGTGGTTCGTGCTCCACAGCAGGATCTCTCGCACCTTGTGCGGCTCCAGTCCTTCCTCCAGGTGCTCCGGGAAGTTCAGGTGGTCGCGCGCCGTCGGGTAGACTGCGTCCAGCGTGGCCGTCCCGGTCGCACGGTGGTCCGGGTGGTTGATGAAACTGTCCCGCACCACCTGGTCAGTGTCATGTGTGAACACCGTATGCGGCCGGGTCCACCGGATGTGGCGCACAATCTGGTCCAGCAGGCGCCGGTCATACACCAGCTCGCCATCCTCGTTGTCCAGGAAGTGCACTCCCCGGACGCCCATCCGCCGGCACGCTTCCTCCTGCTCCTCCCGCCGGATCGCAATCAGCCGGTCGCGGTTCATCGTCCGGTCCGCCGTCCCCTTCGCGCCGTTCGTGCAGACCAGGAAATGCACCTCCCACCCCTGTGACGCCAGGACGCTGCAATACCCCCCGGCGCCGAAATCACCGTCATCCGGGTGCGCCGCGATTACCAGTGCAATTGCCGATTCAGGCGTCGTCACGCCAGGTCCCCCGCCGCAAGACTTGCGCGCTCATCCTTGCGCGGCCCGCCATCGTGCGCAAACCCGCCTGCGCAATACACCGGATTCGCCCCTGTTCCGAACAGGTTTGACGATAACGCTCGCGCTTCGTTAAAGTTGGGGCGAACATCCGTTCGAGCGCGGGAGCTATCATCCATGAACGACCTTTCCCCCAAGCAGGCCCAGATACTGGACTTCCTCAGCACCTTCCTCGAAGAGAAGGACTACCCGCCCAGCATCCGGGACATTCAGATTGGCTGCGGCATCAGCAGCACATCGGTCGTTGATTACAACCTCCGCAAGCTCGAAGAAAAGGGCCACATCCGGCGCGACCGCGAAGTCTCCCGCGGCATCGAAGTCATCGGCGCGCGCAAGCGCCATCCCGGCATCGTCGAAGTGCCAGTCCTCGGCAATATCGCCGCTGGCCAGCCCATCCCCGTCCCAACCAGCGACCGCTGGGTTGCCGACGCCGAGGATTCCGTCACCGTCACCGCCGACATGGTCCGGGGACGCGACAATGTCTTCGCCCTTCGCGTGAAAGGGACGTCGATGATCGACGACCTCATCGACGACGGCGATATCGTCTTCCTCGAACCCGCGCAGGGCATCCAGGATGGCGACCGCGTCGCCGTCTGGCTCCGCGACCGCGGCGAAGTCACCCTCAAGCGCTTTTACCTTGAAGGCGACCGCGTGCGGCTTCAGCCGGCAAACAGTACGATGCAACCCATCTACACGTCGCCGGACAATGTGGAGATCCAGGGCCGCTTCGTCTCCTCCTTCCGGCCTAGCGACTAGGGTCCCGCCGGCCGCAGCACGGGGCCACACCCCTTTGTCCCGTCCCCGGTATGAGTGAACCTGTCCTCGGCATCCGTAACCTTTCCGTCCGCTACGAAACCAAAGAGCGCACCATCTATGCCCTCGAAGATGTCTCGCTCAATATCGGTCGTGGCGAGATTGTCGCACTCGTCGGCGAATCAGGGAGCGGCAAAACCACCGCCGGCATGTCCATCCCCCGGCTCCTCCCGCAAGAAGCCGTCATTTCCTCCGGTGAGGTCCACTTCCAGGATCGCGACCTCCTCCAGCTCAGCGATCGCGAGCTCCGCTCCATCCGCGGCAACGATATCGCCGTCATCTTCCAGGACCCCGTGGCCGGCCTGAACCCCGTCATCACCGTCGAAGACCAGGTGGCCGAAATGCTCACCAGCCACCTGTCCATCAAGAAAAAGGACGCCAAGAAGCGCACGGTCGACCTCCTCGCCGCCGTCGGCCTCTCCGACCCCGGACACATCGCGAAGTCCTACCCCTTCCAGCTCTCCGGCGGCATGTGCCAGCGCGTCATGGTCGCCATCGCCACCGCGCTCGACCCCCACCTCCTCATCGCCGACGAACCCACCAGCGCCCTGGACGTCACCATCCAGGCCCAGCTCCTTGCACAGCTCGAAGAGCTCCGGCGCGAACGCGGTACCGCCATCCTGCTCATCACCCATGACTTCGGCGTCGTTGCCCAGATGGCCGACCGCGTCGCCGTCATGTACGGCGGCCGCATCGTCGAACACGACATCCCCGACAACCTCATGCGGAGCCCGCTGCACCCCTACACCGCCGCCCTCCTCGCCTCACTCCCCCGGCTCGACGGCCAGCACGGCGGCCTCAGCTCCATCCCCGGGACACCCCCCGAGCTCGAAGAACCCGCCGAGCATTGCCCCTTCCTCCCCCGCTGCCCCAAGGCCATGAGCGTCTGCCGCGAAGAACCGCCACCCCCGCTCGAACGGCGCGAAGACGGCCGCGAAGTCGCCTGCTACAACCCCGTATGGCAGGGCTAACTTAGAGCCCGAACGGGTCCCGCAGCTCCGGCAGATGCCCAATGCTCAGGTCCGGCGGCGCCTTCGCCCGCTCGTCCATCTGCAGGCGGCCCCGGTGGATCCACGCCGCCCGCAGCCCGGCGCCCTTCGCGCCGCCCACATCCGCGTACAGGTTGTCGCCCACGTGCCAGGTGTGCTCTGGCTCCGCCCCCGTTGCCTCCAGCGCGTGCCGGAACACCTCCGGGTGCGGCTTCCCTTTCCCAAACTCCCCCTCGATCACCACCACGTCGAAATGCTGCTCCAGTTCGAAGCGCATCACCTTGTCCCGCTGCATCGCCGCCGGCCCGTTGGTCAGTAACCCCAGCCGGTAGCCCGCCGACCGCAGCATCTCCAGCGTCTCCAGCGCGTCATCGAACAATTGCAGGTGCTCCCGGTGCCGCGCCGCATAATCCTTCGAGATGCGCTCCGCGCGCGAAACGTCCAGCCCCTCCGCCTCCAGCGCGTTCTTGATGAGCAGCGTCCGCGCATCGTCCAGCCGCACCCGCCAGTGCTCCACCGCCGACTCATCCTTCCAGAACCGCATCGCCTCACGGCGGATCGCGTCGCGCAGCTCCTGCGGGTCCACGCTCAAGACCTCGCCCGCTTCCGCGCAGACCAGCGCCCACGAAGCTTCCATCGCTGCATGTCCGTCCAGCAGCGTGTCGTCCATATCGAAAAACACAGCGTGTTGACCCATACCCTCAGCCTAGCCGCACGGCCGCGCGTACGCGACTCCACAGCCACCCCGGGCCCGCCGGCCCGGGGCCCACCCAACCGCCAGGGCGCAGCCTAATGCCCCGACATCTCCGCCACCATCTGCTCCAGCACTTCCTGGCCCGGCATCGGCGCAGGGTCCGCCGTCGGCAGCTTCCGGATGGCCGTGATGACCGTCTCGATGTCCTTGCCCATGGTCGGCGGCGAATGCGCGCCCACCGCCACCTTCAGGTCGAGCTCCGCGATCCGGTCAACTTCCCGCTGGAACTTCCCCTCGTCGAGCATCGTGTGCCACGGCGCCAGCAGGCTATGGAACTGCCACAGCCCCTGCTCCCAGAAGGCCCGGTCCATGTCACCAGCGTTGTCCACAGGCTCCAGCACCGGCGTCGCGAAGAAGTCGCTGCCCCAGTACACACCCGTCTTCGAGTCGTACAGCCCCCGCGTTGTCGGCGAGTCATAGACCGGCGGCCGGATGGCGGCCAATTCGCGGTCCCCAACGCTGAACGTCTCGCCGTCGTTCACCCACCGCGTCCGATGCAGCGGAAAGCTCAGTTCACACGTCATCCGTTCCAGCTGGAACCAGTTCGAAACAAGCGTCGCATCCGGGCACAGCTCCAGCGTCTCCGCCAGGTTCCCCGTGTGGTCCACATCGTCATGCGAGATGTATATCCACTTCACCTCTTTGGGGTCCACCAGCGACTGCACGTCCGCAAGCCACTGCTGCCGGTTCGCCGGCGATCCCGTGTCCACGATCACCGGCTCCTTCCCCAGGATCACCAGCGAGTTGATGTACACACCGACCGGCGCTTCCTTCTCGCCCTGCAACTGCCGGATCAACCACGTGTCTTCCGCTACCTGCAGCGGCGGATGGTAGTACTGCGGTGCACGGGGCGCGTGCACCGAAATGGGGGCGAACTCCTCAATCATGTCCTCTGTCCTTTCCGCCGGCCCGTCGGCCGGCAATACCGTAAGTATACGGACAATATCTGTCATGTCACTCACTTCACCGTCAAACTATGCCCCGGCACGTCAGCGCCACGAAAAGCCCGGTTCACAAAAAAAGGCGCGGGAAATATCCCGCGCCCCTGGATGTTCCGTCCCGGATTGCCTATGGTTCTCTGCTCGCCGCGAGCGGGTGCGCCCGGCGCACTGCGATGCTCACGCTCCGCCCGTCCACCTTGAACTCCGCCGGCTGCGCGTCCCCGGGCGCCTTGCCCGGCACGAGTTCGGACGACAGTGTCTCCGCCTGGATGTATCCGCCATGCGCGGTCATCACGCGCGAAACATCGTCGTCCGCCGTGTACCAGGTGACGATCCGGTCCGCCAGGTCGAAGCCCGCCTCGCGCCGCAGGTCCTGGATGCGCCGCACGATTTCCCGCGCGACGCCTTCGTCCGCAAGCTCCGGTGTGATCTCCGTGCTGATGCCGACCGCATAGCCCGCCTCGACGGCCACGGCATACCCTTCGGCATCGTTCGCCTCGAGCAGGATGTCCTCCGGCTCCAGCTCGTACTCGCCGGCTTCAACATTCCGCCCGCGCCGGACGGCCTCCGCCACCTGCTCCGCGGGCAACGCCGCCAGGCCCTCCCGGATGGCCGCCACGCCGGACCCGTGCTTCTTCCCGAGCACTGGCAGGTTCGGCTTCACGGTATAGGTCACGATCTCACGCTCATCCTCCACCGTGCGCAGCGACTTCGCGTTCAGCTCTTCCAGCACAAGCTGCTCGTTCCGCTGCAGCACCCCCGCTTCATCGGTCGAACGCGTCTTCGCCACCACATCGGCCACCGGCTGCCGCACCTTGATCTGCGCCTTCGCCCGCGCCGCGCGGCCCAGCGAGCACACCCGCTTGATAAGCCGCGTCTCCTCGTTCAACCGCTCATCAACGAGGGAGCTATCCACCTTCGGCCACGAGGCCAGGTGTACGCTCACCTCCGCGTCCTTATCCAGCGACCGCACCAGGTTCTGCCACAGCTCCTCCGCCACGAACGGTGTGAACGGCGCCAGCAGCAGCGACAGCGTCTTCAGCGAGGTGTACAGCGTGTAGTAGGCCCCCTCCTTGTCCGGGTCCACATCCGAAGTGCCACGCCAGAACCGCCGCCGCGACCGCCGCACGTACCAGTTCGAAAGGTCGTCGACGAACTCTTCAATAGCCCGCCCGGCGTCGGTCGGGTCATAGTGCTCCAGCTCGTCCGTCACCTTCTGGACCAGCACGTTCAGTTCGCTCAGAAGCCACCGGTCGAGCTCCGAGAGGCCTTCATCCGGCCGCTGCCGCGGGTCCACCTGGTCGATGTTCGCGTAGCTCACGAAGAAGCTGTACGTGTTCCACAGCGTGAGCATGAACCGGCGCAGCCCCTCTTCCACCAGCCCGGGGCTGAACCGGCGCGAACTCCCGGCCGGGCTCGCCGTGTACATGTACCACCGCGTCGCGTCCGCCCCGTGCACATCCACCACATCCCAGGGCTCCACCGCGTTCCCGCGGGACTTCGACATCTTGTTGCCCTTCTCGTCCTGTATGTGCCCCAGGCAGATGACGTTCCGGTACGAAATCCCCTCCGGCACCGCCTCCGCCGCCTTCAGCAGCGTCGCCTCCGCGTGCAGCGTGTAGAACCACCCGCGCGTCTGGTCGATCGCCTCGCAGATGAAGTCTGCCGGGAAATGCTTGTGGAACTCCTCGTCGTGCTCGAACGGGTAGTGCCACTGCGCATACGGCATCGCCCCCGAGTCGAACCACGCATCCGCCACCTCCGGCACGCGCCGCATTACCCCGCCGCATGAAGAGCACGGCAACGTGACTTCGTCGACATACGGCCGGTGCAGGTCGTCCAGCGCATGCGCCGCGTCCGGGTTGCTCGCGCGCTCCCGCAGCTCCGCCAGCGACCCCACGCACGTCACGTCCTCACAGCCTTCGCACTTCCAGAACGGCAACGGCGTCCCCCAGAAACGCTCCCGGCTCACCGCCCAGTCCACATTGTTCTCCAGCCAGTCGCCGAACCGCCCGTGCTTGATGTGCTCCGGGTACCAGTTGATCTGCTCGTTCCCTTCCAGCAGCGCCTGCCGCTGCGCCGTGGTCCGGATGTACCAGCTCGGCTTCGCGTAATAGAGCAACGGCGTCGCACAGCGCCAGCAATAAGGGTACGTGTGCCGGATCGTCTCCTCCCGGAGAAGCTGCCCGCGCTCCCGCAGGTCGCGCGACACTTCCCGGTCCGCATCCTTCGCGAACTGTCCCCCGCCGGGCAGACCGTCGGCCATGATGCCCCGCAGGTCGATCGGCTGCGCGAACAGCAAACGGTGCCGCCGCCCCTCGTCGAAGTCTTCGCCACCAAACGCCGGCGCGATGTGCACGATGCCGGTCCCGTCGTCCAGCGACACGTAGTCCGCGGCGATGACCCGCCGCAGCCCTTCCGCCTCGGACTCCGAATCCAGCAGCCGCAGCCGCCCTTCCTCGTTGAAGCGCAACACGCGCGCGCCCACAGACTCCGGTAGATACAGCGGCTCGTACCGCATCCCCTCGAGCTGCGAACCCGTGATCGTCTTCAGCGGCGCGAAGCCTTCGCACAGCACCTTTTCGGCCAGCGCGGTCGCCAGCACCACACGCTGCGGCGCTTCGCCTTCGCGCTCCAGCCGGTAGACCCCGTATTCGGCGTCCGCCTTCACCGCCAGCGCGGTGTTTCCCGGCAGCGTCCACGGCGTCGTCGTCCACGCCACGATCGAAGCCGGCTCATCGGCCGAAGGTACGTCGCCGAGCCCGGCAGCCTCCCACTGCTCCCCCGGCACCCGGAACGCGATGTACACGCTGGGGTCCGGGACGTTCTCCTCATACCCCAGCGAGACCTCGTGGTCGCTCAGGCTCGTCCCGCAGCGCGGGCAATGCGGTGTGCTGCGGTAGTCCTGGTAGATGAGCCCGTGCTCCCAGAGCTGCTTGAAGATCCACCAGCACGTCTCCACATAGCTGTTGTGGTACGTCACATACGGGTTCTCGAGGTCCGCCCAGAACGCGATCCGCTCGCTCAGCCGCGTCCACTCCTCCACATACCGCCCCACCGACTCCTTGCACTTCTCGTTGAACGCCGCGATCCCGTACGCCTCGATCTCCGGCTTCGAATGGAGCCCCAGCTCCTTCTCGATCTCCAGCTCCACCGGCAGCCCATGGGTGTCCCACCCCGCCTTGCGGGGGACACGGTATCCCTGCATTGTCTTGTACCGGGGAATCAAGTCTTTAAAGACGCGGGAGAGCACGTGATGGATGCCCGGGCGCGCATTCGCAGTCGGCGGCCCCTCATAGAAGACGAACAGCCGATCCGCCGGGCGGTCCTCAATGCTCCGCCGGAAGACCTCGTGCTCATCCCAGAACGCAAGCACCTTCTTCTCCAGCTCGGGAAACCTCACTCGCGAATCAACGGGCTCAAACATCTGCGCGCTCCTTTGTTTTCCCTGTCGGCGAACCGGGACACCCCGCCCGGACGTAGCAGGGATGATGGGCCAGCATCATTGGGGACAGACAAACAAAACGCCCGCCCCTGTCCTCCAGGGACGAGCGTCCGAGCCCGCGGTACCACCCTGGTTCCCGCACACCGGTGCGGGCACTCGCCGGGGCGCAATCACGCCCCTGTCCCTGGTAACGGGGGACAATGCCCGTCCGGGTCTACTGGCAGCGCCAGGCGCACCGCGTTCGGCCGGAAGCTCGGGAGGGATTTTCCCGCCGTGTCCCTGCGCCCCCTCACACCGTACGGGGCTCGCTGGACAGGCCCATCGGCGATACTCGTCTCCGTCAACGCCTTTGAATTGGAGTGAAGCAAGGTGACGCGACTTCTGTCAATGTACGCTGCGCTCCTCCTCGCCCTCGTGGCCATCGCCTGCGGCGGCTCCACCGAAACCACCAGCCCGCCGACACCGCCACCCACCCCCGAGGCCACACCCACCGAGGCACCAACCCGCGGCACACCAAGACCCGCACCGGCCGAACTCAGCCTCGCGTACATCAACCTGGGCAGCCCCATCACAGTCGACGAAAGCGACCCGCTCGCCCACGACACCTTCTTTGAACGGCTCGAATTCCTCGCCGGCCAGCTTCAGCAGCTCGAACCCGACATCATCGCGGTGAGCGAAGCCACCTGGTCCCGCGAACTCGACGCAGCCTCATGGAACGTCCTGGCAAGCTCGCTCGGCATGGAGCCCGGATACCAGCGCGCCAACCCCTGGTATCCCGGCCAGGACAAGGAGGCCTCCGACGAAACCCGCGACCTGGTCGGCTTCGAAGAAGGCGAAGCCATCCTCAGCCGCTATCCCATCATGCACACCCGCCGCATCCCCCTGAACCCCCGTACTTCCGAACACGAAGGCCGCGCCGTCCTCCATGCCGTCCTCCTCATCGAGCCCTACGGCGAGGTCAATGTGTATGTCGCCCGCCTCTCCGGGAATACCGCCACCCGCGAAGCCCAGGCGCACGACCTCCGCGGCCACATCGATGACACCGCCGAAGGCCGCCCCTCTATCGTCTTCGCCGACTTCGGCCTCCCGCCTGGCAACGAGGCGGTCCAGGCCTTCGCCGGTGACGACCTTGTGGAGCTCTCCGCCGCCGCCGGCCAGGAGCCGGGCGCTGTCGGCACCTGTTGCCGCACCACGATGCTCTTTGGAGCAGGCAACGACGGCGAAAACGGGGACATGGAAAACGTCACGCCCGTCCCCGCGACCGAACCGCCCGGCGATGTCGAGCCGGCCGAGACGGCGGAGCCAGAGCTCCCCGGGGAACTTGCCGAGGCGCGTACCCTCTACATCTTTAGCGACACCTGGGACCCCACCGGATTCAGCGTCTTCGGCGATACACCGGCAATCCGCTCCGACGGCTCACGCCTGTACGCCAGCGACCACAACGGCATCTACACCGTTATCGACCTCGAGGGCGCCTGGCCCGAGGAAGCCGGCCTCCCCGATTAGCGCCCGGCCGGCGTCACCAGCAGGTCAACGTGCGCCATGGCATCCAGCTCCGCGCCTTCGAACGTCATCAGTGCGTAGGCAACCCCGTCCCGCGTGAAGGTCTCCCGGGTTTCGGAGCCCGGCGCCTCAACGTCAGCCATCGAACCCGCGGCGATCGTGAAAGCTGGGACCGTGAAGACCGCGCCCGGTTGCACCTCGCCGGCACGCAACGCAGCCCGGTCCGTCCGCCAGTACTCCATCACGTAGCCGGGTTCCTGCCCGCCGTCGGCCGGCGTCAGCGCCACCCGGTAAAGCGCGATCTGCCCCAGGTACCCGTCGATCATCTCCCGCGAAGGCGCCAGCAGCTCAAGCTCGTTCCCCGCCTCACCAACACCAAGCGCCGCCGCGATCGTGTTCTCCGGCATCAGCGCGTCCACGTGCGAAATCAACAGCGGGACCGCCAGCAGCATTCCGGCCTCCAGCGCAGAGTTGTCCACATCGTTCAGTTGGCCCAGCTCGCCCGGCTCCAGGTACGAAGTGTCCCCATCTCCCGCGTCGAAGTACCCGGCGATCGATTCGAGCGTATCCCCGGTACGTACCTCGTAGAGGTAGTGTTCCGGCCCCGTAACGATCTCGTACGCACCCTGTCGCGTCGCGGTCGCTTCCGGCGTCGCAGGCGCACCGTCGTCGGGCGCCTGCGTCTCGGTTGGCTCCGGCCCCGGCGTCAATGTCGGTTCTGGCGTCGGGGGTGCATCGTCTGTGTCCATGCTTCCGGCGTCATCCACCGGCGTTACGGTGGCGGCGTTCAGGTCGGCGCCATCGTCGTCGTCCATGCACGCGGCCAACAATACCAGCAACAGGACCGGAACCAGCAGACGAGGCAGGGCCGCAGTCAGGCTTCGCAAGGTCTCCCCTTTGCCGGGCTTCGCCCGGGTAGACTCCCCGCCGCGGCTCAGCGTGCCACACACGCCCGGCCCGGGCCAGCGCCACACGGTCCCCACCCCGATGGTCTAACGCCTATCACCTGTATACTTGGGCCCCATCGGCGCCGCCGGCGCACACTCCCCAACAGCAGGATATCCCCATGCCAAGACACCCCAATGACGCCCTCTTCGAAGGCGAAAAACCCTTCCCCATCATCACCACCTGCGAGCACTTCGCGGGCACCGATGTCCGCATCCAGAAAGCCTTCGAGCTCCAGGAAAAGACCGGCCCCATCTTCGACATCACCATGGACTGCGAAGACGGCGCGCCCACCGGCCAGGAACGCGAACACGCCGAGATGGTCGTCCGCATGCAGAACAGCGACGCCAACAAGTTCAACCTCGCCGGCGTCCGCATCCACGACTACACCAACGAGCACTGGAAGGACGATGTCGACATCATCGTCCCCGCCGCCGGGGAGCGCGTCGCCTACATCACCATCCCAAAGACGACGAAGGCCGCCCAGCTCGCCGAGATGATCGACTACATCCGCAACACGGCGGCAAAGGCCGGCATCCAGCGCGAGATCCCCATCCACGCGCTCATCGAAACCCACGGCGCCCTGCGTGAAGTCTGGGAGATCGCAACCCTCCCCAATATCGAAGTCCTCGACTTCGGCCTCATGGACTTCGTCAGCGCCCACCACGGCGCACTCGGCTCCTATGTCATGCGGTCCCCCTGGCAGTTCGACCATGCCGTCCTCCGCCGCGCCAAGGCCGAAACAGTCGCCGCCGCGCTCGCCAACGGCGTGGTCCCCGCCCACAACGTCACCCTCGAACTCAAAGACACCGACTTCATCTACAACGACGCAAAGCGCGCCCACGACGAATTCGGCTTCCTCCGCATGTGGTCCATCTACCCCGCGCAGATCGAGCCCATCGTCAAGGCGATGTCCGCCGAGATCACCGAGCTCGAAGACGCCCAGGCCATCATCCTCAAGGCCTACGAAGCCGACTGGGGGCCCATCCAGCACGACGGCGCGCTCCACGACCGCGCCACCTACCGCTACTACTGGGAGCTCCTCCAGCGCGCACGCCTCCAGGGCCTCGAACTCTCCGACAACGTCGAACAGGCCTTCTTCAGCGAAGCCTCGACGGTCAGCTAGGCCCGCCTACCACTTCCGCGCCCACGCAATCCGGCTGTCGAGCACGCGCAACATCTCGTGCTCGGCAGCCTCGAACCCGTGCTTCCGCCAGAACGGCCCGCCCGTCTGGTTCGCCGCATGGTAGTGCAGCGCACAATGCGTGAACCCCTGCGATTCCATCCACGCCATCGCCTCCGCCAGCAGCGCTTCCCCCACGCCCTCCGAACGCGCCTCCGCCGACGCGACCCCCTCGTACAGGTACACCATCCCCTCGCCCCGGAGCTGCGGCTGCAGGAACACCGGCGGGTTCTGGAACGTCATCATCCCGGCTGGCTTCCCGTCCCGGTACGCGACGAAGTGCGCGTTTCCATCCATTGAAAGCAATGCCTGCTGAAACTCCGCCATCTCCCGGTCCGTCTGCGGGTCCAGCGCCATGAATATCGGTGCGTCGCTCTGGTAGTCGCTCAGCTCCTGCTCCAGCCCGAGCACAACCTCCAGGTCCTCACTGCCCGCGCGGTGGATCTCCACCGGCGCGGCCGGCCGCTCGATCGGCCGCACCGGGGCCACCGCCAGCACCATCTTCCGCCCGAAGCCCAGGTTCACCAGCCCGTCGTGTAGGCCCATCTCGTTCCCGTAGAACTGCACCCGGTGTGCCAGGAGGCCCCGCCGCACCCACTCCCGCCCCAGCGCCGCGTAGAGTGCCCCGTACACTTCGAACGGGTCAGCCCCTTCCCGCACACCGTGACCGCCCAGCGGGATAACCGCGCTCCGCTCCTCGATATACCGCGCCATGAGCGTCCCCGGTGCAGCCAGTGCCGGCTGCCCGGCCGCAAAGCCCGCCATCTCGCCGCCATCCCACGCCAGGTATGCCAGCGTCCCCTCGTCCGAAAGCACTTTCCGCAGGTACACCCGCACCTCCTCCAGGTCCGTAAAATGCTCCGGCAGGAACGGGAACGCCTCCCGGGCGGAGCTATGGCGGTGCGTCACCATGCTGGCGGCGGAGTCGATGTCTGCATCGCGTAGAGGCTCAATCTGCATCGCCCGAGGGTAGCCCAACCGCCCCGCAGCCGCACCCGCCTGTTACCGCCACCGCCAACCGCGTACCCTTTGCCCCATGGCTATCCACCTCATCCGTCATGGACAGGCAATCACCGGGACCGACGACCTCGACCCCGGGCTCGCCGATACCGGCCACGAACAGGCTCGGCTCACCGCCGAACACCTCGCACAGCGCGGCGGCATCGGCCGCCTGGTCGTCTCACCACTTCGCCGCACCCGCGAGACCGCCGAGCCCATCGCAAAACAGCTCGGGCTCGAACCCGAAATCCGCCGCGAAGTCGCCGAAGTCTTCGACCCTTCCATGCCCGTCGAAGAGCGCCGCAACATGATCGGCCCCTTCATGGCCGGCAGCTGGAGCGAACAGAACGGCACCCTCCGCGGCTGGCGCCAGCGCGTCGTCGAAACACTGCTCGAAATCGCCCACGACGCCGCACAGCGCGGAACCGATGGCGTGATCGTCTCCCACTACATCGCAATCGGCGTCGCGATCGGCGAAGCCCTCGGTGACGACCGCGTTGTCCCCACCCCCATCGCCAACGGCTCCATCACCACCGTCGAAGTCGCCCACGACAAATTCTCCCTGGTCGAAACGGCGCAGACCTCGCACCTCCCACCTGATCTCGTCACCGGCCTTAGCCAGGCCATGGCCGGCGGACCACCCCCGGCCTGAACTCGCATACCCCCGCGCACAAAAAAGGGCCCCGGCGAACCGGGGCCCTTCATATTGCCGTTACCTTCCGGCGTCTACCGCACCGGCCGTGCCCGGCCAATCGCCAGCGCCGCGGCACCAAGGCTCATGGCCAGGATGGCCAGCATCGACAGCACCGCGACGGTGCCCGAGCCCTGGACCGGGCCGGCAAGGCCGCTACCGGTGTCCGGGGGCGAAGGCGTCGTCACGTCGCCTGCGACATCGTCCACGATCTTCGTGTTGTAGAAGCAGAGCGACGTCGTTTCGCCGGCCTCCACTTCCACTTCAGCCGTAATCGTGTCCTCGCCAGCCGGGACGCTGTTCGTGGCGTCCGCGGGGCAGACCCCGCCTTCGGCCAGTGCCCAGCCCGCCGGCATGTACTCGTCGTCAGCAGCCTCGATCACCACGTACTCACCTGCGCCGAGCGTCACGCTCACCGCCTGGTTGCCCGTGAACACGTACTGGCTGCCGCCAATCGAGGCCGTGAACGCATGGTCATCCGAAGCGCCCTCCGCATCCGGGTTCGTGATCACCTTGTTGATGACCAGCGTCCCGTCCTGCACCGGCGCCGGCTCGTCCTCTTCCTCGTTCTGGAAGACAACCTCGGCAGTGGCATCGTCCCCGACGACCACGTTCACCGAAACCTGCGCGCCCTGGCTCGCGCCGTTCACCGTCGTGTCGACAACCGACCAGCCGTCGACGGTCTCTTCCTCGATGGTGTAAACACCGGACTCGAGGCCGGGCAGGAACAGCTCGTCGTCAGCCGTGATGGTGAACTCCTCACCCTCGCTGCCGAACTCGCCGCCCGAAATCGTCACCGTCCACTCGATCGGGTTCCCATCGCCGTCAACCTTGTTCACGACCAGGTCGCCCGTCACGAGCACCGGCTCATCCGGCTCGTTCGTGTACGTGCAGGTGATGTCACCCTCGCCTTCGGGGATGCTCACCGTGCGCTGCGTGCCTTCGCCCTCGGGCGTCACACCCTCGTCGCAGGTCACGCCAACGAAGTTGTAGGCATCGAAGTCGCCGGCCTCGTCGATGGTGTAGGCCTCACCGACCTCGACCTGTGCCGAGACCGAACCCGCACCCATGGCCGCAACATCGTTACCAGCGATCTGGAGTTCCCAGTCCGAAGGCTCAATGCCGTTGGCGTCCGACTTCTCGACCACCAGCGTCCGGACGTCCGGCTCATCAATCACCGGCTCGTTCGTGTACGTGCAGGTGATGTCGCCTTCGCCCGCCGGGATGGTCACCGTCCGCTCGGTACCCGAGCCTGCGGGAGAAACACCCTCGTCGCAGGTCACACCCACGAAGTTGTAGTCACCAAAGTTCCCGTCTTCGTCGATGGTGTAGCTGCTGCCAACCTCGACCTCCGCCGAAACGGAACCTTCAGCCGACTCACTGTCGATCGAGAGCGTCCACTCGTCCGGGTCCACCCCGTTCGCGCTCGACTTCTCCACGATCA
>SKSF01000047.1 GCA_007118095.1 Dehalococcoidia bacterium
GCCCACACCCGAGCCCACGCCGATGCCCGAACCCACGCCCGATTACGGCCCGGGCATCGAATTGCCCGGCGACGACGGTTCACCCGGCCAGGGCAACGGCCCACCCGGCGAAGACGGCCAGGACAGCAACGGCGACCCTCGCGGCCCGATCTGGGAACGCGCCTGGGATGGGCTCGCCGATACCGCCGACTGGATCTGGGAGAGCTTGTTCCCGTAATCTCCGCCAACATCAAAGAATCCCGCACTTGTCCATTGAGTCGGAGGATTCCAGGCGTACAATGGAACTGTCGGGAACACATTACCCACCGGTAATATGCCGGCAGCCCCTCTAATGAAGGACATCATTCCGAGGAGGTTCCTGCCATGGCTCTCGGGTCAAACGTCCAGGGACAGAAACAGAACCATTCCGAATCCATCGACGACAGCCAACCCACCGGGGCTCCGGAACAACCCGGCCAACCAGGTCGAAAGTTCCGACGCTCCCTCCTCACCTTCCTGACCGTTTGTGCCGTAGCGGTCGCACTCTTCTTCCTCATTATCCCCGGGTCACTCACAGGCATGCTGATCGCAGGCGCGATCATCTTTGCGCTCCTGACGCTGTGGGTTGTTGCGGTGAAGACCGGCACCCCCGAACCGCCCAGCATCACCCGCCGCCGGTCGCACAGGAAGAGCACCGTGGAAGGCGGTTTCGGCAAGCGCTAACCGCCGCGCGAGTTGCCACGCTGGCTATAGCAGTCCGGCGACCCGGGCGAACCGTTCCAGTTCGCCCGGGATGTCCGGCCCTGCCGGCTGATACGCGATTTCCGTCACGCCCGCCGCTTCGAGATCCGCCAGGTGTGACCGCCACTCATCAGCCGTCCGGACACCCCCGGCGCGCCGCAGCCATTCGCCCGTGAGCAACGGCCGATCGCGGTCGCTCACACCGATCAGGTGCAGGTCATGGATCGCCAGGTGCCGCTCGTCGTCCGGCATCGCGTCCAGTTCCGCCGCCCACTCGGCGCCGCCGGGAAACCGGCTCATGTCCATGCCACGTTCGTACATCGCATGGAGCGCCACAGCAGCCCCGTGCCCGGCCGCATCCATCACCCGGTCGCTATCGGCGGTTTCGTCATCCCCGAGCACCGTCCCGAACGAGAGCAACACACAGTCCACCCCCGTCGCCAGCGATGACCGGTCGACCGGTGACGTGACGAACACCCCCATGCCAAGCTCCGCCGCGACCGCCATCCCCTTCGGCCCGCCCACGCCCAACACCATCGGCACCTTCATCGGCCGGTCTGGCGCAAATCCCACCGGGTGCATCATTCGGATTTTCCGGCCTTCCCACTCCGCCATCTCGCCCAGCAGAAGGTCGCGCACCGTCACGGCGTAGTCGCGCACATGACCCCACGGGAGCGGCCGCTGGCCAAAGGTCATCCGGCCCGTGAACCCCGAGCCGATCGCCACGCGCACCCGCCCCGGCGCCAGGTGTTCGAGCTGTCCGATCGCCGCCGCCGTCGCCATCGGGTGCCGCAGGCTCGGGACAATGACCCCCGGCCCCAGTCCTATTCGCTCCGTCCGCTCCGCGCACAGCCCCAGCGTCATCCAGGCGTCCGGGTAGAGCGCGGGCGAATCATAGAGCCACGCATGCCGGTAGCCCAGGTCTTCCGCCACCTTCACGTGGTCCGGCGTCTCCAGCGATGTCGCAATCGCACACGAAATATCGAGCACGGGCGTCCCTCCACCATCAGCGAATGCCGCGTACCTTACCGCACCTCCGGACCCTGCGCGGCATCATGCTCGCCTTCCATCGCAGCGACCCCGCGCGGACCGCGACGGTTTCCAGTGAGACACCCACAGACATTGGCGCCAGGGTCGGTGACGGGCGAGCACCCCGGAGACGGTGTGGCTTGCAAAAGCGCACCAATCCCGGAGGTCCCCTTGCACCCCGGCCCGAAACTCACGCGCCAGCGGGACGCCGACTCTTTGCCGGGCGCATTCGGCGGTCTCCAACAGGCTATGCCCCGGCATCCCAGCGCTCCCAGTGTACGTACTCATCCAGTGGTTTTCGCGGCCGCGATGGGCGCGTCTCCTCCGTCTCACCCGGGTACCCGAACGCGATCGTATTCGCGACCACATAGCCTTCCGGCAGGCCCAGCGCTTTCGCCGCTTCCTCCCCCTGGTGCATCGACGCGGGGCACGACGCCACACCCTCGGCCCATGCCGCGACCATCATGTTCTGCGCCACGCGCCCCGCGTCGAACGGCCCCCGGAAATGCGTCAGCGGTGCGCCCACCACGCCCATCTCCGGTTCCAGCACCAGCGCAACCACAGCCGCCGCCGGGGGCAGGTGCGGCGTGAAGTTCCCGCACGCCGCCAGCGCCTCCTTCTGTCCCTGCTCACGCACTACCACAAACTGCACCGGCTCCAGCGCCTTCGCGCTCCCGGCCATCCGCCCTGCCTGCAAGATGCGCCGCAGGACATCCTCCGGGATCTGCCGGCCGTCGAAATTCCGTGTGTCCCGCTTGCTCACGATCGCGTCATATGGCGTCATGCCCACTTCTCCTTGTTCATACACTCGGGATTCTAGAAGCCATTGCGGCGCTGCGCGCTCCCATCTATTACCCTTGAGTCAGAAGGGCGTCACGCATGAAAGGCATTCACTACGTGGTCGACGAAGCGGGCGAGCGCCGCGCAGTCCAGATCGACCTCGATGTCTGGGGCGAACTCTGGGAGGATTTCTACGATCAGGCCCTCGCGCAAGAACGCGAGAGCGAACCCAGGGAATCCCTCGAAGACGTGAAGCGAAGACTCAACAGGCGCAGTGCCTGATTACGACATCACCTTTGCCCGCTCAGCGCGCAAAGAGCTGGGGCGCCTCGACCCTCAAATCGCCGGGCGAGTACTGGACTTGATGAAAAACTCGCAACCGCACCGCGCCCCCGGGCACGCGGAAACTACGCGGTACGTCGAACACATGGCGCGCGCGGGTGGGCGACCACCGGGTGATCTATTCGGTCGACGACACCGCCGGGCTCATCGACGTCATCGCGGTCCGGCACCGATCGCACGTCTACCGCTAACCGCCCGGGAAAGCCCCGGAAAACACTAACAACCTCGGATCTTTTGACAGGACCACTCCCGTTCCCCGTGCTGCACAATACGCGTGAGTCATCGCGCTGGCAGCACCCTGTCCTGGTACCCCGCGCCGGACAGCGCACTCCCGGGGGGCTGTATGCCCGACACACACCTGCATACCCAACCTGCCCCGCCATCCGCTGTCATGTCCCGGCGTGCCCGGACCGAAGTCACCGTCGTCATCGCCTCGTTGCTCGCCTACTTCGGCGTCCGCGCCCTCACCGAAGGCAACCACGATGACGCCGTCCGCAACGCCGAGCGCGTCATGCGCGCCCAGGAGCACCTCTATCTGCACTGGGACATGGAGCTGAACCGCACCGTCGTCGAACACTCCGCGGCGATCACCCTCTTCAACTGGATCTATACGTGGGGCCACTGGCCGGTCATCATCCTCTGCGGCGTCTTCCTCTTCCTGCGCTTCCCCCGGACCTATTACCGCACCCGCAACGCTTTCCTCGTGTCCGGCGGCATCGGCCTGGTCATCTTCGCCACCTTCCCCGTCGCCCCGCCACGATTGATGGACATCGATGTCGTCGACAGCGTCACGCGCTGGTCCAATTCCTACCGCTTCCTCCAGCCCGTCTCCCTCACGAACCAGTACGCCGCGATGCCCAGCCTCCACTTCGGCTGGAACCTGCTCATCGGCATCGCCATGGTGCAGGTCCTCCGGACGTGGCCCCTGCGGGCTGTTGCGGTCGCGTTCCCGTTCGCCATGGCCGCCGCCGTTGTCATTACCGCCAACCACTTCATCATCGACGCCATCATCGGCGGCCTCCTGGCCACCCTCGGTCTCGCCGTCGCCATTTGGCTCGAGCGCAGTCCACGCGGCCGCGCCGTCTATCGCCGCCTCGTGCCCGTGCGCAGTCCCCCCGCACCAGGCCTGTGAGCACGCGCCACGGTTAGAACTGACCGTGCCTCCCCTCACCCGCGGCGAACCGCGAAGCCCCTTCCCGCGTCTCGCCGGACTCGATAGTCGCAATGCCATGGGCGAACTCGTTTGCCAGCGCATCCCCCGCCGACAGGCCCCATTGCTCCAATGCAGAGAGCCGGTCGCTCCGGAGGCACAGCTGCGGGAATGCCGCAAGCTGCCGCGCGAGCTGCTTCGATTCCTCCAGTGCCTGGCCCGGTCCGACCAGCCTGTTCGCCAGCCCCATCGTCCGCGCCTCCTCGC
Organism: Dehalococcoidia bacterium; assembly: GCA_007118095.1. Taxonomy (GTDB): domain Bacteria; phylum Chloroflexota; class Dehalococcoidia; order Tepidiformales; family Tepidiformaceae; genus SLAK01. The sequence continues at coordinate 4,289 of SKSF01000047.1, forward strand.
CACTCACGCCGCGCCCGGTCAGGATCAGGTCCATCGCGTGACTCTGCCCGATGAGCCGCGGCAGGCGCACCGTTCCGCCATCAATAAGCGGCACACCCCAGCGCCGGCAGTACACGCCGAAGACCGCATCCTCCGCCGCCACCCGCATATCGCACCAGAGCGCCAGCTCCAGCCCGCCAGCCACCGCATGCCCTTCCACCGCAGCAATCACTGGCTTGGAGAGCAGCATCCGCGACGGCCCCATCGGCCCATCACCCTCTTCCCGCGCCCGGTTGCCCCGGCCCTCCGCCACCGCCTTCAGGTCAGCGCCAGCGCAGAACGTCCCGCCGGCACCGGTTAGAACGGCCACCGCCAGGCCTTCGTCGTCGTCGAACCGCCGAAACGCCGCGGCAAGCTCCTCCGCGGTTGGACCGTCGACGGCGTTCCGGACCTCCGGCCGCTCAATCGTCACAATCGCGATGTTACCTTCTGTATCGAACCGCACCGTGCTCATCGCCTTCCCCCCTTGCTCGTTTGCCGCATTGTAGGTCGTCATCGTGCCCGCAAGCCGTGCCCTTGGCATACTCGGGCTTTCCCCATCTTGCAGGTGTGCCGCGCCGGCACACCAGGGGCAACGGAGGCACACGATCGGGCGGCAACTGACCGGATGAGATTACGCGGCAGGCGGCCCTACTACGGCTGGGCGGTGCTTGCCGTTGGCAGCCTTGTCGCTTTTTCGTCCGGGCCCGGCCAATCCTATGTCTTCTCCGTCTTCCTCGACCCCATGATCGAGGACACGGGTCTCTCGCGGACGCTCATCTCCAGCCTCTACACCGCCGGCACCATGGCAAGCGCCATCATGGTCATGGCCGTCAGCCGCCTGGCCGACCGGTTTGGCGTTCGCCTGGTACTCATCGGTGTCGCCTTCGCATTGGGCGCGGCCTGTTTCGGCATGGCGTTCGCCACGAGCGGGCTTGCGTTCATCGTCCTCTTCGCCACCCTGCGTGCGCTCGGACAGGGCTCCATGCCTATCAACGCCACGCTGCTCGCCGCCCAGTGGTTCGTGCGGCGGCGCGGGCTGGCCGTGGCCATCATGGGCCTCGGCTTTGCCGCGTCGAACGCACTTCTGCCACCCGTCTCCCGCCTCCTCATCGAAGCATTCGGGTGGCGCGAAGCCTATATCGCCCTCGGCCTCATGGTCTGGCTCCTGGTCATCCCTGGCGCGATCTTCATCGTCCGCAACAAGCCCGAAGACAAAGGCCTCTACCCCGACGGCGACCCCAACCCGCCACCAGGCGAATCCGACGCCAGCGCCGCCGACGCCGGCCCCGACCGCCGCCGGGTCTTCACCTCGCTCACGTTCTGGTCCCTCGCGCTGCCACTGGCCGTCCCGGGTTTTGTCGTTACTGCGCTCATCTTTCACCAGACATCCATCTTCGCCGAAAACGGGCTCGGCCCGGGCCAGGCCGCCGCCGTGTTCGTGCCCTACGCGATCGCCGCCGCCGTGTGTTCCCTCGGCGCGGGCATGTTCATCGACCGCTTCGGCCCTCGCCTCGCCTTCCTCATCAACATGGGCGTTATGCTCCTGGCCCTCGCGCTCGTCCTCTTCGTCGTCACCAACCCCACCATGGCGACCATCTACGGGCTCGTCCTCGGCGCCACCGGCAGCACATCGCAGGTCATCTCCGGTACCACCTGGGCGCATTTCTACGGGCGCCAGGGCCTCGGCCGCATCCAGGGGTCCGCCACCATGGTCGGCATATCGAGCGCAGCCATCGGCCCGCTGCCCATCGCCTTCATCGAAGGATGGACCGGCAGCTTCCAGCCCGGCATCGCCCTCATGATGTTCCTCCCGGTGGCCGCAGCCCTCACCCTCTATTTCCTGCCGCCCCGGCCCGCGACCACACCGGCGACCTCCGCAGCCTGACCCCGACCCGGGAAACCGTTCGGCAACGTACTGTGCATGTTGGATAAACGTTTCCCCTGTGTAAACTGCGCAAACGATCAGCGCAATTTTGATCCCGGAGTACTGATTGCCATTCGTGCCAATTGTGAAATGAGGTAGCCCCCATGCGCTTCCCTGCTCGGATATCCTTCCTTGCGGCAGTCGTCGTCATGCTTGCAGGCGTCGTTGCCATCTCCAGCAACAGCGCCACAGCCGGTTCCGGCGACATTGGCGGCGAAGCCGAGATCTA
>SKSF01000016.1 GCA_007118095.1 Dehalococcoidia bacterium
CAATCATCACTACCGGCCGCGACCTTCACTGACCCAAAGCTCCGGTAAAGCCATGCGAAAAGTTCCGGTGGGTGCCGATTGAACTTCTTGATGTGGGCGGCATTGCGTGTCCGCGCCCCGTGGTTCTTGTCGTCTGCTGCTATCGACGTTGCCCGCGGCCACGCCGCCCTCTGGCTCCCCTTCGCTCCGGCTTTCTGGCCTCATAGTGGCCATCCTTCGCGTCTGGTGCCGCTTTTCTCGGCCCCGCGTGTGGACGATGCGTGTTTGCTTTCGCGTGGCTTTTCACTGCCTCTCATCATTTTCTCGCCGCGAAATGGCACGTTTACAGTCCCGCGGTATCGCTCCTATAGTCCCAATCCACGTCCAGCCACCTGGACGTATCGATGACGGGAATAGCAGAGCAAGTCAGGGAAACCTTGGAGCCACTGAAGGCTCACCCTGGAGGTATCTCTACGTGAGAAGTTCATACTGGGAGCGGTTTGGGAAGACCCGCTCAACACGCCGGCGCTTCATGGGCGCCGGTGCATCGCTCAGTGCCGGTGCCGCCGGCCTCGCACTCGTGGGCTGCGGCAACGACGACGACAGCGGTGATACCCCGGCCAACGGAAACGGCGATGCGCCGGCCAACGGCAACGGGAACGGCAATGGCGAAAATGGCGACCGCTATGGCGGCACCATCCGCTATCCCTTCATGGGCACGAACAGCGGCGACCCGCCCACCCTCTTCCCCTACGAAAACCTCACCTACCTCGCACAGCATCCGGCCTCGATGCACTACAGCCGCCTGCTGACCGAGGTTTCGGGCGCGGACGTCGACCCCGACGACTACACCGCGCTCGAAGGTGACCTCGCCGAAGGCATGCCCGAGCAGCCCGACGAGCGCACCTACATCTTCCGCCTTCGCGAGAACGCGCACTTCCACAATAAGCCCCCGCTCGACGGGCGGCCCGTCACGGCGGACGACATCGCACAGGCCTACCAGGCCTTCATCAGCATGTCGCAGAACGCCGCCGCCTACGAGGAAGTCATCGAAAGCGTGGAGCCGACCGACGACCGGACCGTCCAGGTCACGCTCCGCGAGCCTTTTGCACCCTTCCTTACGGTGCATGCTTCCACCCCCGAAGGTTTCTGGATCATCCCCGTCGAAAGCATCGACGGCGGCCAGGCACAGGAAGATCCCGTCGGTACCGGCCCCTGGATCTTCGACAGTTGGGATAGCGGCGTTTCCATGAGCTGGAACCGCAACCCCGACTATTTCATCCCCGAGCTTCCCTACTTCGACCGCGTTGAAGGGTCGCTCATCGCCGAACCACAGCGGCTCATCGCCGGCCTTCGCGCTGGCGACTTCGACTACTCGCTGCTCGGCGGCAACCTCTACGAAGAAGCCCAGGACCAGCTCGATCCCGATGGCCGTGACCACTTCTACGGCAATCCCTCGTACGGCGCGTTCTACTTCAACTTCGACATCGAAGACGGCCGCTGGCGCGATATCCGCGTCCGGCAGGCCCTCTCCATGTCCCTCGATCGCGAAGCCGTCAACGACGTCCTCGACCAGACAGGGCAGGGTGACTGGTTCTCGCCTTTCTGCGCGACAAATCTCGTCCCCTTCCACCTTTCGCCCCGCGACGACGACTATGGCGAGACCGGCCGCTTCTTCCAGTATGACCCCGAAGAAGCGCGCGCCCTCCTCGACGCCGCCCTGGGCGATACCAGCCCGCAAATCCGCGTCACAGCCAACATCGACCGTTACGGCCGCGGCGCCGAACAGCTCTGGGAGCTTCTTGTCGCCAGCCTCCAGGAAGTCGGCTGGGACGTGGAGCTCACGTTCCAGGAATACGGCTCCTATATCCAGTCAACGTTCCTCGGCGAGATCGACGAAGGCGTCGGTCTTGGCCCCCTCGTTGGTTCGCCCCGCGATCCCGACGACATCCTTTCCCGAAACCTCGCCTCATCCTCCGCTCGCCGGAACTGGGGCGGCCAACCCATCGACCAACAGGACCGGATCGACGAGATGATCCGCGAACAGCGCGTCATCCTCGACCCGGATGAACGTCTCGAATACATCCATGAGATGCAGCGCGAACTCGCAGAGTATATGCTCGTTGTTCCCTACTCCGCTGCGGCAGGGTATGCCTGGAGCGCGCCGTGGGTACAGGACTTCTACTGGAAGAACAGCTTCGCCGTCCACCGGGCTGCGATGACCTATTCGTACTTCACCCCCGAGCGTATTGCCGAGGACTAACCCTCCCATCGACGTAAGCGGGGCGCCGGGGCTACAATCCTCGGCGCCCCACAGTAGTTATCTCATCCCGCCTCACGAGGGACAGCCGTGACCCAGTACATCATCCGCCGCATACTTTTGATGATCCCCACTCTCCTGGGCGTGTCATTGCTCGTGACGGGCATGATTCGCCTCCTCCCCGGGGACGCCGTCGACATTCTTGTCACAGAAAACGCTGTTGGCGGCGGAAGCATGGCCTTCGACCAGCTCGTCGACGAAGAACTGGTCGAACCCTTCTGGGAAGACGCACCCTCGTTCGATAGTGCCGACGACGCCTCATTCGCAGACCGCCAGGACGCCGAACTCGACGTCCTCGCGCGGACAGCAATAGTCCGCGACAGGGCTTCCGAAGAAGGCATCAACCTCGAAGACTCCGAAACCCGCCGCGAATACGTCGGCGCCATCCCCTCCCGCGAACGCCAGGAGATCCGCAACTCCCTTGCGCTCGCTGCCTACAAAGACTCCATCCGCGCCGAGCTTGGCCTCGACAAAGGGTTCGTCGGCCAGTGGTGGAGCTGGCTCTCCAATGCCGCCCGCGGCGACCTCGGCCAATCCATTGTCGGGAGTCAGCGCGTCAGCGATGAGCTTGGACGCCGCCTCCCCGTTACCTTCCAGCTTGGCGCGCTTGCCATGTTCTTTGGCGCAATCATCGCCATTCCCACTGGCATCATCTCCGCCGTGAGACAGGACTCCATGATCGACTATGCGGTCCGCAGTTCCGCCGTCGCGATGATCGCCCTGCCCTCCTTCTTCCTCGCTACGCTCGTCATCGCGCTCCTGTCCCGCATGCTCGACTACTCCTTCCCCCTCTATTACGCGCAGCTCTGGGACAGTCCCGGCGCGAACCTTGAGCAAATGGTCATGCCCGCGCTCATCCTCGGGCTCTCACTCTCCGGCGTTCTCATGCGCCTTACCCGCGCCCAGATGCTCGAAGTCATGCGCCAGGACTACATCCGCACCGCCCGCTCAAAGGGCCTCGCGAGTAATGCCGTGGTCACCGGGCACGCCATCCGGAACGCCATGCTTCCCATCATTACCATCCTCGGTATCCAGATTCCCGTGCTGATCGGCGGCTCCGTCGTCATCGAGGTCATCTTTGGCCTCCCCGGCGTTGCCGTGTACCTCTACCGGGCGATTAACGAACGGGACTTCCCCCCGATCATCGCCATCAACATGGTCATCGCCCTGATCGTCGTGATCGCAAACCTCGTGACCGACGTCGCCTACGCCTACCTTGACCCACGCGTCAAACTGTCCTGAGTGAGGAGCCGTTCGTGAGCGCTGCAAGCGATACCCCAATTACCGGTGACACCTTCGTGCGGCCCCAGCCCTCCGCACCAGTCCGTGCGTGGCGTGCCACCATTGACTTCATCAAGCGCAAGCCACTCGGCGCGTTCGGCGCCTTCATCCTCATCTTGGTCGTGGTCGTTGCCATCTTCTCCCCATGGATCGCCCGCGATGCTATCGGCCAGACGCACTCCGGCGACCATCTCCTCCCGCCCAGTTCCACCTATTGGTTCGGCACCGACCACAATGGCCGCGACATCTACTCCCGCATCATCTATGGGGCACAGGTGACCGCACTTGTCGGTGCCGGCACCGTCATCCTCGTCGGTCTGCTCTCCGTGACCATCGGCCTTATCAGCGGCTACTTCATGGGCACAATCGACTTCATCGTGCAGCGCGTTGTTGACGTATGGATCGCCTTCCCGGCCATCTTCCTCATCCTCACCATGGTCGCCGTCCTCCAGACCACCGGGAATCTCGGCATCCTTGGCCTGGGCCGCGGCCCCGACTGGGGCCCCGACCCGCGCGGTGGCCCATGGATATGGAACACCTTCCCCAGGACGACCATCGTCATCCTTGTCCTCGGGATCGTGCTTGCTGGCGGAGCCGTCCGCGTTGTCCGCAGCGCCGTCCTCTCCGTAAAGGCCAACCCGTATATCGAAGCCGCACAGGTCATCGGCGCCACCAACAATCGCATTATCTGGCGCCACATCCTCCCGAACATCATGCCCACCGTCATCGTCCTCGCCACGGTCCAGCTCGGAGTGGCGGTCCTCGCGGAAGCAACCCTCAGCTTCCTCGGTGTCGGCGTCACTAACTTCCCAACGTGGGGACAGATGCTTTCCGGTCGCACACAGGACCTCATGGCGAGCAACATGCACCTCGGCCTCTTCCCCGGCTTCGCCATCTTCACAGCCGTCTTTGGATTCAACATGCTCGGCGACGCCCTTCGCGACGTCCTCGACCCCCGTTTGAGGGGCTCACGCTAACCACTGCTAGCTTCGGCGCGGAGCATTGCAAGAAGGAAAGGGGGAGCAGCGACGCTGCTCCCCCTTTCACGTCACCCGGCAGACCGGTGGCCGTTAGCCCACCCCTACCCCGGCGACCCCTTCTGTGCTTCCCATTGCGCCTTCAGCCCTGCATAGGTCGGGCGCGGCATCGAAAAGAACTCCCGTGTCCAGGCGTAGCCCGCACCCGCGAGCCGCCCCACCGGCCGGATGGCGCTCACGTCGATCCGGCCTTCCCGCATTACACGGTTGGCCACATGCAATGCCACCACCCGGCCGAACACGACCGTGTTCGGTTTGTCCCCCACATCGACTTCCTGCTCAACCACGCACTCCATGCTCACCGGCGACTCCAGCAGCCGTGGCGCATGCACCCGGCTCGAAGGCTCCGGCGTCAGCCCCGCGGCAGCGAACTCGCTCTCGCCCGGGGGAAAGTCTGCCGAAGTCAGGTTCATAGCCTCCGCCAGCTCCTCCGGGACCACGTTCACCACAAAATCGCGCGTGTGCCGCAGGTTCCGGAGCGTGTCCTTCTCACCCCCGCTCGAAAAACACACGATCGGCGGCTCCGGCGATACCGCCGTGAAATAGCTATGCGGGGCGAGATTCGGCACACCCGCCGCACTCACCGTCGAAACCCAGGCAATAGGCCGTGGGACCACCGCCGCGTTCAGCAAGTGATACATCTCTTCGCCCGTCAGCGAGCCCGGGTCGAACTCTTGCCAACCCTCGTGCGACATCTTGCCCCTCCTAATAGTGAATGGCGCGCGGCACACCGCCGCCCGCCGCCACCGCATCGCCATTGATTGCGATCGAACGCGGCGAAGCCAGGAATGCGACTACCGCTGCGATATCTCGCGCTTCGATCATGCGGTTGGCAAGCGTCCCCGACGTCAACTGTTGTTCCGCCTCTTCCACGCTGATGCCCCGTTGCTCCGCGATGCGCGGGAGCACGGTGGCCGTCTGCTCCGTACGAGTCAGCCCGGGATGGACCACGGTCACCGCGATGTTGTGCGGTGCCAGCTCTTCCGCCAGGTTCTTCGTCAATGCCGAGACCGAGACGTTGCGGATGCTCCCGACGATGCTTCCGGCCTGCCGCGCCGCAAGACCGCTGATGTTGATAATGCGCCCCCACTCGCGCTGTTTCATGTGCGGGACCGACTCCCGGGCGCACCGCAGATAGCCCATCACCTTCACATTTACGTCCTCCCAGAACACCTCATCCGTGACGTCTCCCAGGCGCGGCACCGGTCCCTGGCCGCCCGGCTTCGCCGCATTATTCACCAGGATGTCAACGCCTCCCAGCTCGCTGGTAGCGCCCGAAACCATCGCCCGCACCGAATCATCGCTCGCCGTGTCCACCTCGAGCGGCACAATGCGCTGTCCGGTCTCCTCCACGATCTCCTTCGCGGCCGCCTCAAGCTGACTGCGGTCTCGCGCCGCGATGGCCACTGCAACCCCTTCCCGTGCGAGCTCCGTCGCAATCGCCTTGCCAATGCCTCGGCTTCCGCCGGTCACAATAGCTGTCTTCCCGGCCAGTTCCAGGTCCATACCACTCCAATCAGGTCATTGTTCTCGCCCGCAAATGGTACAGCCCCCGGCGATGATGCGGGTTGAAGATAGCTATGACCGAATTTCGAAGTAAGGTTGTCCTAATCTCGGCGTCGTGCTATACCTTAATGAGATTCATAGGAGTGCAGTACATGCGATTCGGGCCTCGGCTGCTGACCTTCCTCGTGGTCGCCATACTTGCCGCCTCCGCGTTGCTCATCGCCGCCTGCGGGAACGACGATGACTCCGGCGCGGATGACCCGGGAACTGGCAACGGGGACGACACAGCAGCCACAGACACTCCGGCTGACGACACCGATGTGTCCGAAGGTGACCGCGCTGACGCGTCGGGCAGCATCACCGTCTACTCCGGCCGTTCCGAAGAACTCATCGGTCCCATCATCGACCGCTTCGAAGAGGACACAGGCATCCAGGTCAACGTCCGCTACGGCGACACGCCCGAGCTCGCCGCCACCATCCTCGAAGAAGGCTCCAACACCCCTGCGGACGTCTATATCGCACAGGACGCAGGCTCCCTTGGTCTGCTCGCGAACGAAAACATGCTGGCCGCAATCCCCGGTGACATCCTCGGCCGCGTTGGCACCGAATACCGCGCCGAGAACGACACCTGGGTTGGTCTCTCCGGCCGGGCCCGCGTCGTCGCCTACAACACCGAAATGGTCGACCCGGACGAACTCCCGGGCTCTATCCTCGATTTCACCGATCCTGAGTGGGAAGGCCGGATCGGCTGGGCGCCCACCAATGCATCCTTCCAGTCATTTGTCACGGGCCTCCGGGTTGTGGAAGGCGAAGACACCGCACGCGAATGGCTCGAAGGCATCCGCGCCAACAATCCCCGCGAATACCCCAACAACACAAGCACCGTCGAAGCCGTCGCGAGCGGCGAAGTGGAAGTGGGCTTCGTGAACCATTACTATCTCTTCCGCTTCCTCGAAGAGCGCGGCGAAGAGTTCGAATCCCGGAACTACTACTTCGAAGATGGCGACATCGGCGGGCTCATGAACGTCGCCGGCACAGCAATCCTGCAGAATACTGATAACCAGCTCGCTGCCGAACGCTTCATCGAATACATGCTCGAGGAGGAGGCACAGGACTACTTTGCCACCGAGACGTTCGAATTCCCGCTGGTGACGGGCGTGGAAGTCTCCTTCGATGTTCCGGCCCTGGGCGACCTCGACCCTGTCGCCATCGACCTCACTGACCTCGAAGACCTGCGAGGCACCATAGAGCTGCTCCAGGAGACAGGAGTACTGCCTTAATCGTGGCTGTCCTTCGCGGCCGCCCGGTGCAACTCAACGCCCCTGCCATAGCCGTCGGCCTCCTCGCCGCGGCCGTGGCAGGGGCAATGCTGCTTCCCGCGCTCTATTTGCTCATCCGCGTCTTCGCCGACCTCGGCGCGTCATTCGACGTCATGACTGGCAGCCGCGCCCTCACCTCGCTCCGCGACACGGTCATGCTGGCGGCCGCGGCAGCGCTCGGCGCCGTCGCAATTGCGGTCCCGGCCGCGTGGCTCACAACACGGACCGACCTCCCCTTCGCACGTACCTGGTTTGTCCTCCTGTCCCTCCCGCTCGCCATCCCCTCGTACATTGCCGCCATGACCCTCGTCATCTTCCTCGGGCCCCGCGGCATGCTGCAGAGCTGGCTCGAACCACTCGGCGTCGATCGCCTGCCCGACATCTATGGCTTCTGGGGCGCCTGGCTGGCCCTCACCCTCTTCACCTTCCCCTATGTCCTCCTCCCCGTGCGTGCTGCCCTGTCCTCCATGGACCGCTCCCTCGAAGAAGCCTCCCAAAGCCTGGGCAAATCCGGCATCGTCACGTTCGTCCGTGTCGTCCTCCCGCAGCTCAGGCCCGCTGCCGCCGCCGGCGCCCTCCTCGTCGCGCTCTACACCCTCAGCGACTTCGGCGCCGTCTCCATCATGAATTTCCCCTCGCTCAGCCAACAGATCTACGTCCAGTACCGCGGGACCCTCGACCGCGATGCTGCCGCCGCCCTGGCCATCCTGCTCGTGCTGGTCGCCGTCGTCGTCGTAGTCGCCGAAGGCTTCACGCGCGGCCGTGCCCGTTATCACCCCGTCTCTGCTTCGCGCCGTCCTGGCCGCATCCGGCTCGGCCGCTGGAAGTGGGCAGCGCTCGCCTATGTCGGAGCGATCGTCAGCATCGCCCTGGTCCTCCCGCTGGGGGTGCTCGCCTGGTATACCTCTCAGGGCCTCGCCCAGGGCGAATCACTGCAGGCCATACGCGAACCCGGCCTCAACTCGGCCTACGTCTCCCTCATCGCGGCAATCGTCACCGTGCTTGCCGCCCTGCCCGTCGCCTATCTCGCCGTCCGCCGCCCCGGCATCTTCTCCGTTGTCGTCGAACGTCTCTCCTATTCCGGCTATGCCCTCCCCGGCATCGTGATCGCACTCACACTCGTCTTCTTCGGAGCCAACTACGCACCCTTCCTGTATCAGACAATACCCCTGCTGGTGTTCGCCTACATGGTCAGCTTCTTGCCCCAGGCCCTCGGCGCGACCCGCGCCAGCTTCCTGCAAATCAACCCGAAGACCGAAGAAGCCGGCCGTAGCCTCGGAAAATCACCCCTCCATGTCTTCTTTCGCATCACCCTGCCACAGCTCCTCCCCGGCATGACAGCTGCGGGAGGACTCGTTTTCCTTACTGTCATGAAAGAATTACCAGCCACCTTACTGCTCAGTCCCATCGGATTCGATACCCTTGCCATACAGGCGTGGGACCTTAGCAGGGAAGGCTTCTTCACAAGAGCATCATTCGCCGCATCGGTGCTCGTCATCATTTCCGCCGTGCCCATGCTCATCATGGCCATCCGCGAAAGGACGCCTGCATGACAGAGCCCTTTATCAAGTGCGCCGGTGTCACCAAGGCCTTCGGCAGTACCATCGCCGTAGACCACACCGACCTCCAGCTCGACCGCGGCACCATCCTCGCTCTGCTCGGCCCCAGTGGTTGTGGCAAAACCACGCTCCTCCGCCTCATCGCCGGATTCGAACGCGTCGACGAAGGCACGATCGAACTCGGTGGCCGCTTGCTCAGCTCACCTCGCAACTCCCTCCCGCCCGAAAAGCGCCGTGTTGGGCTCGTCTTCCAGGACTACGCCCTCTTCCCGCACCTCAATGTCGAAGCAAACGTCGCATTCGGCGTCCCGCGCGGCGTGGACAAGAAAGCCCGCATCGCCGAAATGCTCGAGCTGGTTGGGCTTGGTCGGCTGGGCAAGCGCATGCCGCACGAACTCTCCGGAGGCCAGCAGCAGCGCGTCGCCCTCGCACGCACCCTTGCCGCCGAACCCGACCTCGTCCTCCTGGACGAACCCTTCTCAAACCTCGACCCCTCCCTACGCACACGCGTTCGCAACGACGTCTGGCGCATCCTTCGCGAATGCAACCAGACCGCCATCGTCGTGACACATGACCAGGAAGAAGCATTCGGCCTCCCCGGCCTCGTCGGAGTCATGCTCGACGGCCGAATCCTTCAGGTTGGGACCGCGCCCGAACTCTACCTTCGCCCGGCCGACCGGCGGGTCGCCGAGTTCATCGGCGACGCCAACTTCATCCGGGGAGACAAACAGGGGAGCGCCGCCGCGTGCGCCCTCGGGACCATTCCCGTCACCGGCGAACGCGAAGGCGCCGTCGATCTCATGGTGCGTCCCGAAGACATTCGCCTCGATCCTGATGCACCTCTTCAGGCGGAAGTGGTGCGCACTGAGTACTACGGGCACGACCAGGTCGTCTTCCTCCGGCTCCCCGATGGCGAGATCGTCCGTGTGCGCGTCCTCCAGGGCGCGTCGTATGCACCCGGTGAGGTCTATGGGCTCCGGCTGGCAGGCGAAGCAATTGCCTACCCCGTCGAAGCCTGAACGGCCCGCCGCATCGCAGCATCAAGGAGTGGTTACCGTGAATGGACACGGGCCGCTGGGCCCCCGGATCGTCGCCGCACTGCTCCAGCGGTGCTCCCGCTGTTATCGTGGCCCCGCATACGAGGGCTTCATCACCATGCATGAGCACTGCCCCGCATGCGGCTGGCGCTATGAACGCGAACCTGGCTACTTCGTCGGCGCGATGTATGCCAGCTACACGCTTGGATTCGCCATCGTCATGCCCATCTGGTTCATCCTCATGGCCTCCGGAGCATCGTTCGGTACCATCATGGCCGTGGTGCTGGGCACCCTTGCGGTCACCTCCCCAATCATGTTCCGGTATTCTCGCGTCCTCTGGATGCACTTCGACGCCTATTTCAACGGCACGTCCGAAGATGCAGAAACGGCGGGGTAGCCCCCGCCGTTTCTGCATGGTTTTCGTGAGGCCAGCTTACTCGCGTTCGTCAACCGCGTAACGGTCTCCGCTGATGCTCTGCAGCTTCCGCCACCGGTGATCCGTCGTGATGCGCCGCATCGTACCTGAACGCGACCGCATCACCAGCGATTCGCTCTGGGCGCCGCCCGGCACATATTCCACGCCTCGCAGCATGTCGCCCGTCGTGATCCCTGTGGCCGCGAAGAACACATCGTCACTCCCCACAAGGTCGTCGATAGTCAACACCTGGTCGAACGAGATCCCCTGCTCCGCCGCCACCTTGCGGTCGTTGTCATCGCGAGCCCACATCCGGGCCTGGATATCTCCGCCCATCGACTTTAACGCGCACGCAGTGATAACCCCCTCCGGCGAACCGCCAATGCCCAGCAGCATATCTACGCCCCGGCCAGGGAGTGCCGCGCTTATCGCGCCCTCGACATCGCCGTCGCTGATGAACCGGATGCGAGAGCCCGCCGCGCGGACCTGGTCCGCCAGCGCCGTATTCCGGTCACGGTCCAGCATCACCACCGTCACCTCTTCCACGGCAAGGTCGTTCGCACGCGCCACCTGCTGGATGTTCCATACCACCGGTGCCGACAGGTCAATCATTCCCCTCGCCGCGGGCCCCACGGCGATCTTCTCCATGTAGAACACATCGCCCGGGTTATACATCGTCCCCCGCGGAGACACCGCCACCACCGCAAGAGCCCCCGGCCGTCCCAACGCCAGCAGCCGCGTCCCATCGATGGGGTCCACAGCGACGTCCACCTGCGGGCCGTCCTGGCTCCCGACACGCTCACCGTTGTAGAGCATCGGCGCCTCGTCCTTCTCGCCTTCGCCGATGACGATCACGCCGTCCATCGAGACCGTATCCAGCATTAACCGCATCGCGTCCACAGCCGCCTGGTCCGATGCATTCTTGTCGCCACGCCCCATCCAGCGGGCGGCCGCCAGCGCTGCCGCCTCCGTGGTGCGCACCAGTTCCATCGCGATGTTACGGTCGGGGACCTGTTCGTTTCTCAAGCGCTTCTCCCTGTCTCGTACGTGGCGTCCAGGCGACTCGGAGCTAATGGACAGGCGCACTGCCAGCCTTCAGCCGCGCTTCGCCCGGCAGAGCCCCGGCCCGTCGTCCGCACTCGCCCGCGGGCGATTGTACCTGAGCCAGCCGCCCCGCGGGGAAGCAGCAACGACCATCCGCGATCGTTGGCTAGATCGGCTTACCGGTAACGAACATCAGGCCCTTGCTCAACACCTCACCCGCGAACACCGCGCCCATGGCGATATACAACAGGCCCGTTGCGCTCTGCATTGCCCGCGTGCGAGTGGTCGCGTAGGCAAGCACCGCAAGGATGACCGGGAAGACCAGCCCCACCGCCACGCGCAGGTAAAACGCCGGGTTGCCCAGGATGCCCGTGTCGATTGGGTTCGCTGGTGTCGGCGTCTCGCGTACCGGGATAGCCAGGTTAAGTGCCACCACGACTGCCTGGAACAACAGCACACCGATGGTGATCACCGCGAGTTCCCGCATGGGCCATGAGGGCAGCGTCCCCTCCGTCAGATACCAGTGTCCCCACGTCATCGCCACCGAGACCGCGCCCATCGCAAGCGTCCCGGCCCCGAGTGCGAGCAGCGTCGCGGGCAGCCCCCACGTCGGCGGCGCGAACATCCCCGCGTACGCCACGATGACGACGATGCCCGCAATGGAACCGGCGATGCCGGCGATCCGGCCGACAGGATCCCAGCCCATGAACACGCCGAACATGTAGATGACGCTCGCAATGAGCACCACGAGCATCGCGTCCTGCGAAAGCCCGAACCAGCTCCCGTCAATCGGATAGCCGTCGACGTTTGAGCCGATACTCAGCGTTGCCCCCGTCCAGTACGCGAGCCCCGCTGTCACGGCGATACATAGCGCCATCGTCAGTACGAAACCCCGCGTCACTCCGCCCCGGAGGTCCGCCACCAGGGTGATCCACAGGCTGCCAATGGCAAGTTCGGCAAGGATGAGAAGCAGCGTATACGGCAGTGCCTCGACGTTCACAGTCCGAGTGTAGGCGTTTCGTTCCTACCGGTCAGTCCATATACGGGGTCGAATACCGATCTTTTCCAATCGATCTAGGCGCTTCGCCGCTCACCTTCCATGTGGCGGAGCGCCGCAACCTCCGCGGGCAGCACCGACAGCACCTGCGACACGTCTTCCGAGGTCGTCTGCTCGCCGAGGCTGAAGCGCACACTCCCCACCGCCTGTCGGATTGGCACACCCATCGCCAGCAGCACATGCGAAGGCTCCCAGGTCGAGTTCGAACACGCACTTCCCGAGCTCGCCGCTATCCCATGCTTGTCGAGCTGCTCGAGCAACGCGTCACTCTCAATTCCATCGAACGACACATTCAGGTTGTTCGGCAGGCAGTTCGCCTGGCATCCGTTCACCCGCGCCCCGGGGATAGACTCGAGGATTCCGTCTCGCAAGAGGTTCCGCAGCTTCCAGACCCGTTCGCTTCGTTCTCGTATATCGCGTCTTGCCTGCTCAAGCGCAACCGCGGTTCCAACCGCGCCCGCAACGTTCTCTGTCCCCGCCCGCTTCTGCATCTCCTGGCCCCCGCCGCTGATGAGTGGCCGGAACGGCGTTGCCCGCCGCAGGTAGAGAATGCCCGAACCCTTCGGGCCGCCGAACTTGTGCCCCGAAAGGCTCAGCGCGTCCACCCCCAGCGCCCCCACATCAATATCCAGCCACCCCGGCGCCTGCACCGCGTCCGTATGCAACATCACCCGGTGCCCCTGCTCCGCGGCGAACTCCCGGATAATCCCCGCAAGTTCGGCCACCGGTTGGACAGTCCCGACCTCATTGTTCGCCAGCATCACGCTCGCCAGCACCGTCTCCCGTCGCAAGGCTCCACGAAACTCATCCAGCGAAACCCGACCGTGCGCATCGCAGCCCAGGTAGGTCACCTCGAACCCCTGCTCCTCAAGCGATTGCGCCGCATGAAGTCCCGCGTGGTGCTCGATGGCGGTCGTGAGCACGTGCGCGCCAGCGCCCGCGCGCCGCATCGCATAGCCGATGCCGCACAACGCCGCGTTGATGCTCTCCGTCCCCCCGCTCGTGAACAGGATCTCCGAAGGCCGTGCGCCCAGCTCACCCGCAATCCGCGCCCGCGCATCGTCGATAGCCGCCTGCGCTACCCGTCCCGCACGGTAGAGCCCGCTCGGGTTCCCATACTCGTTGCGCAGGTAGGGCAGCATCGTCTCGAGCGCCTCCGGCCGCAGGGGCGTCGTCGCCGCATGGTCCAGGTACGTCATGTTCACCGAGGATAGCATCGAAGCCCGCCTCGCCGTTGAGGCAACCCGTACGGGCGCGTAGGCTCCGCAACGTGGTTGATCAAAGCCTTCTCACCGACGACGTCCGTGCCCACATCGGACGGACCGCGCCGCGCGGGATCACTCGCGTGACACCCCAGGCCCTCCTCAGGTCGTCCGACACCTACTTCGGCAAACCCTGGGAACCAGTCCCCGGAAACGGCGAACCGGTCCCCGGTATCGTCATCGCCGCGCTCGAAACCGAGAGCGCCGGGCTCGACTTGCCAACCGTCATGCCCAACAGCCTGCTCATCTCCAACGAATGGCAGTTCGAGCGACGGCTCCGCATGGGTGAAGACCTCGAAGTGCAGTCCCGCCTCGCCGACATCTCCGAACGCTTCGGCGGCCGTTTCGGCCAGAGCCTCTACTTCCGCACCGAAGTCGAATTCACTGAGCCCGGTAGCGGCGCCGTCGTCGCACGCACCGTCCAGACCATGATGCAGTACGACGCCGCCAACGAAAGCCGGGGTGATGACGAATGAGCCTGGATGTCGCCCAGCTCAAAGAAGGTGACGAGCTCCCCCCGCTTGAACTCGCCCCCGACCTCGGCCAGGTCATCCGCTATTGCGGCATGGCGTGGGCCTTCCCGCCGTTCTTCTATGACATCGAAGCGGCCCGCGCACAGGGAATGCCCGGCACCATCGTCCCCGGCCCCCTCAAGCTCGGCCTCGTCTACCGCGCCATCCATGAATGGCTCGGTGACGCCGGCTGGGTTCGCCAGGTGCGCGCTGCCCACAGGCGCCCCGACATCACCGGGCGGCCCATCGTCGTCGTTGGAAATATCGCGCGCCTCTACGAAGAAGACGGCGCCGATCGCGCGGACCTTGAGCTTCTGGTCATCAATGAGGACAATCAGCCCTCTGTCCGCGCCTTCGCCATCGTCGAATTCAGCTGAACACCAGCAGGGAGTGAACCGTGGATCCACAGGTCCAGGCCATACTCGACTCGATGGCGCAACGTGCCCAGGCCGCCGGCGCCCCACCCATGTGGGAGCTGCCCCCGGCCGAGGCGCGCGCAAATGCCGAGACAAACTTCCAGGCGTTCAACGACCCCATGCCCGCCGGTGTCGTGATCGACGATCGCAAGATCCCCGGCCCGGAGGGCGACATCCCCGTCAAGGTCTTCACCCCGTCCGATGACGGGCCGTGGCCCCTGCTCGTCTACTTCCACGGCGGCGGGTGGGTCATCGGCAGCCCGGCGACCCATGCGAAGCTCTGCGCCGAGCTCGCGGCTGGTGCCGGGGCCGTCGTCGTCAGCGTTGATTACCGCCTCGCACCCGAACACCCCGCCCCGGCTCCGCTCGACGACTGCGTAGCCGCGGCGAAGTGGGCGGTCGAAAACGCCGGCGAACTGAATGCCACCGCCGGCCGGTGGGCAATCGCCGGGGACTCGGCTGGCGCGAACCTTGCCGCCGCATCGTGCATCCGCCTGCGCGACGAAGGCGGCCCGTTGCCCGTCTTCCAGCTCCTCCTCTACGGGGTATTCCAGCGCGACCTCGAAACCGAATCCATGCAGGCAAACGGCGAAGGGATGATCCTGGAGCGGCGCACCATGGAATGGTTCTGGGAACAGTACCTCTCGGGCGGTGCCAGCGCCGGAGACCCCCTCCTCTCCCCCGTAAACGCCTCGCTCGAAGGCGTCCCCCCGGCACGACTCATCGTCGGTACCCTCGACCCGCTGTTGGACGACAGTCATCGGTTCGCGGAGGCCCTGGAAAAGGCCGGCGTGCCCGTCGTCCTCAGCGAATATCCCGACCAACCCCACCTCTTCCTCCAGCTCTCGGAAATGCTCGACGCCGGGAAGCAGGGTGTCGCCGAAGCGGTGATGGCCCTCCGCCAGGCGCTCCGTCAGCCCGCGTAACGAGGCCTTCGCAGCCCGTCACAAGAAAAGGGGCACCCGCAGGGTGCCCCTTCGCATTTCCTTGCTGACGTGCCACTACGACCAGTCGAAGAGCACGCCGAAGAACCCGGCCCCGATCGGGTAGTCACCCGTGCCGTGCTGCAGTGCGATAAGTCCAAGCACGAGCACCATCACGCTGAAACCGATGGTTGATGAAATGACCACCTGCGTAGAGTCCGCATTCGTCGCAGACTGCACGGCATAAATCATCATCACGAACAGCAACGCCAGTGGAACGATGGCGAACAGCGGCCACAACACCGGGACGAACATCAACACCGAGGCTGCAAACGGGATTGACCCATATCCCATGGTCCGCAGGAGCGATTGCACGTCTGCTGTCACCCGGTACATCTGCGCCATCACCACATACACCACCAGCCCGGCGACAACGTACATCACTGCAAAGAAGATGGACCCGAGGATGAAGTTGTTGACCCAGTTGTTATCCAGCCCATCGAGGAACGCACCAGGGACGATCGCCCAGTGGAGCGCCGCGCCCAGGCCCGCCAGCAGCGCGCTCACGGCAAGCACAATCAAGGCAGGTATCAGCTCCTGCGTGTCGTCGCGTACCTCATCGAACACCGTCGTATCGAAGCGTGCGAGCCGAATTACCCGGTTCACAATTGCATTGGGGTCCATAGCTTCTCCTGCCGTTTCTCTTGAACTGCGCCCACAGACTGCGTGGCGGCAAAGTCGCCCGCTGCCGCTCGCGGAACTATAGCACAGACCCGAATGACTGCGCATATGGGTAGGCGCGTGAGCAATTTGCTTCGCCCGGCACCCATTCACTCACAAAGGACGCTTGTGTGGTATCCCCGGGCGCCGCGGATAACGCCCGGGCGTCAGCTTTTCCTTCCGAAGCAACAGCGTCCAGGGCGTCGCGCTCGCCTCCGGGCGGCAGCGCACCTGGTCCATCTGTACGAGCCCCAGCTCATCCATCGCATGCCCCGCCGCCGCCACCTCCTCTGGCAACCGGCTCCCCTTCGGCAGCGCGATGAGCCCCCCGGGCTCCGCAAAAGGCCCCACGTATTCCACCAGCTCACGCAGCTCCGCCACCGCCCGTGCCGTGACGATCTGCGCCGTGTCGCGAAGCGGACCCCGGCCCGCTTCTTCCGCACGCGAAGCGATCACCTCCACATTCTCCAGCCCCAGGGCGTTTGCCGCTTCGCCCAGCAGCGATGCTCGTTTCCGCAGCGATTCGACAAGCGCCACCCGCCACCCTGGCATCACCATCGCGAACACCAGCCCCGGGAACCCGCCGCCGCTCCCAACGTCCACCACCAGTGGCTCGTCCTGCGCGCCCGCGTATTGCTGCACGATCCGCAGCGTTTCTAGCGATTCCGCGTAGAGCCGCCCCGCCATCGCCAGCGGATCCACAGTCGTCGTTGAGACCCGCGGCGCCGATTCACGCAGCAGCTCCGCATGCCGCCGGAGGAGGGGGAGCCAGCGTTCCGCGTCACCCAGGCCCGGAAACAGACCCGGCAGCGACTCCCAGCCAATCTCTCCTTCGTCGCCCTCGTAAACGTCCCCCATCAAACGCCTCACAATGCTACCCTAGAAGGGTGACAGACCAATCGACTTCCACACAGAACGGTGCGGTCACGCTCGGACAGGCTTTCCAGGAATACCTCGACTCTCTGAAACCCGAAGCCCGCGTGCGCCACGGTGCCTACGTGCGCAAATACGTGGAGTTCGCGGGACACGACCTCTGGATATCCTCCCTCACTGGAAGCCACGTCGAGCATTACCGCGAATCCCAGATCCAGGCGACCGACCCGCAGGCGCCCGAGCGCGTCGCCGCCCTCAAGGACTGGTTCCAGTTCCTGAAGAAACGCAGCTACACTACTGCCAACCTGGGCGTATACGTACGTGTGAAAAAGGGCGGAAACAGCAGGTCCTCCGCAAACAGCCACTCCGCGCAGGTACGTGCCTCCGACGAAACCGTCCAAATGACGGCCGAAGGCATCGAAGCCCTCCGGACCGAGCTTGAAGAGCTCAACGCGCAGCGGCCCCAGATCGTAAAGGCGATTGAAGAAGCCCGCGAGGATAAGGACTTCCGCGAAAACTCTCCCCTCGAAGCCGCGCGGGAAGCCCTTGCCTTCAACGAACAGCGGCGCCGCGAGATCGAAACCGCCCTCAAGCGTGCTGTCATTGCCGACCAGCAGACCACCGACGTCTCCGCGGTCGGTTCTACCATCTGCGTAACACGCCTCGACAACGAGAGCACCAACACCTGGAAACTCGTCGGTCCGCGCGAGGCAAATGCCCGCGAGCAGAAAATTTCCGTCGAATCGCCCGTGGGGAAGGCGCTCTTGGGCCGCCGACCCGGCGATGTCGTCACCGTCGAGGCCCCGTCCGGCGACCTCGAATTCCGGATAGACGACGTACAGCAAAGCTAACCAGTCACCGGCCGATGCCCCCTGGAGGGCATCGGGCCGCAGCCCTGGTTAGCACTCGCCGGCTCCCGCGTTCCTGCCTTTTCGTCTCCTTTACGACGGTCTCCCGTCCGTCTTCGCTACGGCCACGTGCCCACGACACAACGCCTGGGACACGGCAGAATGAGGGTGGACGGGACGGAAGGGTGCCTGGAGGTTGGACTCTTGCGCAATCGTGTCTCCATTTCCTTGTTGGTAGCCCTCATCGGAGCTGCCGCGGTGCTGGCTGCCTGCCGCGACAGCGAAGGGCTCGACTTCAGTGACGAAATCCCTGGAGGTGCCCCCCACATCGACCAGCACGGTCTCCAGTTCGATCCCCGGGAGCTCACCGTCGAAGCCGGCGAAACCGTCTACTTCACCAGTAGCGAGACCGCGGTCCATGCCATTTATGCCAACGGTGAAGGCTTCTCCGGCGATATGAACCGCGGCGACATTGTCACCTACGTGTTCGAAGAACCCGGGGAATACGAGATCACCTGCGCCTATCATCCGCAGCAGAGTGCCACCATCACCGTCGAATAGTCGATGGTGCGGGTGCAGACACCGGGTACAGTGACCCAATGCCCGGACAGCTCTTGATCCGTTCGGCTACCAGTGCTCGGACCGGCGATCGCATCGACGTGCATTGTGTCGATGGCACAATCGCCGCTGTCGGCCCGGACCTCAACCCTGTTGGCGCGACGGTCGTCGACGCGGAAAACTGCATCGTCGGCCCGGGCTTCGTCGACATCCACGTGCACGGTGGTGGCGGTGCCTCCTTCTTTGCGCGTGACGCAAGCCGCCTTGCTGCATATAGCGCATGGGCGCCCGCACACGGCGTGACCGCGTACCTCGTCAGTACAGCCGGCCGGCATCCTTCCGACCTCGCACGCACGCTCGAAGGCCTGGCCCCCGCCATCGGACGCGCGAGCGGCGCCGAGTCCCTTGGCTTCCACCTCGAAGGCCCATTCCTCAATCCCACACGCCACGGCGCGTTCGACCCTGGAACCCTCCGCACGCCAGCCACCCGCGAACTCCGTCGCTACCTGGACGCCGCCGAGGGCAAGGTCCGCATGGTCACTCTCGCTCCCGAACTCGAGGGTGCCAGCGCACTCGTCACCCGGCTCGCGCAAGACGGCATCGTCGCCGCCATGGGGCACAGCGACGCAACTTTCCAGCAGGCTCGCCAGGCCATCGAGACCGGCGTGCATCACGTAACCCATCTCTTCAATGCCATGCGCCCCATGCATCAGCGCGAAGGTGGCATCATCGCCGCTGCCGTTCTCGATGGGTCGGTCACCTGCGAGCTCATCTGCGACGGCGTCCACGTCGCCCCGGAGATGCTGCGCCTCGCCTGCCACCTCCTGGGCCCTGACCGCATCGTTGCCGTCACCGACAACCTCCACCTGGCCGGCGCGACCACTGGCGACGCCCGCTTCCTCGGCCAGGAGGTCGACCTCTCGAGTGGCCTCGCGGTCCGTGAGGACGGCACCATCGTCGGGAGCACCCTGCCAATGGATGGCCACTTCCGCACCCTCGTCCGGGAGGTCGGCCTCTCACTCGATGAAGCGTTCCGCGCCTGCTCCTCGAACCCCGCCCGCGTGCTCGGGCTCGACGCTCGGAAGGGCGAAATCGCCACGGGCTATGACGCCGACATCGTCCTCCTCGACGATGCCCTCTGGCCCGTGCTTACCGTCTGCCGTGGCGAAATTGCCTACCGGTCGATACCTGCCTGACGCCCCGTGAGCTCCGCCAGGAAGCGGCCGAGCTCGGCGTTCAACCGCCCCGGCCGCTCGTCCGGCAGCATATGCGCTGTCTCTGGCATTACAACGTGCCGCGCACCGGGGATGCCATGCGCAATGGCCTCGCCCGTTGAAGGGGGCATCACGCGGTCGGTCTCCCCGCTGATGACCAGCGTAGGCGCCTCGATAGTCCCGAGGTCCACCAGCGGTTCAGCTCGCGCATCATGGGCCATCTGCACCATCGAGCGCCCCGTGCCCGGTCGCGCGAGGGGAGTTGCGTACGCCTCCACCATCTCATCGGTCACGGTTGCCGGGTCGTAGACCATCCGCTTCAGCGCCTGTCGCATGACCCGCCGCACGAACGGCGGGTTCCGCTCAATCGCCAGTCCCCCGAGCTGGACGACCCGAAGCCGTCGGACGGCGCGGTCCCAGGCCCGTCGCTCGCCCGCGTTCACTGAACAGACCAGGACGAGCCCTGCCACCCGTTCGGGCGACTGCACTGCCATGCGCTGCGCCACGGCGCCACCCATCGAATGTCCGACGATCATGGCACGGTCGATGCCAAGCTCATCCATGAGGCGGAAAACCCGCCGCGCATGGTCCTCATGGCCGAGTGGCGCCAGTCCCGTGCGGTCACTGAAGCCAAAGCCCGGCAGGTCCAGCGCCACCACCCGGTGGCCGCCAGCGAACGCATCAATCGTTGACCGCCAGCTATACGTGTTCCCGCCGAACCCGTGGATGAGAATCATCGCCGGCCCTTCACCACGGTCGACATAATGCACGACCTCGCCATCGACGATGCGAAGCGTCCCCGGGATTGGCGCCGCCTCCGGACGCATTCGGAAAGTCCGCGCCATCGCCACCAGCCCCAGCAGCCCGCCTGCCGCAATGGCGACCTGCCGCAGCTTCACGGGCGCCCTCGCCCTTGCAGGAGCTCCCGGAGCTCCACGATGGAGGAGCCGATCCGTGGCCCGTACCACCACAGGAGCTGCCCCGAAACTACCCGCGTTTGGGCGATGTCCTCGAACTCGGCGATGTGCTTCTCGCTGAAGTGATAGGGCTCGTCCGGGAGCAAGATCACGTCAGGACGCGCCGCGATAATCGCCTCGCGCGTCACCTCCGGGTAACGTGGCCGGTCGGCAAAGACGTTCACACCACCTGCTGCGCGCAACACATCGTTCCCGTAGCAATCCCCGCCCATGGCCATCAGCGGCTGACGCCAGATCGGCACAAACACTCGTGGCCCTTCTGCTTCCGGAAACGTGGTGAGTTCCCGCGAAATATCGCTGTGCATCGTGCGGGCGGCTTCCTCGCAGCCCAGCAACACCCCGAGTTGCAGGATAGTGTCCAGCGCCCCCCGCACCGTCGATGGATCCGTGACCACCACGCGCAGGCCGAGCGCCCGCAACGTCTCGATGTCTTCCTTACGGTTTTCTTCCTTGTTTGCGATTATCAGGTCCGGGCGCAGCGCCGAGATCCCCGCAACATCAGGGTTCTTGGTGCCGCCGTACTCCGGCACAAAAAGCCGCATATCCGCTGGCTCGGTGCAAAAGCGCGTCCGGCCCACAAGGCGCTCCTGCGCACCAAGCGCCCATACAAGCTCCGTCAGGCTCGGGACGAGCGAAACAACACGCGCGGGAACATTCATCGCACAAAGCCTACCCGCTCGCTGGTCGCGGCGAAACGGTTACCGCATCAGGGCGTTCCAAGCGTCACCGGTACCGCCTGTTCTGCGCCGCTGCGGTAGATGGTCAGGTCCACCGTCTCTCCCGGGTTATGGATGATCATGGCCACGGCCAGGTCCGACTCATCCGCCACATCGTGCTCGCCAACACGGATGATCACGTCACGGCCCTGCAGGCCCGCCTCGTCGGCCGGGCTTCCAGGGGCCACGCCCCCGTCGCTCAACAGGATACCCGCCGTCTCCCGCGGGATCCCCAGTGCCTCGGCTTCTGCGGGCCGGATCGACGAAAAATTGCTGATGCCGAGGAACCCCCGGTCCACAGAACCTTTCTCCCGGATCTCCTCGTATACCGCGTTCACCGTATCCGCCCCGACAGCGAAGCCAATGTTCTGTGCGACCCCGCCGGTCTCCTGGTCCGGCGCAAGCGCCGTATTAACCCCCACCACGCGGCCCGCATAGTTCAGCAACGGCCCGCCACTGTTGCCGTGGTTGATTGCCGTGTCAGTCTGGACTGCGCCCAGGATGCCCCGTGGCTGGATCACCCGGTTCTTTGCACTCACGATTCCCCGCGTCACAGACGGCGGCCCGCTCCCCTGTGTCAGGTCGAGCGCATAGCCAATCGCGACCACGTCCGCACCAACCGCGACGTCGCGCAGGTCCGCGAGTTGCAACGCCGGCAACTCTCGCCCGGCATCGATATGAAGCACAGCAATGTCCGAAGCCGGGTCCGTGCCCACCAGCTCGGCTCCATGCACCGAGCCGTCGCTCAGCATCACATCCACGCTCTGCAGGCTGTTCTCAATGACGTGGTGGTTCGTCACGATGTACCCCTCAGGGTCGATCACGAACCCGCTGCCAACGCCGGAAGCAATCGATACGCGGACAACCGAAGACTGCGCCATGGCCACCAGCTCGGCCGTGCTCAGTCCATCATCATTGCCACCCGGTGCGGGCGCCGATGTCGTTGTCGATGCCGTTTCCGTCGGTTGCGCGGTCGGTTCGGCAGTCGGCGCATTGCCATCGCCCTGCCCCTCCTCGATGGACGAACAGGCAGCGGCCAGCAGAAGCACCAGCACACCACCGGCAAACACGGCCGCGCGGCCACCCCGCAGAATACCCATGCAACCCGCCATTCTACCCATTAGCCTACCGCTAGCACGCGCCCCTCGGTGACAAGCGCCGGTAAATGGTACCGTGTCCCCGGACCGCCCGGTACATAGACCGGCGTAATCGCCAGTGCGGTACGGTGTATGATGCGTCACGGAGATCATGCCATATGAACGGTGACGGGAATCCGGCAAGGGCGCGGCTGCGTAGCCTTAACGAAACGCATCTTGAACTTGAAGAGGCCGGCCTCGCACAAGAGCCGGACCCCGCCCAGTGGTCCGACGAAGAGCTCATGGCCGCAATCGCACATCACGATGAGCAGGCATTTGGCGCCCTCTATGACCGCTATGCCGACCTGGTCTACTCCACGTCCCTGCGTGTCCTCCACGACCCGCAGCTGGCGGAAGATGCCACGCAGGACATCTTCGTCCGCCTGTGGGAGCGCCCCGGTGCCTTCGTTTCCGCGCGAGGCCGGTTCATGAGCTGGCTCATGAGCGTCACCCGCAACCGCGCCGTCGACGAGATCCGTGCCCGTGGCCGCCGCCAGCGGCGCGAAGCCAGCGGCCTCGAAAGCACTGATGAACCCGTCGGCCACGTCGACCGCTTCGAAAACGACCCCCTGCGCGCCGCACAGGCACAGGAAGACCAGCAAAGCGTCCGCGGAGCCCTCGAAGGCCTCCCGCGCGAACAGCGTGTCGCCCTCGAACTCGCATACTTCCGCGGCCTCACCCAGCAAGAGATCGCGGCGAAGCTGCACGAACCGCTGGGCACCGTCAAGACCCGCATCCGCCTCGGCATGCAAAAGCTCCGCTCATCACTCGAGGGACAGCAGCACTGATGGCGCGTAACGGCATCGACGGGCACATCACACGGGAACAGGCCGACGAATATGCCGTCGGCTCGCTCGAACCCGAGATGGAGCGGCTGATCACCCTCCATGCAGCCGACTGCGCCCGCTGCCGCGAGATCCTCTTCGAATCAGAAGACGTCGCCGCCACCATCGCCATGAGCGCGCCCCGGCACCAGGCGCCACCCCGCCTGAAGAACAAGGTGGCCGTCGAAGCCGGCATCACCCGCCCTGGCCCCATGCAATATTTCGTTCGCTTCGGCCAGGCAGCGGCCATCTTCGCCGCTGTCCTCGTCTCCGTCGCCGCACTCACCGGCATGGTCTCCATGCGTGGACAGGTCCAGGACCTTCGCGAACAAAACGCCGGCCTGCAAAGCGAAGTGCGAGACCTCTCCTCACAGGAAGTCCAGATCCTTGACCTCAACATGCGCGTCTCCGAAGCCGAGCAACGCGCTGCCGAGTTCGAAGAATCCGCCGAACGCGACCGCGAGCTCCTCGCGGCGATGATGAACCCCGAAAGCGAAACCGCCGAAGTCGTCACCATGGAACACGGCGAAGGCGCCCAGGGCCGCCTCATCTGGGAAGAGGACGAAGGCCGCCTCTGGTTTGTCGCACACAAGCTCCCCGAATTGCCCGGCGACCAGGCCTACCAGCTCTGGGTCGAAGACGGCGGTGACTACATCCCGCTCGGCACCCTGCGACCTGACGATTCCGGGACCGCCACCTTTGTCCGCAATCTCGCGAACGGCCTTTCTGGCTACGCCCAGGCAATCGTAACCGTCGAATCCCGCGAAGCCGGCCACGCCTACGAGCGGCGCGGCGATAGCGTCTTCCTCGTTCCCAGCCTCCCGCGCTCCCGCGAGTGACCGGCGCCTGCGCTCTTCTACGCGAGCCCGCGCTCCTGTAGTCTCCACCCGTGCCACACGTCATGCGCCCGCCCTATCACGTCGTGAACCTCCGTTCCCGCGGCGGCGATACCGCCCGCCGATGGCCCCGCCTCTTCGATGCCCTTGCCGCCCGCGGCATCATCGGCGACTACGCCCTCACACGTTCCCGCGGACATGGCTACGAACTCGCGAAAAACGCTCTTGAACAGGGCCATGACACCATCATCGCCGTCGGCGGCGATGGCACGATCTTCGAAGTAGTCAATGCTGTTATCGATGCTGGCGCTGCCGGCTCCGTCTCCATTGGGACGATCCCCATGGGCTCGGGCAAAGACGTTGCGCGCTGCCTCAATATGTACCGCCCGCCACAGGCTATGCGCGCCATCCAGGAAGGCCACGTTCGCGATATCGATGTTGGCCGAGTCGAAGCCGTCGATAACCACGGCCGCCCCCTCGTGAAGCATTTCCTGCTCGAAGCCTCCGCCGGCTGGGTGCCCGAGATTTCCGCCGCCGTCCCGACAGGCCTCAAGCGCTTCGGCGACACCTTCCCTTACCTCCTCTCCGCCGCCATGAAGCTCGCGGGCCCCATGGGGCGCGACTTCATCGTCCAGGTCGATAACGACTTCTACGACGGCCGGTACAACACCATCAGCGTCCACAACATGGAGTACTGGGGCGGCGACCTGCGCGCCGCACCGGGCGCCCGGCCGGACGACGGCCTCCTCGATGTCATTCGCTGGGCGGATCTCGGCCGCCGCGCTGTCCTCTCCGCCGTACAGGGCCAGCGCAAGGGCGGCCGCCACCTCTGCATGGACGGTGTGGACCATCACCAGGCGCGCACCATCAGCCTAGCGTCCGGCAAACGCACCGCGCTCGACCTCGACGGGGAACAGGCCGGGTACCTCCCCGCCAGGATCAGCGTCGTCCCCGCCGCGATCCGCTTTCTCGCCCCGCCAGAACCTCGGGCATCTGCCTGATACACTCCAAACAAACCCAGAGACCGAAAGGAACACTCACTCCATGCGAGACGTTGTTATTGTCGACGCGGTCCGAACGCCGCTCGGCCGCCGCGGAGGCTCCCTCAGCCAGAACCACCCGGTTGAAACCTCCAGCCTCCTGCTCAAAGCCCTCCAGGAGCGCAACAACCTCGACCCCGAAGTTGTCGATGATGCGATCTACGGCTGCGTGAGCGAAGTTGGCGCCCAGTCCACGAACCTCGCGCGCAACATCGTGCTCACTGCCGGTTGGCCCTACCGCATTCCCGGTGTCACCCTCGACCGGCAGTGCAGCTCCGGCCAGCAGGCTGTCCACTTCGCTGCCAACCAGGTCCAGTCCGGCGCACACGAAATCGTCGTCGCGGGGGGCACCGAGTGGATGTCCCAGATCCCCCTTGGCTCGAACGTCGTGAAGGAACTCGGCTTCCCCTTCACCCAGGCAATGCGCGACCAGTATGACCTCACCTCCCAGGGCCTCTCCGCGGAGCGCATCGCCGAGAAGTGGGGCATCGACCGCGCCGAGGCCGACGAATTCGGCGCCGAGAGCCAGGAAAAGGCCGCACGCGCCCGCGAGGATGGCCGTTTCAAGAACGAAATCGTCGCTGTCCCCGGGAAGAAGAAGCACAAGAACGACGACGGCACCGAAGAGTGGGAAGACGCCATCAT
This sequence comes from Dehalococcoidia bacterium, assembly GCA_007118095.1. Classification (GTDB taxonomy): domain Bacteria; phylum Chloroflexota; class Dehalococcoidia; order Tepidiformales; family Tepidiformaceae; genus SLAK01. The sequence continues at coordinate 26,055 of SKSF01000016.1, forward strand.
CGACGCCGATGAAGGCATCCGCCCCGGCACTACCCCCGAAGTGCTCGGCAACCTCAAGCCCTCATTCAAGGAAGACGGCGTCCACACCGCCGGGAACTCCAGCCAGATCACCGATGGCTCCGCCGCCGTCCTCCTCACCTCGCCCGAAAAAGCCAAAGAGATGGGCTGGAAGCCGCGCGCCCGCATCGTCTCGCAGGCAGTCGTCGGCTCCGACCCCGAGCTCATGCTCACCGGCCCCATCCCGGCAACACCCCTCGCACTCGAGCGTGCCGGGCTCACCATGCGTGATATCGACCTCGTCGAGATCAACGAAGCCTTCGCCAGCGTCGTCCTCGCCTGGAAGCGCGAAATGAACGCCGACATGGACAAGGTCAACGTGAACGGCGGCGCCATCGCCCTCGGCCACCCCACCGGCTGCACCGGCGCCCGCCTCTTCGCCACCATGGTCAACGAGCTCGAGCGCACCGGCGGCCGCTACGGCCTCATCACCATGTGCGTCGGCGGCGGCATCGGCACCGCCTCCGTCGTCGAGCGCCTCGACTAAACGTCGCACTGAACTTGCATCAGCGAGGGCCGGGGTAGCTCCCGGCCCTCGCTCATTGCGCGGCACCGCGCCGCCGTGATGGTGCCCTTTACACTGCTGGCAGGCATCCTGCGCGTGCCATTCGCCATGCCGGTGATGTATGGACAACAACGTCCCCCTGTCCAGCCGCCTCCTCTACGCCTCCGGCAGCTTCGGCTCCCACCTGCTGTTCCAGGTCATCGCGCTCTGGATCTTCTACTTCTATGCCGCCGAAGGCGCCGAAGACCGCGACCCCCTGGCGCCCGTCCTCCTCGTCGGCGCCGCGATGACCGTCGGCCGCATCATCGATGCCATTACCGACCCTATCATTGGCTACTGGAGCGATATCACACGCTCCCGCTGGGGCCGCCGTTTCCCCTTCATCATTCTGGGCGCCCCCTACATGGCCGCCATGTTCATGCTGCTCTGGTTCCCGCCCGTCGATGGGACCCATTGGGCGAACGCGCTCTGGCTCGGCGTCGTCATCCAGCTCTATTTCGTCGGCGTGACCATTGTCGGGGCACCCTATACCGGCATCTTCCCCGAACTTGCGATCACCAAGGAAGACCGCGTCAGCATCGCCGCCTGGCAGATCCTTTTCGGCCTCGCCGGTGCCGGCGTCGCGCTCATCGCCACGGGGCCCATCGTCGAATTCATCGGCTTCCCGGGGATGGCCCTGTTCGCTGCCATCGCCGGCACACTTCCCCGCTATATCGGCTTGCTTGGCGCCCGCGGGCGCCTCGTCTACGAACCACCCCCGCCAGTCCGCGGCGAATTTTGGAGTTCACTGCTCGGCGCGCTCCGCATCATGGTGACCAACCGCAGCTTCCTCGTCCTTGTCGGCAGCTTCGTCTGCTTTAGCGCCGGGCAGCTCATGCTCGTCCAGGCAGTCCCCTTCTTCGTCACCGAGATCGTCGGCCGCTCCGAAGCATGGCAGGCGCCGGTCACCGCGGCTTTCTTCGTCAGCGCACTTGCCATGGTGCCCCTCATCGTCCAGCTCACCCGCCGCCGCGATAAGCGCCAGGTCTACTCCTGGTGTCTTCTCCTGTCTGCCCTCGCGCTACCCGCGCTGTTCTTCGCCGGATTCATCCCCGGCATCCCGCCGCTCGTTCAGATCATCATCATCATCGCCGTTGTCGGACTGCCACTCTCCGGCGTCTTCCTCCTCCCCGATGCCCTCCTCGCGGACGTCGTCGACGACGACAGCCTCAAGACCGACGCGCGCCGCGAAGCCATGTACTACAGCGGCCGCGCCACCCTCGAAAAGTTCGGCCAGACCGTCGCGACCGGCCTGTTTGCCATCCTCTTCGCCGTCTTCGGCCAGACCGCCGCCGAGCCCCTCGGCATCCGTCTCATTGGCCCTGTGGCAGGGCTGCTCGTTTTCGCTGGCTGGTTGGCCTTCTGGTACGGGTATCGCATCCGCGAAGCCGAGCTTGAAACGCCGCCCCACATCGCCCGAGGGCGCCTGAACGACGAAGGCCGGGGATGACCCCGGCCTTCTGATTGCGTCGCGGCTACTGAGCCTGGCCGTTCTCGGGCGGCCGCGGGTTCACCAGGCCAGCGCCCAGCGTTCCGGGGAATACCTCCGCCAGCGCGTCGACCGTCCAGCCACCTTCACGGTAGATGGTCCGCTCCCGTGTCGGCAGCGACATGAGGCTCACCTCGTTCCCTCCGACCAGGAAGTCGCGGCCGTTCACATTCGCCGCGTCATCGGTGCACAGGTAGGTGACCAGCGGCGCCACCAGTTCCGGCTTCATCTCGTCGATCCGCGAGATCGCATCTTCAGCCGAAGACTGCTGCTCTTCGGCCTGTCCGGAAGCCGCCATCTCCTGGCGCCTCTTCCTCGCCGCTTCCATTTCCGGGCTGAGCGTCAGCCGCGTCGCCGCCCGCGGGCGGATCGCGTTGGCCGTCACACCGTACTTCCCGAGGTCAAGTGCGAGCGTCCGCGTCAGGCCGATGATGCCCTCCTTCGCCGCCGCGTAGTTGCCCTGGCCGAGGTTACCCAGTCCCGACTCCGACGACGTGTTCACAATGCGCCCGCCGCGCTGCTGCCGGAACAACATCGCCGCATGCCGCGTGATCGTGAAGTGCCCCTTGAGGTGCACCGCGATCACCGCGTCCCATTCCTCTTCCGTCATGTTGAAGATGATGCGGTCACGCAAGATGCCCGCATTGTTCACCAGGATGTCCAGTCGGCCCCACGTGTCCAGCGCCTGCTTCACAACCTTCTCGCCGTCGTCCATCGAAGCGACGTTGCCGTAGTTCGGGACGGCCTCGCCGCCCATCTTCTTGATTTCCTCGGCAACTTCCTCCGCGGGCGTCGCATCGCCACCCTCGCCACTGGCACTGCCACCGAAGTCGTTCACGATCACCCGCGCACCTTCCTGCGCGAGCAACAGGGCCTCGCCGCGGCCAATCCCGCGGCCAGCGCCGGTCACAATCGCGACGCGGCCTTCCAGCCTTCCAGCCATAACGTTTCCTCCATCGAATCTCGTGTCCCGGTCCGTCCGGGTGAAAGCGCCAAAAATGTAGCACACCCGAACCATGCGGCCACCCTCCTCGTCCCTTTCGCTACGATCCTCCCGTGAACACCATCCTCGCTTTCATCGCCCACCCCGACGACGAATCCTATAGCTTCGCCGGGACCCTCGCCCTCGCTGCACGCCAGGGCTGGCGCTGCCTCGTCCATTGCGTCACCCACGGCGAGCGCGGCGAGCGTCACGATGGCCAGCCTGCTCTGCCCTCCCGGCTCGCAGATACCCGCGAAGAAGAGCTCACCGCCTCTTGCGAAGCCCTGCGCATCGAGCCGCCTCGCTTCTGGGGTCTTCCCGACGGCCAGCTCCACGCACACCGTGGCGAACAGCATCACATTCAACAGCTCATCCAGCGCGAAGCCCCCGACCTGCTCCTCTCGCTCGGGCCCGATGGGGCCTACGGTCACCCCGACCACCTTGCCCTCCACCGCTGGGTGACTGAGGCCTGGGCAGCGCTCGGCGACCCGCCACCCCTGCTCTATGTCGCATTCCCGCCGGGCCTCTTCCTGCCCCAGTACGAAAAGTGCCGCCAGAGCGGCATCATGGGCGACCCGCCCCTCGTCGCGCCCGGCGATATTGGCACGCCCGCCCACCACTACCAGGTGGACATCACCCGCCGGCAAAGAGCCAAGCTTCGCGCGATTGAAAGTCACGTCAGTCAGCTCCCCGGCGGCGATCCCCGCGCCCTCTTTCCTCCGGGTATCGTTGACTCCCTGCTCGAAACCGAGCGCTTTCACGACGCCGCTGGCGTGTACCAGGAAGACGTCGACCGATTGCTCGCAGAGCTGACTGGCTGATGCCTCCTCCGTGACCAAACGGAGCCACGCTAACCCGCGCCGCCTGCTCCGTCAGTAATCGATTCGAGGTGCGCACGCGGATGATCCACCGTGTCATCACGCGCGATGCGGTCGACAGTCTCAGTCCACTCGCCCGTTGGAACCACCTCGAGCAAGGTAAAAAGTGCTGTGCGCGCCGCATCGCACCGTGCCCGCGCCTCCTCAGGCGAAAGCGCCGCATCCTCGGCTGCCCACCGGTCGTTTAGCGCGTCCTCGTCCTCGTCCTCCTCGGACTCCGGTAGCCCTTGGCGGTGTCGCGTTAGCTTCGCCGCGCTCACGGCGAGCCAGCGCGCAAGGTGTCCATACACTTGTGCAGGCGCCCATGTCCCATCCCCGCGTCTGCTCCGCAGCGCGCGATCAAGGGCCACATATACGGCATCAGATTCTTTCCGCAGCACGGCGAGCTCGTCCGGGTCCATCTTGCAGGGCTCCTCACGACTGGCGCATCACTCTCTCATCGCAGGATAAGCCAGTCGGGGCGGTGGTGTGCCCCCGCGGCGTCATTTCCGATTGTGGCGGCTTCCCGCAGCGTCTGCCCCCTCGCGGATGATCGTTTCCACCGCGTCAGCGGCTTCCGCTACGGTCTCCAGCAGCGCCTGCCGCTCGTCGTCCCCCGGGTCCGCAAGCACGTACGCGGCCACATGCTCCGGCTCCCGCGAAGGCTTCCCGTCCACCATTGGCCGGCCAATGCCCACCCGGATGCGCACGAAATCCAGCCCCGCGAGCTCGGCAATGCTCTTCAGCCCGTTGTGTCCGCCGTGTCCGCCACCCTCCCGGATGCGCAGTGCCCCGGTACCAAGATCCAGCTCGTCATAAATAACGACCGTGCGTGAAAGGTCGCACCCGCTCGCACGCAGCGCCTCCGCTACCGCCTTCCCGCTCCGGTTCATGAACGTCAGGGGCTTCACCACCGCGACCCGATGTCCGCTCAGCTCCCCAACCCCGGCCGCCATCGAAGCGCCCGCCTTTTTCGGCTGCACGCCTGCCCGTTTGGCTACCTCGTTCGCCACCCAGAACCCCACGTTGTGCCGGTTGTTCGCATAGTCGGGGCCCGGATTCCCCAGCCCTACCACCAGCCAGTCCGCTTCGAGCGATGGCTTCTTCTTCCGTCCAAACAAGCGTCGCAGCGCCACGAGTCGCCTCCCACGGCCGGCAGGCCATGTCGATCGTGTGCCCCCCGTGCGCCAACAGGCAAAGCCTCCCCCTCGTGCGTACAATACTGTCCACACTGTTGCGGAGGCTCCCCAATGGCGACACAGGAGCAGGTCGACGAACTCAAGTCCAAGATGGCCGAGGAGCGCGCGAACCTCATTGCCGCCGCCAGGGCGCTAAGTCATGAAGACGCCCTGCGCGTACCCGTCGATGCCGAGGGAGAAGAACAGTGGACCGCGCTCGAACAGCTTTCCCACCTCTGGGAGATGGAGCGCAACTACGACACCTGGGTGCTCAAAGCGCTGCGCGAGGACAGCCCGGACCTCACTGGCATAACCGGTGCCCCGGTCAGCATTCCGGTCGAAAAAGCCAACGAATCATCCGTCGACGAATTACTTGCCCGCCTCGAGGTCGAACGCGCCTACACGTTCGGCATTATCGACGCCATGTCCCTCGACGCCTTCGACCGTACCGCACGTAGCCCCATTTTTGGCGAGCTCACCGTGCTCCAGTGGCTTCGGTCCTTCTATCGCCACGACCGCCAGCACGCCGCCCAGGTCGAAGGGCGGAAAAGCGAATACCAGCCCACGTTTCTTGGCGGACAGGAACCGAACCAGCGCAAGGCGCGGCTCGCAGCCGTCCGCCAGCAGGAAACCCCCTAGGCCGACGGCCGGAGCGTTTCCGCCTTTTTCGCCTCCTGGCGCGCAGCCACCTCTTCCCGTTCGCCGCAGTTGTTACACCGCTTCACACCGATCGCGCGAGTCTCGACGTTCACGTAGTACGTCCAGTCGTGCCTGCAGGGTCCGTTCATCTGTTCGTTCTGTTCCATGGCTCCATTCTCCTCGGGCTCCATTAACGCAACGTTGCAGGGGCACGGTGAATGGTTACAAAGCCCCGAAACGGAGGGCCGTATGGCCCCTGCGTTGCTTCCGGGCCGCTCTCGTGCCTATAGTTGTCCCGGCTTTCCTATGCTCATCGACCTCCACTCCCACACATGGCCCCGTTCGCACGACAGCGTCCTCAACCCCGACGACCTCGTCGTGCGGGCGAAGCAATCCGGACTCGATGCCATCGTGTTCTCCGAACATGACACCATCTGGGACTACAAGTCCCTCGAAGAATTGCGCGCGAAGCACAACTTCCTGATCCTTGCCGGCGTCGAAATCAGTACCGACGACGGTCACATCCTCGTCTACGGCATCGACAAGTACGTTTTCGGTATGCACCGCTCGAAAGAGCTCGCGAAATACGTCGAAAAAGTCGACGGAGTCATGGTCGCCGCACATCCCTACCGGCGCCAGATGCCCTGGTTCAGCCGGAACGACGAAGAGTACGAAAACGCCCTCCAGAAGGCCGCGCGAAATCCTGCGTACGAGTACATCTCCGCACTCGAAGTCCAAAACGGCCGGGGAAGCGACAAGGAGAACGAGTTCTCCCATCGGCTCGCCGGCATCATGGAGCTGCCCGGCACAGCAGGCACCGATTCCCACGCCATCAGCGACATCGGCAAATGTGCCACCTACTTCGAGCGCGATATCCGTGACGAACGCGAACTCATCGCCGAGCTCAAAGCCGGCCGCTATCATCCCGTCGACCTCCGGTCCGGCGAACCTGTTCGCACCGGGCCCGTCATCAATGGCTAGTATCACGACCCCCGCCTGCCGCTTCACACTCCCACTAGCGGCCTGTAGTATCGCCACCATGGGTTCGGCAGGTAACGCGGCCGAAGCGAAACCACTCAGGAGTACTCCATGACCTACGTCATTACCTCGCCCTGCATCGATGTCCAGGATCAAGCCTGCGTTGAGGTCTGCCCCGTCGACTGCATCCACTTTGATGAAGGCGAAGACCGCATGCTCTACATCAGCCCCGATGAGTGCATCGACTGCGGCGCCTGTGAGCCTGCATGCCCCGTCTCCGCAATCTTTGCCGAAGACGACGTTCCCGGCGAAGAATCTGCGTTCACCCAGGTGAACTCCCTCTGGTTCGAAGACAAGGCCGCCGCACGAGCAAAGGTCGAAGAGCTGAAACCAGCCTGACCTTTCCACCGCAAAACCGTACCGGCCGTGCCCATCACCCATCGGGCACGGCCGTCTGCTGCCCGCGCACATGCCACCGTTGACCATGTGACGCCAGCCGATACGCTCATTGAAGAATAGGTCACGTATCAAGCGTGGCCAGAGGAGTGTGTTTCCATGGCAGAGCGTGCCACCATCCCTGCACAGCCCCGGGATATCCTCGGCAAGAAAGTGAAGCGGCTCCGCCAGCAAGGCATCCTGCCCGCTAACATCTACGGTCGCCACCTCGACTCAACCGCCGTCCAGGTCGATGAGCGCGAATTCATCCGCATCATCAAGCGCTCCGGCGTGCGCAGCATGTTCGAACTCGCTGTCGAAGGCGAACCCGAACCCCGGTACGTCCTTGTCCGCCGGCTCGACCGTGAGGGCGGGACCGGCGACTTCATTCACATCGACTTCTACCAGGTCGACCTCAGCCGCCCCATCCAGACCAACGTCTCCCTGGTCCTCGAAGGCGAATCCCCGGCCGTGCGCGACTGGAACGGAACCCTCCTCCAGATGATGGATACCGTCTCCGTCCGCTGCCTCCCCCTCGACATCCCCGGGCCCATCCCGGTTGACCTCTCCGTCCTCACCGACTTCGATATCAGCATCACCGTTGGCGACCTCCATGTGCCCGAAAGCGTCGAGATCCAGAACGACCCCTCGATTCCGATCGCCACCGTCAACGCCCCGCGTATCCGCCTCAAGGCCGTCGAAGAACTCGAAGACGAAGTTGAGGGTGAGGAAGGCGAAGGCGAGGACGGTGAAGCTGGCGAAGGTGAAGACGGCGACGAGGCCTCCGGCGACGGCGCGGAGGGTGAGGAGTAGCACCCCCGCGTGGCGGAGACGGACCGAACCTACCCATCCGACCCCGCCGCACTCGCCCGTGAACTCTTCGCGCGGTGGGCCGGTGCCCACTATGCGCGAAGCTTCGCACAAGACACCGGTGAGCTCATCGATGGCGTCACGAGAGGCGCCTTCACGGTGGGCCGCCGGTGGCAGCTCGCCTACGCTGTCATTGATACCATCAGCCCCGCCGCCGAGATGCGCTACGAAGCCGCGCGGGCCGCGCTCGAGCAGCGCCTCGACCAGTCCGGCCACAGCGTCGCCGTCTGGGTCCCGCGCGAAGCGCCGATCCCTGCCGAAGAGCCCGCGCTCAGCGAGTTCACCATCGCTGTCGAACAGGCACAGCCCATCGAAGACGGCCGCCTCGAAGTGCGGCGCCCGGTAACCCTCCACCTCCGCCGCACCTCCACCTCCGGCTCCGTCGTCACCGCGCTCGGGGGCCTGCAACCTCACTGGGCCCAGTTCACGAACAAAGTCCCCGGCAGTTTCCAGCTCAACTCCAGGGACCTCTACCGGCTGCCCAATTCCGAGGACGACCGCCTCGAGCTCGCAAACCGGATTGTCCAGGCCGCCGCACAGCCCGATGTCGATGAAGGCGTCCAACTCACCGCCGAGGACGTCTGGACCGCAAACGACCTCGGCGAAGGCCGCTCCTACGTCATCGGCAGCGCCGCACACGATGACGACGAATCCAGCGCCGCCGTGCGCCGCAACACACGCCGCATGCTCAAAGCCGCCGAACCCGTCGTGCGCGCTGATGCCGATGCCCGCGCGCTCATCGTCATTGGTGCCTCAACCTACGCCGATGAAGAGAAACTTTCCTGGGTTCTGCGTGGTATGGACCCGCGCCTCTACTCTGGCTTCGATATCATCACCGTCATCACCGATGGCCTCGTCAAAGTGGTGCTCGAACCCCCGCGACAAACCCTCCCCTGGGACGCACCCCTGGGCTAGGCCCGGCACGGAGGATCCGCATGGCGATACAGAACGTCGGCTTCGTAGGCCTCGGCATCATGGGCGAGCCCATGGCCCAGAACCTGCTCACGACTGGCTACACCCTTACAGTTTGGAACCGCAGCCCGGAGAAGGCTGATGCCCTCGTCTCGAACGGTGCCACGCTTGCCGGCTCACCCGCCGAAGTCGCCGCTGCGAGCGACGTCACCATCTCCTGCGTGAGCGACTCCCCCGATGTCCAGGCCGTTGCCCTCGGCCCCGGGGGCATCCTTGAAGGTGCCAGCGCCGGCAGCGTCTACATCGACTGCTCCACCATCGCGCCGACGGTCGCACGCGAAGTCGCCGGCGCATTCGCCGGTCGCAACGTCGAAATGCTTGACGCGCCGATTAGCGGCGGAGATGTCGGTGCCCGCGCAGGGACCCTCGCCATCATGGTTGGCGGCGGCCACGAAGCGTACACGCGCTGTGAGCCCATCTTTCAGGCGATGGGGAAGACCATCGTCCACGTTGGCCCGTCCGGCGCTGGCCAGGTCGTGAAGCTCTGTAACCAGGTCGCCGGCGGCCTCAACCTGCTCGCCATGGCCGAAGCCATCACCCTCGCCCGCCGCGCCGGTGTCGAACCTGCAAAGATGCTCGAAGTCGTCGGCGCCGGCGCCGCAAGCTCCTGGATGCTCAGCAACCTGGGGCCGCGTGCCGTCAACGGGGACTTCGAACCGGGCTTCATGGTCGAACTCATGCAAAAGGACCTGCGTTTGGTCGCCGAATCCGCAACCGAGACGCAAACCCCGCTCCCCGGCTCGGCGCTCGTTCAGCAGCTCTTTCGCGCGCTCGAAGCCCGCGGCCGCGGCCGGGATGGTACACAGGCTATCGTCGATGCACTCGCAATCCTTGCGGGCGACGAAAGGGGCGAGAATGAAGCGCGGTCGTAGCGCTCTCAGCTAGCTTCGCGCAGCTCATCGCCCCGGTACTTCGCGTATTCCGAATCATACGCGGCACGCTGTTCCTCAAGTTGCGCAAGTGCCGCGCCAAGGTAATGCGCCGGTCGCCGCATTTCCGGCTCCCAGCGTGCCCATCCGGGCCACGCGCGCACCCGGATGCCGGTCCCGTCCGCGTTCTCCGCAAACGGTTCCGCGCTCAACCTGCTCCGTACTCGCTCGGCGAACTGCTCCGCGCCCCGCTCGGTCGCCTCGGCCAGGAACACCGCAAACCGCGTCATGTCCAGCCGGCAGACGATGTCGGTCGCCCGCGCTTCCGTATTCAGGACGTTCGCAATGTGCGTGGCCGGGGAAGGAGGCTCCGCCTGCTCGTCGGATGGGCGAAAATTCACAATCCGCGTATCTACCACCAGGAGCGCCCCGCCCGTCCCGTGCCGCGCGTGACGTGCTATTTCACGCCGCAGGAGCTCGGCAAAGGCGCCGGCGCCCGCCAGCCGCGTTTCCGGATCCCGTTCCAGCGCGTCCAGGTCCGGTTCGTTGGTTGCGGCAGATTCCCTGGCTCGCTGGCGCCGCATCTCCAGGATGCGCGCGACGGCATACACGCCCCAGACGAGCGCCACCAATCCGAGCCCCGCGATCGCATTGAGGGGGACGAAGATCGCCACTATCGCCACGGTCGCGACCGCCGCCAGTACCAGGATCGTCAGCCTGCTGAACCGTTGATCGTCTTCGTTACGCAATCGAAGGGCCATTACTACTCGAACTCCCGTGGCTCGAAGCGAACGCCGGCGCCCGGCGCCTCTGCTCCGTAAGTTGTCGGCGTGCTTGTTCGTAGAGCTCCCGGCTTGAATATCCAAGGCCGCTTGCCGCGCCAAAGGTCAGCGTGACGGGCACTTCTCCTGGCCACTCCTGCTCGTTCGCGTGCTCCAGCTCCTGCGCAATCCGGCGCGCGACCCGGCGGCACGTGTTGATGTCCGCGCCCCGCAACACAACCCCGAAGGTGTCCCCGGCGAGCCGCGCGGCCACATCCTCAGACCGCAGAACACGAGTTATCGCTATCGCGGCCCGCTGAAGAAGCTGGTCGCCCGCGGCCCGCCCGTAGTTCTGGTTGACCGCGTCGGTCCCCACCACATTCATCAAGATGAGCCCTGTGCGCTCCTCCGCGGACTCGGCACAGGCCGCATCCAGCGCGAGGTCGAAACTGCTGCGGTTATGCAGCCCGGTAAGCATGTCGGTCGTTGCCTCGCGCGCCAGCCAGCGCGTCATCGTCTCCCGCCGACGCATCGCCATCGCCATGGCAAAGGCCTCGCGCACCGTGTTGCCCAGGCCTCCCGAATCGTAGAGGCTCCCGTGGGTCACCACGTACGTCGATGTCAGGTCAGCGCTGGTGCAGTCCGCCTCCCCGCATCCAGGGCCCACGATCACGACAGCTGCTGTGCGCGACTCCGCGACCGCATCCTGCAGGTCCGGGCCACTTTCCGTCGAGCCACACCAGCACCTGTGGTCCACCACCAGCACATCGAAGTGGTGCTCGAAGAGGTCCTCGATCGCGCCCCCCGGGTCGCGCGCGCCATGGACATGGAACCGCTGCCAGTCCTTGAGTCCCCGGTATGCCTCCCGCACCGCCGCCATGTCCTCCGCCACGACGAGCACGCGCGCCGTGTGCAGCAGCGTGGCATCCGGGGAGACCTGCATCGGCATAACAATCCCACCTCTCAAGGTGGGTATCGGCCCGATGAGGCGATCTCCGAAGGGGGCTCGAATTTTTACAGTAGGGTTTCGTTCTGCTTACGTTATTCGAAGAGCGGCCCGCCCGGGTCCAGCACGGTCCCGTCGGTCTTCACCACTGCAGGCCGTTCTTCGCAGTACCCATCGTTTTCACACTTGTCGAAGATGAACGCGTCCCGGGCCTTGTCGAAGTGAATATGCCAGCTTCCAAGTGCCAGGCTGTCCGTCCCCTTCTCCAGCTGCTCTTGCAGGAGGGCGATAAGCGCCGCGATCTGTTCTCGTCCCATGAAAGCTCCTCTTCGTCAGTGTCCATGCTCACGGTCAGGGCAGCGGCGTGCTCCGCCATGGCCGGTCGCCCACCCCGCCGCAATCCGCAGCGTAGACGGTGCGACCCGCCCCCGCGACCGCCACTCATGGTACCGGGGGTGGCGCAACGTCTATCCACAAGACACACTATGACACCATGGCGCGGGTTTTTGTAACACGGACAGTCCCCGGGCGGACGCTCGACATCCTTCACGAGGCAGGGCACGAAACCATCGTCTGGCCCGGCGAGTTACCACCACCTCCCGATGATCTCGCCGCTGCACTGCGTGACGCCGATGCTGCCCTCACAATGGTCACCGACAGGGTCACCGGCGAAATGCTCGAAGACAGCCCGTCGCTTCGCATCATTGCCAACATGGCTGTCGGCTACGACAATGCATCGCCCGAAGCTGCAGCTCGCCACGGCGTCTGGGTCACCAATACCCCCGGCGTCCTGGCCGAAACCACTGCCGACTTCGCCTGGAGCATCATGCTTGCCGCCGCGCGCAATGTCGCCCTCAGTGACCGCGACACCCGGGCCGGCGGTTGGAAGACCTGGTCTCCTACTGGCTTCTTGGGCGTTGACCTCTACCGGGCGACCCTTGGCGTCATAGGGCTCGGCGAAATCGGCGAAGCCTTCGCCCGCAGGGCACGCGGTTTCGATATGCACGTCCTCTATGCTAGCCGCACGCGCAAAACCGAAGCCGAGCGCGACTACGGCTTCGAATGGACCTCCCTGGCCGACCTTCTCCATCGGTCCGACTTCATCTCGCTTCATGTCCCGCTCAACGACGAAACGCACCACCTCATGGGCCCGGAACAGTTCGCCCGGGTGAAGCCCGGCAGCGTCCTCGTGAACACCGCCCGCGGCCAGGTCGTTGACCAGGACGCACTCGTCGAAGCGCTCCGCGAAGGCCGGCTCGGCGGCGCCGCCCTCGACGTCACCGACCCCGAGCCACTCCCGCTGGAGCACCCGCTCTTCAGCTTCCCCCAGGTCGTTATCACCCCGCACATCGCCAGCGCCAGTCTCGCCACGCGGTCTCGCATGGGCGAAATGGCCGCCGAAAACATCGTCGACGCCCTCGCCGGCAAGGAACCTCCCCACGCCGTCAACCGGCCAGTATCCCCGCGCCCCAGCTCCAGCACACCATAACTTGACACAGGGCGCGCCACATTCGACAAAGTCGGGAGCGTCCCCGCGACAGTAGCGGACCGCCGGTCCGGCCAAGGAAGAAGCGATTGACCAAGAAAGCATCGACAACGGGCAACCTCTGGCTTGCTGAAGAGCTCTGGCAGCTCGACGCCATTCAGTTTGGCGACTTCACCCTCGGCCGCACGGCCGTCAACTCACCCGTGTACATCAACGTCCGGCGCGTCATTAGCAACCCAAAGGTGCTGAACCGCTGCGCACGCATCATCCGCCAGGAGCTCGAAACGCTCCTCTCAATGAGGAACCCGCACGTCCACCCCTTCACCCTCGTCTGCGGGGTGCCCTTCGGCGGACTGCACGTCTCCACCGCCTTCTCGCTCGACTCGAACACGCCCATGATCTACATCCATCCCCCGGCGATGGACAAGTCCGACGTCATCGAAGGCGCCTACGTCCGTGGGCAAACCTGCCTCATCATTGATGACCTCATCACCGGCGGTGGGAGCATCCTGGAGACAGCATCCACGCTCAACGACGCCGGGCTCGTTGTCCGCGATGCGGTCACCCTCATCGACCGGCAGGAAGGTGGGCGCGAAGCCCTCAAAGCCGCCGGCATCAACCTCATCAGCATCCTCACCCTCGAGCAGATCGCCAACTACCTCATGTCGGCCGGGCACATCGAGGAGCAATGGTATCGGCGGACCATGGACTACCTGGAGCGCACCGGGCAGCGTTAGACCTGCTGCCCGCGCCCCGGGGATCCGATGTTCATACTCCCGCTCCGGTATCCCGCCAGGTCCAGCGCCACGTGCTTGAAGCCCAGGGCCTGGAGCCGTGACACGACCTTTCCCCGGTTCCGCGGGTCGAACGCGATCGCCATCCCATCCTCGTCCGTTTCAATCCGGGCCACTTCACCATGGTGCCGTACGCGCACCTGCCGGATACCGAGCGCCCGGAGCACCGCCTCCGCCGCGCCAACTTCGTCCAACGCTTCCACCGTTACGGGTGTCCCGTGCGGGATACGACTCGCGAGGCATGCCATAGCCGGCTTGTCCCATGTCGGCAGCCCCATCTCCCTCGAAAACGCGCGGACGTCGTCCTTGGTGAACCCCAGCTCCAGCAGCGGGCTGCGGACGCCATGCAATTGCGCCGCCTGCTGTCCCGGCCGCCAGTCCCCCGCGTCATCCGCATTCGTCCCATCCAGCACCACCGCCCCGCCAGCTTCCGCCCCAATCGCAGCCAGGATGCTGTAGAGCTCATCCTTGCAGTGGAAACAGCGCATCTCGCTGTTTGCCACGTAGTCCGGGTTCTCCATCTCGTGCGTCTCAACCGTGCTGTGCGTGATGCCAATCCGCTGCGCCAGCGCGATGGCCTCCTCCAGCTCCGCCGGTGCGACCGAAGGAGACACCCCCGTAATCGCATGTGCTCGTTCGCCGAGCGCTTCGTAGGCCGCAGCGGCAACGAACGTCGAATCCACCCCGCCGCTATACGCCACCACCACCCGTTCGAACGACGCCAATTCCGCCTGCAATGCTGCACGTTTCTCAGCCGGGGATGCCATGCCCTCATCGTAGAGCCGCCAGGCCGCACGCGGAAAGCACGCAAAACGGGGAGGCCGGAGCCTCCCCGTTCGTACTGCCTTGTGATTCCCTGTTAGGAATCCCGCCCTGGCACCTGGATCTCGTCCGGTGGGGGCGCCGGGTTGGGGATGCCCTGCATGAGCTGCGTCGGCACAAGCATGCGCAGCTCATCGAGCGACCACTTCCCGAACTTGTAGATGTTCCGGAACGGCGGGTACATATCCTGCAGCAGGCCGACATGGCCTCCCGCCACCTGGAAGATCCGGCCGTTGATGTTCCAGCACTCGTCCAGCAGCAGGTACACCGTCATCGGTGCGACCATGTCCGGGCCACGCAGGCCTTCGCTCTCCTCGAGCTCACGCAGCCGCGTGGCCGGGTCTGTCGGGTTCCCGCCACCGCCGGCGATACCGCGCGAAGCACGGAGCTGCCGTGCCGAATCCGGCACCGTCGCCGTAAGGCGCGTCGCAGCGCCCGGGGCGATGCAGTTCACCGTGACGCCATAGCGGCCCAGGTCCCGGGCGGCTACGCGGGTCAGGCCAGCAACGCCAGCTTTGGCGGCGCCGTAGTTCGCCTGTCCCGAATTCCCGTTCAGGCCCGAAACCGAAGAGTAGTTCACGATCCGGCCATACCGCTGCTGGCGCATCAGCACCGCCGCCGGCTTCAGCGTCGTGAAATGCCCCTTCAGGTCGACCCGGATGACGTCGTCCCATTCCTCTTCCGTCAGGTTGAACACCATTCGGTCACGGAGGATAGCAGCAAGGTTGATCAGCCCGTCGAGCTTCCCGTAGGTGTCCACCGCCGTCTGGATGACGCTCTCGCCGCCGTCCATCGTCGACACATCCGCATAGTTCCCGACGGCCTCGCCGCCGGCCTTCTTGATTTCCTCGACGACCTGCGCCGCCGGGCCTTCGTCCACACCGCCACCATCGGGGTTCACACCCGGGTCGTTCACCACCACCCGGGCGCCTTCCGAAGCAGCCAGCAGCGCACATTCACGCCCGATGCCGCGGCCGGCGCCCGTCATCGCTACAACTTTGCCTTCCAGCAGGTTTCCCATAATCGTGTCCGTCCGCCTAGGGGAGCCGCACCGTCGCGGTACCAGGCGTCGTTTTCTTACCCTCCGGGTTCTCTGTCCAGACTTCGAGGTCGACCAGCTTCTCGCCGCCCTCCTCGTATTTCTTCACGACCTTCCCGCGGCAAATGATGTCCTGGTTCGGATAATCCATACCGCGGTAGCTGCAGCCGAACTTCTTGATGCGGCCTTCGTTGCCAATCCAGTCATGGACGAGCTGGCCAAGGAACGCGTGCTTCAGCGCCCCGTGCACGATGATCCCGTCGAGTCCCGTGCTCTTCGCAAAATCGGGGTCGTAGTGGATCTGGTAGAAGTCACCCGAGCCCGCAGCCCACTGCACCAGCTGCTGTGTCGAGCAGTTCTTCTTGAGTTCAGGGATGTCCATCCCCTCGGTCACCTGGTCCCAGGTAACACCCATTGTCTGCCTCCTAATAGCGAATGCCGGTGCCCGTCATCACGGCCACCACTTTGCCGTCCTGGTTCGTATACGTCGTCTTCGTCGTCGTGATCAGCATCTCGCCGATGCTGCCCGTCCGTTCCTCATACGACGCGATGTGCGACTTCGCCGTCAGCACGTCCCCGGCGCAGATGTCATCGAAATGTTCGATCTCGGTCCCGCCGTTCAGGATGCGCTTCAGCGGACGGCTTGGCTGTGGCCCCGGGCCGCTTCCGCGCCGGCCACCAAATGTCGGGTCGCTCGTCCGCGGGTCGAAGACCGGCGTCCCCAGGTACCCGGGAGGTGCCGGGAGGCTCCGGTAGCCTGCCTTCTTTGCTTCGGCTTCGTCGTAAAATACAGGGTCAGTGTGCCCGACCGCCCGCGCGAACATCCGCACCGCCGTCTTGTCGACTTCACAGGTCCAGGGTTCTGATTCCTTACCTATTTCGGCGCGCATTTCGTCGGTGATCAGGGATTCCGTGGCCGCGTCACTCATTTGGCCTCTCTCCTTTGATCGGTAATGCGAGCGCAACGATATCGGAAGGGGTGCCCCGCGTAAATCTCCCGGCCCCGCGCGAACCCCTCCATCCCGGCCCGTGCGCCCCGATTGACCCCGTATGAGCATCGGCTCAGGATGGGACAGGAGGAGGTATGCAACGCGCATATGGCCAACACTGAATGCCAGGTCGGTGGGCGCTTCCGTCGTTGCCGTGCCACCCCGTCACATGTTTGCCAGTATTGCGCTCGCGACTTCTGCGACCATCACAGCTACCACGTCAAAGGCTACGAGGCCGTTTGCACCCGCAAGCGTTGTGCCCTCAAGCACGACGACCTGCAACGCCACATGGAGTACAAAGCCGAAGTACAGGGACGAAACAAGAGCGGCCAGTGTGGCGAACCCGGCTGCGAGTCCCTCCACCCCCCGGGACAGTGCTCACTCTGCCGCGGCTTCTTCTGCAACGCACACCTGCAAGACCGCAGCTATCCCATGCACGACGGCTGGGTGAAGGTCGACAAGCACGTGAGCATCTGCGCCTGGTGTTGGGACCGTCGAAAAATCTGGCAGCGGCGTTAGCGCTCCCGCTCCCGCTTCACGTCCCGCAGCAACGCCGCGTCCAGCACGAAAAGCAGCGAAAGCAGCGCGGCTACCCCCGCGACCGCCATCGCAGCCAGCTTCAGCCCACGCACCACGCCGCGTTTGAGCGCGCCTGACCAGGCCCGGATGCGTCTCATCATCACCTCACACCATACGCACGACATGCGCCTTCCGCTTGACGCTCGGGCGCGTACACAAAAGTACCCGCCAGGCCGGTACTACGCGAAACGCCGCAGATGCGTAATACCGGCCCCGGCGGGTTGCTAGAATGTTCGCATTGTCCGGCCCGGGATCCCATGGCCTTTTGGTCGGACTATCTGGGCCAGCCGGTCGAACCGGTTCAGCGGTTCCCGTCCGGGCTAAGCCACTCCTGGAACCAGCGAGTCGTCCGCGACAACGCCTCGTCGAGCGCCCCCGGCGCTTCGAAGAGGTGCCCTGCCCCGGGCACAACCGAGACGGCCGCGGCATCCGTCCGCGCCGCCGCATACTCGATGTCCGTCCGCAGCGGGTCCAGCTCGCCAACGATCACCAGCACCGTCATCGGCAGCCCCTCGAACGCGTCGGGCTCCACTGGCGGCGCACGTAACACCATCGTCCGGGGCTTCAGCTTCCCGTCGTGCACCGCCTCCAGCGCTACGGTCCCGCCGATGCTCGAGCCCGAAACCCCCACCGCGTGATGGTCGATCGAAGGCTCAGTCACCGTCCACGCATATGCAGCAGCCAGGTCGATCGGGTACGCCGCCCGCCCCCTGGCGTCCTCCGGCGACTCCCCGTGCCCGTTCAGGTCGAAGCGTAGCGTCGCGATGCCCAGGTCGAGCAGGCGCTCCGCGATTGGGACGTTCCGCGGCGAGTCCTTGTCGCTCCCGAGGCCGTGGACGAAGATCACGCACGGGTAGGGCCCATCACCTGCCGGCCGGGCAAACCGCGCTGCCAGGTCAATCTCACCGCGCCGGATGCGCACATCCGAACGCTCGATGCCGCCGACCTCTGCGATGTTCCCCAGCGCCGCCCGCACTTCGTCATCAGTAACCGGCCGGAAGTCAACGTAAAACTGCCCGATGGCATAGAAGTCACTGTCGATCGTCGCCGCGATCACCTCGTCTGCTTCCGATTCCATCTCGCGGGCGGTATGTGGCGGCGCCACCGGCACGGCAAGCACCGCGCGAGCGGCCCCCGCTTGTTTGACTGACCGCAACGCAGCCCGGGCTGTAGCCCCCGTCGCGAGCCCGTCGTCCACAACGAGCACCGTTCGGCCGCGCAGATCGCGGTTTCTCTCCGCGCCGAACGCTTCCTCGCGCCGTTGCGCCTCCCGCGTTTGCTCTGCGATCTCACGGTCCAGGTACGCCTGGTCGGCGTCACACAGCCGCGCAAGCCCTTCGTCCACCCATGCGGTCCCGTCCGCCGTCACCGCACCAATCGCAAGTTCCGGCTGTGCGGGCGCCCCCAGCTTGCGCGCCACCACGACGCCCAGCTCACCCCCGAGCTCACGCGCAATCTCCTCCCCTACGATCACCCCGCCGCGCGGGATCCCCAGCACAAGCGGCCGTTCGATCCCGTGTTGCCTGAGCATCCCCGCAAGCACCCGCCCTGCATCCGCCCGGTCCCGGTAGACAGTCATCGTGGTCCTCCCTGCTCCGCCTGCTGTATCAGCATGACAACATCCTATCGCGTTCGTATGTCCCTGTTGCACTTCTCGCAGCCGGCATAGCCGTGGCGTCTGCGGCCCGGCACCATGGTCACATGAACCCGCGTATCCTCGTCCACGGTCTTTCAGGCATCACACTTGCCGCCATCCTGCCGTTTGGCCTCGCTGCCTGCGGAAATGGCGACGACGAGGCCACGGCGACACCCACTCAGCCTGGGCCCACAGCCAATGACATTGCCATCGAGCTGACCACAGGCCAGGCGCTATACACCGAGTCGGAGGCAGTCGAATTCCGCGCGGTCGCAACGAACACAGCGGACGAGATACGTGAATTGGAGTTCGCCACCGGTCAGCGGTTCGAACTCGACGTCGAGCACGATGGAGAGCTCACCTGGCGGTGGTCAGACGGCCGAGTCTTCACCCAGGCTATCGAGGAAGTCGAGCTTGGCCCGGGTGAGTCCATCGAATTTATTGCGGAGTGGGATCAGGAAGATCGCGATGGCGAACCCGCGTCCGCCGGCCAGTACACAGCCGTAGCCACTTTGCTCGCCGGCGACGAGCCAGCCGCCACGGTCGAGTTCGAGATCGCGGAAGGTTAGCTCTGTTCGTCGGGCTGGTCGCGACGCAGGAAACCCGGCATCGGCGCAACAAGCAGTGCTGCCGCACCCACCCAGCTCGCTGCCGCAAGACACACCCCGGGACACAAACCAAATGGCATGACGCCAGACTAGCCGCACCACGCGTCATGCCGCAACCGCACGCGGTCACGGCGCCTTTGCCAGCGCCTGTCCCGCCTCTAGCCCCAGCCGCACAAGGTCCTCCGTCCCGGCCGCAATCTGCTCGTCGCTTGCCCACGTATCCCGGTCCGCGACACGGTCCACCACGAGGCAGACGGCGCCAGCGCGCATCCCGCGTAGCAGCGCGACGGTGAAGATGATCGAAGCCTCCATCTCCACCGCAACCACGCCGCGGTCCCGCCACCGCTCCCAGTCCTCTCCCTGCTGGTAAAAGACGTCGTGCGTCATGAACAGGCCGGTGTGCGTCGTGCGCCCCACCGCCCCGCTCGCATCCACGAGCGTTCGCGTCACCCTGTGGTCGGCCACCGGCGCGAACGGTGCTCCATCGACATATTGCGGCGTCGTCCCCTCCACCGGGACGGATGCGGTAGCGATCGCTAGGTCGACCACCCCGACCCCGTCACCGATGCCCCCGCACGTTCCCAGCCGGATCAGCGTCTTCGCGCCGAGCATCGCCAGCTCTTCGACCACGATCGCCGCCGAAGGTCCGCCCATCCCCGTGGTCTGCACGCTTATCTCGATACCCCGGTACTCGCCGCTGAACCCCAGGAGCCCCCGGTGATCGTTGTAACAGCGGGCCCCGTCCAGCTTCTCCGCGATGGCGCGCGCCCGCCCCGGGTCGCCCACCAGCAATACTGTCGGTGCTACGTCAGAAGGCTCGCAACGCAGGTGTATCGGCATGCCCGCAGCGTAGGCGGCAGCGACGAAACATGCTACGAGAGCGTTGCCTGGCCCATCTCTCCGGGCACGCGCGACGGCGTACCCCCGGCCTCCTCCATCAGCTCCGCGAACCGGGCAGCGTCCCGGAGCGCGCACCCGTGGCCGTCGTTGTTGAAGTACACGAACACATCACGCGCCCCGTCCAGCTTGTCCACCAGCTCGCGCGCACGCGCCCGCAGTCCATCGCGCGTGTAACAGCTCTCCGGCGTGTCGTGACCGCCATGGAATCGCACGTAACTCCAGTCGGCGGTGCGTACCACCGGTACAGCGAACTCCTCGCCCTGGTCGGCCGCACAGAGTGCTGCATTATGCTCCCGCAGGAGCTGGTACAGCTCGTCCGTGTACCAGGAGGAATGCCGCGGCTCCACCGCCACCCGGACATCCTTCCCGAATGCTGCAAGCGTTTCCCGCAGCCGGTCCGGTGCATATTTCATGTTTGGGTGGAGCTGGAGCAGGATCGGCCCCATCCGCTTACCCAGCCCCCCGGCGCGGTCCATCAGCCGCGACACCGGCTCCGCAGGCTCCCGCAGACGTTTCATGTGGGTCAGGTAGCGGCTCCCCTTCACCGCAAACAGAAAGTCGCCGGGGACCGCCTCCGCCCAATCCTCGAAGACGTCCCGCTCCTGGAGCCGGTAGAACGACGCGTTGATCTCAACCGTCGCGAAGCGTTCCGCGTAGTACTCGAGATGTTCTCGCTGCGGCACGTCGCCCGGGTAGAACACGTCCCGCCAGTGCCGGTACATCCATCCCGAAGTCCCGATGTGGAAGCGCATGCTCCCAGCTTACGGACCCGCGGGGCACGGCTGTCAGTCAGTCGTCGACGTCCGTCTCCGTCGACGGCATCCGCATGTCAGGTGCTTCTTTCTCGCCCAGCGAAGGCGACTGGTCGTCCGCCCGGAGCGGCGGGACGGAGATATTCATCACCACGGCCGGGCCGTCCACAGCCCGTGCGGCATGCAACGATCGCACCGGGATAGAAACGATATCGTACGGGTTGACGATGTGCTCCACCCCATCGCACGTGATCGCTGCCTTGCCTGAAAGTCCGATGTAGACCTGCGACGACCGGTAATGGACGTGCGGTCCGACCGCGTTGTCGTCACCGTCCATCTGCAGCACACGGATGCTCATGTTGTTGTTCACGAAGTCCTGGACAAGGTCGTATTCACCGACGAGTTTCGGCCGTTCGTCTGTCATCGCGCTCCCTTCGGACTGTTACGGATCTGCAATCCCAAACTGATGGTCCGACCCGAGCATATCCCCCACATGCTGTTTCGAGCTATGTGCGGTTCAGCCTTCCGGCCCGCCCCCGTCGCCCCATCCGCCAACACGCTCGCCATAGATCCCCGGGTCGCTTCCCTCAATAACCACTGCGCCCGCAACCCGCTCGTAGAATACCCGCGGGCCGACTCCGCCGATGATCGCATACGCATACCCCTCCGCCGCCATCGCCTCGAGCGATTGCAGGAGCAGCACACGCCCGATGCCCCGCCCACGGTGGCACTCGACGACCCCGGTCGGGCCGAAGAAGTTCGGCCGCGCCGCGTGAAAGCACGCAAACCCGATCGCCTCCGTTCCCTCCAAAGCAACAAATAAGGTCGGCGGCAGCCGGCCGAACGCCGCCGTACACTCGTCCACCCAGCCCGGCCAGTGCTCCTTCACGAACGCCAGCACCGCCGAGCGCTCGTAACTCTCCGCCCGTCGGCAGACCACTCCGGTGGCGGCCAGCGTCTCACGTTCCTCCCGGCTGTCCGGGAGCTCGTACAGCCGCACAAGCATGTCAGTCATAGGGGGCGAACCCGACCAGGCACGCTGACCCCGCGAGCGGGCGCTTCATTCAGACGCTCGCTTGCCAGGGCCCGGTGACCGCGAAGGCTTCATCTTCGCCCGGCCACGGCGGCACCGTGAATCCGACAGCCTGCAGGGGCTCGTCACCCGTCGCTCGGAACTGGAAATGCGTCCCCAGCGGGATCGTGAGCGCCACTCCCGATGTGAGCTTCACCACCTCCTCCTGGTCACCCAGCTTCCGCCACATCTCCCCTTCGCCGCCGACCACAAACCACGCCTCTTCGACGGTGCGGTGCGCCACCGCCCGCGAGGTATTCCCTGGC
>SKSF01000029.1 GCA_007118095.1 Dehalococcoidia bacterium
ATCGCGGCGAGCCGCGTGAGTTCCTCTTCCCGTTGCTTCCGCCGGGTGATATCCCGGAAGATCGCGAGGGCGCAGTCATCACCACCGAGCTGCACCCGGCGCACGGTCGCGAGGCAATGGCGCAGGCTACCGTCGCGGTGCCGGTGCTTGATTTCGCGCGCCAGGCCGGCCGGCTCGCCGCGCAAGGTTGGCAGCACATCATCGGCGACCTCGCGGCCGGCCATCACATCGAGCTCGGACCACGGACAGCCGGTGATTTCGTCGGCGCTGTAGCCCGACAACGCTTCGAAGTGACTGTTCACATCCAGGAACACGTGGTCGGACAGCCGGACGATAGCCATCGCCTCGGGCGCTGACTCAAATATGGTCCGAAAGCGGGCTTCGCTCTCGCGCGTTGCAGCGGCGGCACGGAGCCGCCTGATCGCAAGCGCGGCCGTGCTTGCGACGGTTTCGGCAAGACGCACCCGTTCCGGTGTCGCCTGGCCGGGCTCCGCGAAGTAGACAGAGCACTGGCCCACTTCGTCGCCTGTGTCCGGCGCGACCATGCGGACGCCAATGAATCCCCGGATGCCCTCATGCAGCATCGGCTCCTGGCGCCCCGCCGGGTATGCATACGCGGCCACATCGTCCAGGACGTTCGCGCTGCCGATGTGCTCCCGGGGCGTCCAGCGCGACACCGTTTCCACGATTGCCTGGTACGTATCCGAAAGTCCGCGGCGGGCGACAAAGGGCATCGAATCATCGGGGCGGGTGAGCCGGATGGCCGCGCGGTCTGTCTCGCAAACCGCCATGAGCGCTTCGAGTGTGGCGTCGTAGATTTCCTCGAAGTCCTCAGCACGGCCAAGACGGGTCCCGAGCTGATAGAGCGCCGCGGTTTGTGCTGCGCCCCGGGCACGCTCCTCTTCTGCCTGGCGTGCCGCGGTGACATCACGAACGAAGACGACAGCTTCGTCTTCGCCGCCGGCCACAATCCGGCTTTCGAAGTGGCGTTCTGTCCCGCCCTGGACATGGGTGTAGTTGTGTTCCTGCACCTTGCCGGTGCGGATTGCCCGGTCTACCAGCCGCATCCGGTCTTCAATGAAGGTGGCGCCGGGTGGAGCGATGTCCCGGATATCCTGACCGATGACCTGTTCCGCGCTCGTGAGCCGGCGGGCGTCACGGCCGGGATGGAAGTCGAGGACGTGGCCGTCGCTACGGAGGCGGAAAATGAAGTCGGGCAGCGCCTGGATGAGTGCGCGGTTGCGCTCCTCAGACTCGCGCAGTGCCGCCTCTGCGGCGCGGCGCTCCGTCACATTGCGGGCGACGCCTTCGATGGCGACGAGTTCGCCTCGTTCGTACACGGCACGGGTATGGACTTCGAGCTGGAGCAGGGCCCCGTCTTTGCGGCGGGCAGCGATCTCGTAGCGTGTCTGGTCGAGCTCACCGGCGAGCTTGCCGTGCCACATATCGGTCGTGAGGGGCATGGACGACGGGTCGACCAGGTCGGCAACGGTGAGCTGCAGAAACTCGTCGCGCGTATAGCCAAGCAGCGCCGCACCAGATTCATTGACATCGGTATAGCGGCCCTCTAGATCGTGCCTGTAGACGATGTCGCTGGTGAGTTCGAGCAGGTTGCGGTAGCGCTCTTCGCTGCGGCGGAGAGCTTCCTCGGCCTGGCGCTGATCCGTCACATCGCGGGCGACACCTTCGCTCCCCACGAAGACGCCATCCTCATAGACGGCGCGTGCGCGGATTTCGTGGCGGACCAGGGAGCCGTCTTTGTGGAAGACGTCGACTTCGTGCTGTGTGATCTCCGCTTCGCCGTTGCGCTTTTGCTCCCAGGCGTTGACAGCCTGTTCGTGGCTCGAGGGATGCAGGATGTCTTTGACGTTCAGCCCGAGGACGTCGTCCCGGGCGTAGCCGAGCTTCGCCGCCCCGGCAGCATCGATATCGACGAAACGCCCCCTTGCATCGAGCCGGTATATGGCGTCGCTGGTTTGCTCCACAAGACGCCGGTAGCGGCGCTCGCTGCGTTCCAGGGCGACCCGGTTACGCTCACGTTCGAGCGCGCGGCCAATGGCCAGCGCCACCGACTGCAGCGCGGCCTCATCCGCGAAACTCCAGTAGCGCTCGGCGTGCCAGTCATCGATGCCGACGATGCCCCAGAGAGCGCCTTCGACAAAGACGGGGACAACGATATAGGAGCGTACCCCCTCGGCCTCCATGAGACCGCGTTGTGGCGGCTCCGCATCGTGCAGGCGCGCCTGGTAGGAACGCCCCTGCTGAAAGGTATCGAGCCATTGCGCAAGGCCAAGCGCTTCGTATTCGAGGTTTTGCATGTCCTCGAATGTGAACCCGGGCGAGGCGGGGGCGCGCATCCAGCCGGCACGCTGACTGACTACCAGCTTGCCCGTCTCCGGATGGGGATGGTTTTCGAAGAGGTAGACGTCGTCGGCGTCCAGGGTTTCGGCGAGCAACGCGAGGACCCGTTCGAGCGCGGGCCAGAAGTGGTCGCCCGACAGGAATTCGGCCGACGCCTGCGCGACGGCTTCGAACAGGGGCGTCCCCGCTGCGAGGGGGGAGGCGCTACCTTCGCAAGTGGCCAGGCGCTCGGCGATGCCAATGCGGTGGACGAGCGTCTCCGCCGGCGCACCGGATGGCACGACATCGTCTGCGCCAGCGGCAAGCAGGCGCCTCTCGAGGCCGGTTTCGGCCAGTCCGAGGATAGTCGTTGAGCGTCCCTGCCCGGGTTCGCGGAGCTGCGAGATAAAGGTTTCGGCGACCCGGCCGCCAGCAAGTACCAGCGGAGGGGGGGCATGACGGGCAAAGGTCAGCGCCTGGTCGCCCTCCGCAAACGCAGAGACGCGATGCCCGCGCCCATGCAAGAGGTCGCTTATGTGGGCGCGGCGTTCGGCATCGGGATGGAGGAGAAGAACTTGCACACGTTTGCCCCGGCAGACTCATCGCTCCTGCTATTTATCGACCACCAGAAGTGTCTCGATGATATCCGCAACCTTCCTTTTACGTGACCGGGGAAACCCTGAGAGGTAAGGCGCCGCGCCAAACTAGTGGTGTCCCGGCCCGCGGCTGCCGCCACGGGCGCCACGCAACACGCGGAAGATCGTCCGCCGGGAAAGCCCGAACGCTGCCGAGAGTTCGTCGACACTCATCCCGTCTTCCTGGGCGAGGCGGATGATGCTGGCGTTGCGGCCCACCCGCAACATCGCCGCTGCCCCGCCAGGGTCTTCATAGCGGCACCGGGGCAGGGGGCAATTGAGGCAGGAAGGATAGAGGTCGCAGCCCGTGTCGCTGTAGTCCGTGTGCTCGGGCAGGGCATCAACGCGGCCGGGGCGATCGAGAGGGGTATCTGGCGTTTCCATAGCGGGCCACCCGTCCTTGGTGTGATGAGGGTGCGTCCAAGATTAGAACATATGTTCGAACACCTCAAGCGCCCCTGCCATATCCCGCGCCAGCCCCCGGCGCGCTTCGCAGCGCGCACAAAAAATGGCCCCGGCAAGATGCCGGGGCCATTGCCTGGACAGCGTTCGGCCGGGCCTAGCGGAAGATACCCGCGTCGCCCGCCCGGCGGCGGAGCCGCTTCACCCGGTCCTCGATAGGGGGGTGGGTACTGAAGAGCTTGCTCATACCGCCGCCCGCGAAGGGGTGGACGATATAAAGCGAGGAGACTGCCTCGGTGCGGCCGTTCTCCTCCATCGGCCGGCGCGCGACACCCTGCTCGAGCTTTTCGAGCGCGCTCGCGAGCGATTCGGGGTCGCCGGTGATGTCGGCGCCGCTTTCGTCCGCGGCATATTCACGTGTGCGGCTGATGCCCATCTGGATGAGGCTTGCCGCGAGCGGAGCGATGAGGATGGCGACGAGCAACAGCAGCGGATGCGTGTTCTGGTTCCCGCCAAAGATCATGCGGAACATCAGCACGTGGCCGATCATCGAGATCGCACCGGCGACGGTTGCCACGATCGAACTCGTGAGCGTGTCACGGTTCTTCACGTGTCCCATCTCGTGGCCGAGGACGGCCCGCAGTTCGCGTTCGCTCAGAAGCTGGCGAATGCCTGTCGTCACCGCAACTGCCGCTTTGCTGGGGCTCCGGCCCGTGGCAAATGCGTTCGGTGAGTTGTTCTCGACGAGATAGACGCGCGGCATTGGCATGTCCGCGAGGTCCGCTAACTCTCGCACCATGGCATGAAGCCGTGGCTCTTCGCTTTCGTCCACTTCACGTGCGCCCGCCATCTTCAGAGCGAGGCGGTCGCTGAACCAGAAAGCGAAGAAGTTCATCACACCTGCGATGACGAGGAAGAGCACTGCCCCGCCGATGCCGCCGATCATCCCACCGACGAGCACCAAAATGCCCGTGAGAAGGGCCAGCAAGATCGTTGTTCGAATGGTGTTCATCTTCGCCTAGCCTAACCTCCTGTTGGTACCCAGTATACCTGTTTACGCCCCTGCGAGGCGGTAAAGTCACGACAGAAATGTCACATATCAGGGTACCTGTCACGCCCACACAGGGGTAGTCCGTCTTACCTGCAGAACCACAGCAGGAGGCCAACAATGGTTGAGATGAGGCACCCACACATAGCGGTCATCGGCGGCGGGATTGCCGGGCTTGCGGCGGGGATTCACGCGGCAAGAGCAGGGCATCGAGTCACCGTCTACGAGCGCGCCAGCGACCCGGGCGGCCGGGCGCGTTCCCAACAGGCGGACGGGTTCACCCTGAACCTGGGGCCGCATGCGCTCTATCCCGATGCGCAGGACGAGCTGGCTGCGCTCGGCATCGAGGTGGCTGGCGAAAAGCCGCCGCTGACCGGCATCGGCGTGGTGGACGGGAAGCACCATCTGCTCCCTTCCGGCCCCGGCAGCATCCTCCGCACCGGACTGCTCGGACCCGGCGAAAAGGTCCGCGCTGGCCTCGTCCTCCGCGACCTCCAGGCGCTCGACCCGTCCCGCATCGCCGGCCGGACGCTCGCGAACTGGCTCGACGAAGTGGCCGGGAACGGGCGGCTCCGGGCGTTGCTCGAAACCTACTTCCGGTTGAGCACCTACGCGGACGCCCCCGGGTTGCTCGATGCGGCAGCGGCGATTCGCCAGTTCCGGGCGGGCACGCGGGGCGTGCGTTACCTCCACGGCGGATGGCAGACGCTTGTCGAGGCGCTGGCGGACAAATTCGCCGCACATGGCGGCACACTCCGAACCGGCGCGCGGGTAGAACGGGTCCAGGAGAGCGGCGACGGGTTCCGGGTCGCGCTGGCCGGCGGGGTGCATGACGAGGCCGATGCGGTAATCCTCGCGACAACTCCGCGCGACGCGGCCGGCCTGCTCGAAGACACGGCTCCGCCGGCCGCCCTGGCCGCGCTCCGGGAGGCCGTGCCGGTCAAGGCGGCGAGCCTGGACATCGGCGTGTCGCGGCTGCCCCATCCACGCCGGACCTTCGCCCTCGGCATCGACCGGCCCCTCTACTTCCAGGTGCACTCGCGCTATGGCGCGCTCGCCCCTGCTGGTGCGCAGCTCCTGAGCACGGCGATGTATCTGCCGCCGGGTGAAGAGGCGTGGTTCGACCCGGACAGCGTGCGCCAGGAGCTCGAAGGGTGGCTCGACAACCTGCAGCCCGGCTGGCGCGACCTCCAGCTCACAGGACGCTTCCTGCCGTCGCTCACGGTGTCGCAGGCCTTGCCGCTGGCGGACGCCGGCCGGCCGGCCGTCGATGGCAGCGGCGTCCCGGGCGTCTTCTTCGCCGGGGATTGGGCTGGCGACGAGGGGATGCTCGCGTGCACATGCCTTCGAAGCGCGGCAAAGGCGACGGACCTGGCGATCGCGCACGGGACACGAACCGGCAGCATGGCAGCGATATCATGACCACGATGAGCGCGGGACCACGGCCGCTGCTGGAGGAGTTCGAAACGCACCGCCCGTTCCTCTTCGGGCTGGCCTACCGCATGACGGGGAGCGCCAGCGACGCCGAGGACATCGTCCAGGACGCGTGGCTGCGCGCTGAGCGGGCGCGCGAAGAACGGCCGGAGTCGACCCGCAGCTACCTGGCGACCATCGTTTCGCGGCTCGCCATCGACCATCTCCGGTCCGCAAGGGTGCGGCGCGAGCAATACACGGGCCAGTGGCTTCCCGAGCCGCTCACGCCCGGCACCGTCCCCGCGGGCGTCGACCCGGCGGCCATCAACGACGCAAAGGAGACCCTGTCGTACGCGTTCATGGTCTTGCTCGAACGGCTCGGACCGGTGGAGCGGGCGGTCTTCGTCCTCCACGAAGCGTTCGACTTTCGCCACGGGGAGATCGCGGAGGCGCTCGGGATCAGCGTCGCGGCGAGCCGCCAGCACCTGCGCCGGGCGCGGCACCATCTCGCCGGGGGGCG
>SKSF01000199.1 GCA_007118095.1 Dehalococcoidia bacterium
AACTGCGCGTCGCGGCGCTGCA
The DNA here is from genome assembly GCA_007118095.1 of Dehalococcoidia bacterium. GTDB lineage: Bacteria > Chloroflexota > Dehalococcoidia > Tepidiformales > Tepidiformaceae > SLAK01. The sequence continues at coordinate 23 of SKSF01000199.1, forward strand.
TCTCGTTGAGGAGGGTGGCGAGGATGCGGGCGCCGGTGGCGCCGACGGGGTGGCCGAGGGAGATGCCGGAGCCGTGGACGTTCATGCGGTCGAAGTCGGATTCGGTGAACTTCCATTCGCGGGTGACGGCGAGGACCTGGGCTGCGAAAGCTTCGTTGAGCTCGATGAGGTCCATATCGGCGAGGGAAAGGCCTGCGCGGTCGAGGGCTTTGGCTGTGGAGGGGACGGGGCCGATGCCCATGGTGGCGGGATGGACGCCTGCGACGGCCCAGGAGCGGAGGCGGGCAAGGGGCCTGAGCCCAAGCTCTTCGGCCTTTTCGGGGGAGGTGACGATGCAGGCGGCGGCGCCGTCGTTTTCGCCACTGGCGTTGCCGGCGGTGACGGTGGCTTCGGGGTCGACGCGGCCGCGGACAGGGCGGAGCTTCGCCAGCGCTTCCATGGTGGTATCGGCGCGGGGGTGTTCGTCGCGGTCAAAGGTGGAGGTGTTGCCCTTGCGGTCGGTGAGGGTCACGGGGACGAGCTCGTTGTCAAAGCAGCCGCTATCCTGCGCAGCGACGGCGCGCTGGTGACTGCGGAGGGCGAACTCGTCCTGTTCTTCGCGAGGGATGTTGTATTCGCGGCGGAGGTTTTCGGCGGTTTCGAGCATGCCGCCTTCGACCGGGTAGAGGGAACTGCCGGGGGTGATGCGGCCTCGATCCAGGCGGTCGATGAGCTGAACGGAGCCGCGGTTGGGGCCCCAGCGGATGTCGTGGGAATAGAACTCGACGCGGCTCATGCTTTCGATGCCGCCGGCGATGACGACATCAGCATTGCCGGTCTGAACGGCCATGGCAGCGGTGCAGACTGCCTGCAGACCGGAGCCGCAGCGGCGGTCGATCTGCTGGCCGGGGACTTCGATGGGGAGGCCGGCGCGAAGGGCCGCGACGCGGCCGGTAGCGGGGGTTTCGGCGCCGGGGTAGGCGTGACCGAGGGCGACTTCATCGACGGCTGCGGGGTCGAGGCCAGAGCGTTCGAGGACGGCGGAAATGACCGTGGCGCCCAGGGTTTCGAGGTCGACGTCTTTGAGCGCGCCGCCGTAGCGGCCGACGGGGGTCCGGAGAGGTGTGCAGATGACTGCTTCGCGCATGAGGAGAGCTCCTTTTATTCGACGGCTCAGGGGCGGTAGCCGTGCGTTCGGGGACCGAGGCGGGTGGCTTCGATCTCGTAGGCCTGTTCGACCCAGTCGCAGAGGATGGGCCGGGTGTCGCGGGGGTCGATGATGTTTTCGATGCCGAAGGCTTCGGCGGTGCGGAAGGGTGAGCGGACGGCGTTGAAGCGTTCAGCGAGCTGCGCACGGAGGGCGTCGGGGTCGTCGCTGGCGGCGAGGTCGCGCTTGTAGGCGGCTTCGATGCCGCCTTCGAGCGGGAGGGAGCCCCAGTCGCCGCTGGGCCAGGCGTAGCGGAGGTTGAGGCGGCCGGTGTTGCTGTGTGCCGCACCAGCGACCCCGAAGGCGCGCCGCATGATGATGGTGACCCAGGGGACGCGAGCCTGGAAGACGGCGGCCATGGCGCGGGCGCCCTTTCGAATGGTGCCGGCCTGTTCGGCGGCGGTGCCGATGGCGAAGCCGGGCTGATCGAGGAAGTTCACGGCGGGGATGTGGAAGGTATCGCAGAGGTCGACGAGGCGCTCCATTTTTTCGGAGCCCTCGGCGGTGAGGCCGCCTCCCCAGTGGTAGGGGTCGTTGGAGATGACGCCGACGGGGTAGCCGTTGAGCCGCGCGAGGCCAGTGACTACTGATCGGCCCCAGCCGGCGCCGATTTCGAAGAAGGAGCCCTTGTCGAGGACAGCGTCGAGGATGGTGCGGACCTTGTAGGGGCGGCGGCGGTTGCGGGGGATGGCGGAAACCAGGGATTCTTCGCGCCGTTGTGGGTCGTCGTCCGGGGTGGCGCGCTGCGGGAGCTGCCAGCAGTTCTGGGGCATGTAGGAGAGGAACTGGCGGATCTGCCGGAAGGCGTCCTGTTCGTCCTCTGCGATGTTGTCGACGACGCCGTTGTGGGTGTGGACCTGTGCGCCGCCGAGATCCTCCTTTGTGACGTCCTCATTCATGCCGTAGCGGACGACGGGTGGGCCGGCGACGAAGACCTGGGCGGTGTCTTTGACCATGACGGTCCAGTGGGCAGTCGTGACGCGCGCGGCGCCGAGGCCAGCTACGGAGCCCATCGCGGCGGCGACGATGGGGACTTCGTTGAGCATCTGGATGATGGTGTCCCAGCCGGGGTTGGCGGGGACATAGGTGCGGGCGATGGTCTCGTAACTGCGGACGCTGCCGCCGCCACCGGTGCCATCGACCAGGCGGACGATGGGGACCTGGAGTTCGCGCGACATGGTCTCAGCATAGACCTGCTTGGCTGCGATGGCGGCATCGGCGGCGCCGCCACGGACGGTGAAGTCGTCGCCGCCGACGACGGTGCGACGGCCGTTGACGCGGGCCATACCGGCGACGTAGTTGGCGGGGAGGAAGTCGACCAGGTTGCCTTCTTCGTCGTATTCGGCCTTGCCAGCCAGGGCGCCCATTTCGTCGAAGGTGCCGGGGTCGACGAGGGCGTCGAGCCGCTCGCGGACGGTGAGCTTGCCGTTGTCGTGCTGGCGCTTGATGTTGGCTTCGCCGCCCATCTGATGGGCGAGGGCGAGGCGGCGTTGGCGTTCTTCGAGCTCGGGCTCCCAGGTCATGGCTTGCGCGGCCTCCGGCGGTGAGATGTGGGGGCAATGGTAGAGGAGGGAAGAGGGAGAAGGGAGCCCTCACCCCCTGACCCCCTTCTCCCAACGCTTTGGAAGAGGGGGAACCGTCGGAGAGCGGGGATAGGGGCAGGTGGCCGTTGAGATAAATGCGGGGGCTTGTGGTGGCTACTATGATTGGGATTCTCGGGAGATTTCGACGAGGCGCCGGTGATGAACGTGAGCAGCGGCACGCGGGGATACGTTGCCAGGGCACTGGGTGGCTTCGAGATCCGGTACCACGGGCGGTCCATCCTGAACCGTTCGTGGCCCCGGCGGAAGGCGCTGGCACTCCTGAAGCGGCTGGCGCTCGCGGACGGGCATGCGCTTCACCGGGAACAGCTCGTGAACGAGCTGTGGCCCGACCTTGCCCCGGGCGCGGGGCTCAACAACCTGCACAAGACGCTGCACCATATCCGGTCGGCCCTGGCCGAGCAGGGGGCCGATGCGCCGCTGGTGATGCTCTCGGGGGAAATGGTCTCGCTGGCGCCGGGGACGGAGGTGGACGCGGAGCGATTCCGCGAGCTGGCGCAGGAGGCGCTGCGGCACCCCACGCACGCGTGCCTGGAAGAAGCGGTAGAGGCTTACGGCGGGGAGCTGTTACCTGACGACGTCTACGTGGACTGGACGATGGAGCAGCGCGAGGAGCTGCGGCGCCTCCACATGGAGGTGACGCGGTGCCTAGGACGGCTGTACCGGTCGGAGGGGCACCTGGAGGCAGCGGTGGAACGGTACCAGGACGTGGTGCGCGGGGACCCGCTGGACGAGGATGCGCACCGTAACCTGGTCGAGCTGTACGCGGAGATGGGGAACCGTCGGCAGGCGCTCCGCCAGTACGAGCAACTTGAGATGTCGCTGGCGGAAGAGCTGGGAACGGCTCCCTCCCGGGAGGTGCGGGCGGCGTATGAGCATGTCCTGCGCGGCGAGGAAGTCGAGGCTGCCGGGGCTGAACCGACCGATGCGGACATCCCCGGGGAGGGCGAGCCCACCGACGCGGCAGACGACAGCGTCCCGGGCGTGTATGGCCGGGACGCCGAGCTTGCGCGGGCGAGGCAGGCGATGGCGTCGGCGCAGGCCGGGCAGGGGCGGGTTGTGCTGGTGCGGGGCGAAGCAGGGATCGGGAAGACCCACCTGACGGAGCAGATCCTGCGGCAGGCGGAACGACAGGGGTTCCGGGCGCTCGTGTCACACTGTTCGCCGCTCGAGACGGCGGTGGCATATCAACCGTTCCGGGACATGCTGCGTGACGCGATGGAGGACCCGGAGGTGGAGGGGTTTGCTCGGCATTCGCTCTACCTGCGCCTGCTGTTGTTCGGGATGGAGCAGGGAGACCTGCAGTCGCGCGATTCGAACGCCTTCCACGCGGAGCTGTTCCGGGAAGTGCACCGCCTGGTGGAGCTACTGGCCGAGCGGCAGCCACTGGCGCTGTGTGTCGACGACCTGCACGCGGCGGACGCGGACTCGGTCCGGCTGCTGCACTACCTCGCGCGGCGCGCGCCGCAGGGGAGGCTGCTTATCCTGGTGTCCTGCCGGGCGGAGGAGCTCGAGCAGCACCCGGAGCTGCTGGAGCTTGTGTCGAGCCTGCGGCGGGAGGGTGTGCTGGACGAGCTTGACCTGGCGCCCATGAACCGGGAGGCGATGACGGGGTTCGTGGAAGGCCTGCTGGCGCCGTACCCGGTGGATGCGGCGCTGGTGGAGGAAGTGATCGAGCGCTCGGAGGGGAACCCGCTGTTCGCCGGGGAACTGGTTCGGACATTCGTCCGGGAGGGATGGGCCGCAGTGGCCGGGGACCGCTGGGTGCGCCAGGGGTCGGGGATGACACCGATCCCGACTGCGGTCCAAGAAGTGGTGGACCTGCGGATGCGGCGGCTGAACCAGGCAGCACAGGGCGAGTTGCAGGTCGCGGCATTGATGGGACGGGAGTTTGGCTATGCGACGGTCCGCGATGTGCTGTCGCTGGCGGAGCCGGATGCGCTCGACGCACTGGAGGCGTGCCTGCACGCGAACCTGATCGAGGAGACGAGCGGGGGCTACCGGTTTCGCCACGACCTGCTGCGGGATGCGATCGCGCGCGGGCTGACGCGGGCACGCCGGCAGGTACTGCACAAGCGGATAGCCCAAGTGCTGGAGGCGCGACGGGGAGCGCCGGGCTCCGATGCGGAAGCGATCGCGCATCATTACTACCTTGGCGACGAGCCATGGCGGGCAGCACCGTTCCTGATAGAGGCAGGACAGGCGGCGGCGAGCGTGTTTGCGAACGATCGGGCGGCGGAGGCATACGAGCGGGCGCGGGCACTGCTGGCAGAGCATCCGTCGGCGTTACCGCTGCCGGAACAGGCAGCACTTACGGAGGCGCTGGGCGACCTGGAGCGACGGCGCGGGAACACGGCGCGAAGCGTGGAGCTGTTCGAAGGATCGAACCGGCTCTTTTCGGAGCTGGGCGACCAGGAAGCGGCGCCCCGGACCCGCGGGAAGGCGGCGCTGGGCGAGATCGTGCTGGGGCGGATGGGCCGTGCGAAGGAGCTGATCACGGCGACGCTACGGGATCTCTCGGAGCAGTCCCCGGCGAACGTTGTGGCGCGCACGCACTACCTGCTGGCGCAGCTTCACTGGCACAGCGGCGAGAACCGGGATGCGCTCGCGGCCGCGGAGCAGGCGCTGGCCGCAGCGCGGGAGTCGGGCGCGCCGGAGGAGCGGGCGCAGGCCTGCGAGGTGCTGGCGCTCGCGTGTCATTCGCTCGGGGACTGGCAGCGAGGGGTGGAGCTAGAACTGGAGCGGCACACCCTGAAAGTGCCGGGGTTCAGCACCGACGAAGCGTTCGATGCGCACCTCTGACTGTGGGAGTATCACCTGTACGGTGATCAGCCCCTTGCCGATGTGGAGGCACTGGTCCGCGAGACGATGGCGCAGGCCGAAGAGGTAGGAAATCCGCGGGCGCTGGCGCTGTGCCATCACGCGCTGGGGGCGGTGCTGCAACTACGGGGCCGGTGGCTGGATAGCGCGCGTGCATTCCACGAGAGCGCGCGGCTCTGCCGGGAGTTTGACGGGACGTTCGGGCTGGTGCTGGGCGAGCAGCGGGTGGCGCAGATGGAGAGTGCCGTCGGGCTGACCTCCGAGGCGGACCAGCGGCTGAACGAGGCGCTGCGGCTGGCACGGCGTTCGGATAGTGCGATGGTGCGGGCCCACAGCCTGGGGCGGATCTACGCGACGCTGGCGCTGAACAGCCACGAGGGCGGCGATCAGCGAGGGGCGGCTCGATACCTGGCGCGCGGACTGGCCGTGCAACGGGAGGTGGGCGAGTGCGCCGGTTGTGACGTGCTGCTGTACCCCTCGGCGGTGCCGATCCAGATCGCGCAAGGGGAGCTGGAACAGGCGGCGGTGAGCTGCCAGAAAGCGGAGGAGACGGCACGGGCGTTCCGGAGCCAGTCGTGGGTGGCGATGGCGCGCTACCTGGTGGGATTGCTGGCGAAGGCGCACGAGGACTGGACCACGGCACGTGTGCGGTTCAAGGAAGCGGCGGAGATCTTCGGGGAGCTGGGGCAGCCGTACGAGCAGGCGAAGGCACTGGA
>SKSF01000005.1 GCA_007118095.1 Dehalococcoidia bacterium
CACTTCGAGCGGGTCACCCGGGAAGGGCCGGTCGCGGAAGCGCTGGCAACGCTGTTCGCATTCGAAGGGCAGGTGCCGAACCTTTCGTGGCTGACCATCCGGTCGCTGGTGGAGCATTACGAGATGCGGCCGGACCAGTTCGAGTTCTTTTCGACACATTTGGTGGCGGACCTTGCGCATTCGGATGCGGAGATCGCGGCCATCCACGAAAGCTGCACCGACGAAGAAGCGGTGGTGACTGCGACCGAGGTCGCATGTGACCGTTTGCTGCGCTTCCTCGACGGCTGCGAGCAAGCAGCGGGGAGCACGTCATGACCGAGTACGGGTACGAAACGACGGAAGCATTCAACACGTCACTGAAGCTGGCATCCATGGTGGGTCGGCTACGGGTGACGTCGAACCTGCAGGCGGTCCGGGAGGCACAGCAGAAGGCATTTGAGGAAGCCGGCCGTGCGTGCGCACTGATTGTGGATGCGTCGACGCGTGAGGGGGGCTACCAGGCGCCGGTCTACCGTGACGCTCGGGGGGCGCTGGCGCAGTGTCGTGCCTGGATCCATATCGTGGCGGAGCTGATCAACGAGCCAGCGTCGGCATTTTCGGACGAGCTGGAGGTGGCGGAGCAGGCGACGAAGCAGGTGAGCGCATCGCTGCGCGTGCTGGATATGCGGCGCGATAGCTCGCGGGAACGTGGCGCGGGTCCGCCGCGCGGCGGTGGCGGCCGGGGGCCGGGCGGTCCCGGTGGACCCCCAGGCGGGCGGGGCCCTGGCGGTCCCGGCGGCCCGGGAGGCGGGCCACGCGGCGGCGGGCGTGACAGCGGTCCTCCGCGAGGGCCGCGGGGAGGCGATCGATGACGGAACGGAAACGAATCCTGACGGGCATCCGGCCAACGGGGTCCCTGCACCTCGGACACTATGCCGGTGCCATCGAGAACTGGGTGCGGTTACAGCACGAGTACGATTGCTCGTTCTTGATCGCCGACTACCAAGTCTCGGACTACGCGGACGATATTACGCACGTGCGGCAGTCCGTGTGGGAAGTGGCGCTGGACTGGTTGGGGGCCGGGCTGAACCCGGAGGGTTCGAATTTCGTCATCGAGAGCCTGGTGCCGGAGCACACCGAGCTGACCACGTTGCTGAGCTGGTTCCTGCCGGTTTCGATGCTGGAGCGGAACCCGACGCTGAAGGCGGAGATGGCGGCAATCGAAGAGGGTGAGGAGCCGGGGTCGGAACGGAAGCCCGTGCCGGTCGCGTTCTACACGTACCCGGTGATGCAGGTTGCGAACATCCTGATGCCGCGGGCACACCTGGTTCCGGTTGGGGAGGACCAGCTCCCGCACATCGAGATGACGCGGGAGATTGCGCGGCGGTTCAACAACCGGTTCAAGGATGTGTTCCCGGAACCGGATGCACTGGTAGGCCGGGTGCCACGGCTGGTGGGGATCGATGGCAACGCGAAGATGAGCAAGAGCCGGAACAACACCATCGACCTGAAGGATGACGCGGCGACGGTCACGAAGAAGATCCGCGGGATGTACGGGGGACCGCCGCGCGGGGCGACCGAGCCCGGTGATCCAGAGGAGAACCCGATCTTCCTTTACCTCGCCGCGTTCGACCCGGACGAGTCCGAGGTAGCGGAGCTGCGGAAGCGGTATGAAACGGAAGGCGTGCCCAACAAGGAACTGAAGGAGCTCCTGACGGCACGCCTGAACGACCTGCTCGAGCCGATGCGTGAACGGCGGGCGTATTACGAAGCCCGGATGCCGGACGTACGCGAGGCACTGGAACAGGGGACGAAGCGGTTCCAGGTACTGGCGCGGGAGACCATGGAGATGGTGCGTGATGGGCTCGACCTGAATTACCTGGAGAAGTACTAATGCTGCGACCCACGCTCCAGGAGGTGCAGGAGCTCGCGGAGAAGCACGAGGGCAACCTGGTCCCCATCTACCGGGAGGTCCCGGCGGACCTTGAGACGCCAGTATCGGCCTACCTGAAGGTAAGGGAGGCGCCCTACTCGTTCCTGCTCGAATCAGTCGAGGGGGGCGAGCGTATCGCCCGGTATTCGTTTATCGGGACCAACCCGTACCGGGTTTCGCGGACCGGGGAGCACGAGGACTGGAAAGCCGACCCGCTGGTGCCGGTAGAGCGGGAGATGGAGCAGTTCAAGCTGATCCCCGTGCCAGGGTTGCCGGCGCTGACGGGCGGGGCGATTGGTTATGTGGCGTACGACGCGGTGCGGCACTGGGAGCCGAAGATGGAGCGGCCGCAGGCGGATCCGCTGGAGCTGCCGGAGTCGATGTTCCTGTTCTGCGACACGATGGTGGTATTCGACCACCTGCACCACACGATGAAGGTGGTGGGGCATGTCCGCCTGGACGGCGACATTGCGTCGTCGTACCGGCAGGCGGCGTACCAGATCGACGAGCTCGTGAGCCGGCTGGACAACCGGCCGACGCCGGTACCGGAGAATGATATCGACGCGGTGATCCGGGGGACCGGGAAGGCCGAGTCGAACACGGGGCGCGAAGGCTACGAGATGATGGTGGAGCGCCTGCGGGAGAACATCATCGACGGAGAGATTATCCAGGCGGTGCCATCGCACCGGCTGGCGCGGCACACCGGGGCGCACCCCTTCAACATCTACCGGGAACTGCGGAAGGTGAACCCATCGCCGTACATGTTCTACCTGGACCTGGGCGAATTCCAGGTGGTGGGGGCCTCGCCAGAGCTGCTCGTGCGAGTCGAAGAGGGCATTGTGACGAACCATCCGATCGCCGGGACACGCAAGCGCGGCCAAACGCCGGAGGAAGACGAGGCGCTTGCCGAGGAGCTGCTTTCGGACGAGAAAGAGCGCGCGGAGCACATCATGCTCGTGGACCTCGGGCGGAACGACGTGGGGCGCGTCGCGAAGCCTGGCACGGTGAAGGTGGATTCGCTTATGCACATCGAGCGGTACTCGCACGTGATGCATATTGTCTCGAACGTGTCGGGGCAGCTGCGTGACGACCGAACGGCGTTCGACGCGTTTCGTTCGGTGTTCCCAGCGGGGACGCTTTCCGGGGCGCCAAAGGTGCGCGCGATGGAGCTGATCGCGGAGATGGAACCCGAGAAGCGGTACGTTTATGGCGGCGCCGTGGGCTATGCGAGCTTCGCGAACACGCTGGATACGTGCATCGGCATCCGCACGTTCGTCTACAAGGACGGCGTGGCCTATCTGCAGGCGGGCGGCGGGATCGTGTTCGACAGTGAGCCCTATGCTGAATATATGGAGACGGTGCACAAGCTGAACGCCGTCATGCGAGCCATAGACCAGGCGGAGATTGCGGCTGCGGAAGCACCGCAGGGCAGCCTGGGGTACGGCTAAACAGGCCGGAGGAGCGACTATGACCGACCGGCGACCGGATTGTGTTTACGGGATTCTCGCGCGAGATGGGAAGGTCTTCCTGCGCAAGCTGGAACAGGGATGGGGTTTGCCCGGCGGGCCGTTCCCGCCGCTGGCGGACCACCGGAAAAACGAGCTCACGGCGATCCTGTGGGACCAGCTCGGCATCGAGGCGGAGAAGATCTGGGCCCAGGGCGCGTTCGACTACCGGAACCCGGACGAGGCAGAGCCGAAGTTCTCGGGGTTCTACACCGTGTGGGAGTGGGAAGGCGACGTGCCAGACAAGGAAGGCGCCTGGATCGGGCAGGCCGAGCTGAGCGAGTTCGACCTGGACCCGCCGTTGCGCATCCTGCTCTTCAGTGTGCTTTCGACGGAGACGATGCGGACATCATGAGCCAGCGGATCTGGAACGGGGCAATCGTTGTCCAGCAGGGGCGGCTGTTCCTGGTGCGGGACCAGGACGGCGGGCCGTGGGCGCTGCCGGGCGGGGAGGTATTACCGGAGCACCCGGACGTGGACGAAGCGATGGACCAGATGCTCGGCGAGATCGGGGTCAAGACGCCAGCGATCGAGGAAGACTTTGTCGAGACCATCTACCTGCAGGATGAATCAGGGTTCGTTGTCTACAACGTGTACGCGGCGAGCGAGTGGGATGGCGAGCCCGAGGTCGACCACGGGACGCAGAGCGGCTGGTTCGCGCCGGGTGAGCTCGATTCCGTCCACATGAACGAGACCGTGAAAGAGACGGTCCTCGAACTCTTCGGCGTGCGCAGCAGGCCGGACGATGCGGCCGAGATCCTGGCGGCACTGAGCGCGAACGCACCAGAGGCGCCAGGCGGGATGACCGCGCACCGCGCAGGGGCGCCGGCCCGGGACGACTCGAGCGACCGGCGGGCTGCCGGGCTTGATGTCCTGCGGACACTGCGCGGCGGCGCTGACCCGCAGCAGGCATTCGAAGAGATGCGGACGCGTCAACCGGGGCTGGCGGAGGATGTGGTGGACTTCGCGCTGGGCGAGGTATGGAGTGACCCGGCGCTGGACCGGCGGATGCGGAGCCTGCAGGTGGTCGCGATGCTGGGCGCGCTGGGACGAACCGGGCCGCTGCGCTCGCATATTGGCGGGGCGCTGAACCACGGTGTGACGCCAGAGCAGCTTGTCCAAACGATGCGCATGATCGCGGCATATGCGGGGTTCCCGGCGGCGATCGAGGCGTGGGGCGTGATGGCCGATGTGTTCCGCGAGCGGGACATCGCCATGCCCGGAGGCGCGACATGACGGCCGTGCTGTGGGACCTGGACGACACGCTGGTAAGCACGATCGAAGCGCGCCTGCGGGCGCTTGCCTATGCATATGAGCAGTGTGTGGGCGGAAAGGTAGACCCCCGTTCGCTCTTGCGCGAGTACGGCCAGCTCTCGGTCGAAGGCATCGGGCAGGCGTTGCTCGGCGATGACTACCAGCAGTTCGTAGACACGTACCAGGAGCGCTACTTCACTGCGGCGGCGCCGGTCGCGCCGTTCGAAGGAGTACCGGCGGTGCTCGAGGCGCTACTGACGACTGGCATCCCGATGATCGCGATGACATCGAAGGTGTCGTGGGGCGCGACCGAGGAACTCCAGCAGACCGGGCTGTTGCATTACTTTCATTCGGTGGTGGGCTACGACGACACGGACGAGCACCGGCCGGAACCCGACCCCGTGCTCGAGGCGTTGGACCGGCTGATGATAGAAGAGCCGGAAAGCATGTTTGTGGTGGGAGACAGCGCGGCCGATGTTCAGGCGGCCCGCGAAGCAGGGTGCCAGTCGATCGGCGCCCTGTGGGGTTCGATGGAGCTTGACCACCTGCAGCAGGCAAAGCCGGACTTCGTGGCATACGAGCCGGTAGACGTGCTGCGCATTGTGAAAGAGGGCCTGGAAGCAGCATGACGACAGACCCGGGACTGCAGAAGGACGTCCAACACCTAGGTGTCCGGTTTTACCGGCGCGGGAGCGTTGACCTGATGCTGGTCCCGCTGATGGAAGAGATAGCGACCTACACCCGTTCGGCAGGTGACGGGTATTACCTCGTGACACTGCTGGGTGACCCGGGGACGGCGTATCCGCTGAACCTGTGGGCAACCGCGTCGCTGGACGCTGACTACCTGGCGCGGAAGTTCCGGCTGGACCGGCGGGGGTTCGGGTATACGCCGGAGGAGCTTTCCGACGCATTGAACGCAATTGCGCACGACCTGGCGCGCGAAGAGAGGATGGAAGAATGACGACGCTGCTCATCGATAACTATGACAGCTTCACGTACAACCTCTACCAGTACCTGGCAGAGATGGGCGCGGACGTGGTCGTGCACCGGAACGATCAGATCACGGTGGAGGAGTGCGAGGCTCTGCAGCCGGACCGGGTTGTGATATCGCCGGGGCCGGGGAAGCCGCGCGACGCGGGGATTTCGTGCGATGTGATCCGGGCGTTTGCAGGGAAGGTGCCGGTGCTGGGTGTGTGCCTTGGGCACCAGTGCGTGTACGAGGTGTACGGCGGTACGGTGTCCGGTGCTGGCGAGATCCTGCACGGGAAGACATCGAAGATCCGGCACGATGGCAAGGGCGTGTTCACCGGGCTGCCGCAGGAGTTCGAGGCAGTGCGCTACCATTCGCTCGCGGGTACACCGGATTCGACGCCCGGGGAACTGGAAGTGACGGCGCACTCGGATTCGGACCGGATCATGGGCGTGCGGCACCGGGAGCTCAGTGTGGAAGGCGTGCAGTTCCACCCGGAATCGATCGCGACCCCGGAGGGGAAGGCGCTGCTCCGAAACTTTCTCGGCATGGAGGGAGGGCGATGGTAATCCAGGAGGCTATCCGTGCGCTTGTCGAGGATGGCGTCCTCCCGGGTGAGCTGGCGGAGCGGGCGATGACCGCGATCATGGGCGGCGAGGCGACGGAAGCGCAGATCGGC
>SKSF01000107.1 GCA_007118095.1 Dehalococcoidia bacterium
CGGCTTCGACGCCATATTCGAGGGCGGTGTGCGATGGGGTGAGGGTAATGGGGAGGGGTGCAGCGAGGCCGAAGATGAGCAGCGCAAGGACGGCGGGAACGCCTCCGATGCGGCTGCTGAGGGGTTTCGCGAAGATGCCGGCGAGGATGATGACCAGAACGAGGCCGGGGAAGGCCCACGGGGTCTCCGCGAAATACGGGCCCATCAGCGAGTGAGGGCCAGGGCCGGATGGGGACCGTCCGGAGCACCGCAAGCGATGTCATTGGATGCCGTTGCGAGCTGGCGCATTACCAGCAACATAGCGTGGCATCGCGGGTCGGAACAACGGCGGGGAATGGGAAGGTGAACCGGGAGTTAGGCGCGGATGGTGGAAGCGTGCTGCGCGGCGGCCGGATGCGGAGGGCCGGGTGCCGTTGTAACGGGGTAGGGAAACCCTCATCCCCCGCCCCCTCTCCCAACGCTTTGGGAGAGGGGGCTCGAAGTTGCATTGGCCGCAGCCGCAGTGGGCTGTGGCTGCGGGTGGTGGGGTGTGGGTGCGTTAGACGAGGGCGGAGACGAGGCGCCAGAGGAGGAAGATGGCGGCGGCGAAGGGGAGGGCCCGGCCGACGATGACCATGCGCCACTTCCAGTAGTCGACGGTGGTTTCGAGGCTTTCGCGGATGCGGTGGCGGGGGACGAGCCACGCGAAGAGGCCGGCGCCAATAACGCCGGAGGCGATGACGACGTTTGTCCCGGCGAACTGGTCGACGAAGTCGAGGAAGGGCATGCCGGCGACGGTGAGTTCGACGGGGGTGAAGCTGAGAGCGGAGGGCATGCCGAGGAAGAGCATGAGGACGCCAACGGCGATGACGGCGCGGGTGTGAGACAGCTTCATCTCTTCGGAGACGGCGGCGATGACGACTTTGAGCCCGGCGAGGCAGGAGCTGAAAGCGGCGGCAAAGAAGAGGAAGAAGAAGAGGATGGCGAGGTAGGCGCCGCCGGTCATTTCTTCGAAGACGCGAGGGAGGGTGGAGAAGGCGAGCTGGCTGCCTTCGCCGGGGTCGAAGCCATAGGTGAAGACATAGGGGAAAATCATGAAGCCGGCGAGGAGCGCGACCATGGTCTCGGTGACGGCGACGACGATGCAGGCGCGGGGGACGTGGGTACGGTTCGGGATGTAGGAGCCGTAGGTGACGAGGTAACCCTGGCCGACGGCGAGGGTATAGAAGGCCTGGCCGAAAGCAAAGATCCAGAGGCTTCCGCTGGTGAGGAGGGAGAAGTCGGCCTGGAACATGAAGTTGCGGGCCTCGGCGAAGCCGTCGACCTGGGTTGCGATGCCAACGAGGATGAGGATGACGATGATGAGGATGGGCATGAGCCACCGGGAAAAGGTCTCGATTGCGGAGACGCCCTTTATAAGGATGCCGGTGGCGATGGCAGTGACAGCGAGGAAGAACCAGATGGAGTTATAGCCGGAGGTGAACTCATCAAATTCGGAGACGCTCACGGTCGCGGCATTGACGGCATACCCCATGGTCCAGCCAGTCACGACGAGGTAGTAGCTGGTGATGAGGACGGTGAGGAGGACAACGGCCCAGCCAAAGATGAAGCCCCACCGGTGAACCTGGCGGAAGGTGTGGACGGCGCTGCCCTGTGCAAGGCGGCCGACGCCGACTTCGAGCATCATGACAGGCAGGGCGACGACGACGAGGGCGAGGAGGTAGGCGATGATGAAGGGTGCCCCGCCGTTTTCGCCGACCATGTAGGGGAAGCGCCACAGGTTCCCGAGGCCAACGGCCGCGGCCGCCATGGAAAAGACGAATGCCGGCTCAGAAGACCACTGCTCGCGCTGCCTGGGATCCTGCTGGCTCATGCGTCGCTGGCACCCCGGATGGACATACCGGGAAAGAGCGTATCAGCGGGGTATGGGGTGGGCCAGCAGATGGCTATGGGGCGAGGCGATCCACGAGGCGCGTGGCGACGGGGCGGAGCAGCAGGAGGCCGGCGGTGAAACCGGCGGTGACGTTTACAGCAGTGACGGCGGCAGCCATCACAAGACCGGCGCCGCTATCGTCGGCGCCGATGAGCATGACCAGCAGGGGCCACCCGATGACCAGGATGGGGATGGCGACCCAGCCGCGGGGGACCATGCCTGCCATGACACCGAGGATGATGAGGGTGGGGATCATCGCCCTGCCCCCGCACGTAATGTTCTCATCCTGAGCTTACCGGCCGGCGGTTACAACTCGCGGATGGCACCGTCCTGGACCTGGAGGCGGCGGGTGGCAATGCGGTCGACCAGGTAACGGTCGTGCGTGGCGGTGAGGATGGCGCCGCCCGGCGCCCGAACCATTGGTGGGTCTCGAACCCATAGCCCTCGCCGGTTCTCGCAACGCTCTGGTCGAAGCCTCACCCCCCGGCTCAACGCTTTCGGCGTGGGGACAAACCCTGGCCGCTCGCCCCTGTAATGCTTTGTGAGAGGGGGATCGGGGCTCAGCGGACGGATACGCTTGTCGCGGCTTTGAGGGCGGGGACGTTGTTGGGGATTGATTCGAGGTCGGCGACCATGGGCTGGAGGGTGCGGAGGAGGAGGGCGAACTGGGCGGCTACTTCGCGGCCGAGTTCGGCGGTGAGGCGCTCGTAGCGAAAGACGCGGTGCAGCCGGCGCCAGGAGGCGGTCCATTCCTCCAGCTCCCATTCGGGCCCGAGTGCGGCCATGAGCTCCGGGGCGTGGGCAGCGATATATTGTGCTCGCGCTTCGTTCGTCTCTGCATCGGCTTCGAAGTGGAGTCCAAGTTCGACCTGGTTGCGCTGGCCCTGGGGCTGGACTTCGAAGTGCACGGCGGGGTCGTCGTAGTAGAACTGGAGGATGGTCCACATGACGCGCCGGTTGGGGCGCGGGATCGCGTCTTCGACTTCGGCGAGTGCCTGGTCTTCGGTATAGAAGAGGAATTCGCGGGCCTTGAGGGTCTTCGCCTGTTTCGTCACAGGGCTGATTGTAGCCGCCCGGTCACAACCGGCGCCTGTGTCGCTTGCTACACTTTCCCCAGCAGTGTCGAGGACGGGAGGCCAGCCACGCGTTTTACGAAGATCGTTGCGACCATTGGGCCTGCTTCGGACAGTGCCGAAACGTTGAACGCCATGGTGGATGCAGGCCTGAATGTGATCCGCCTGAATACCAGCCACGGCGACCTGAAAGACCATGAACGTACCGTCGCGCTCGCGCGGGACGTTGCCCGTGAGCGCGATACCCCGCTGGGGGTGCTGATGGACCTGGGCGGGCCGAAGCTTCGCACGGGCCCGACGGCCGGTGGCCACCCTATCAACATGGTGCGCGGGCGGCTCATCCGGCTCACGCCCGAGACCGTTGAGGGCGACGAGGACCGCCTCACCATCGACTACCCTTCGTTGCTCCAAGACGTGCGGCCGGGGGACCCGGTGCTGCTCGACGATGGAAACATCGAGCTGCGGGTGGAGCGGCACGTGGACAAGGCGCTCGAGTGCCGGATCGTTTTTGGCGGCACACTGACGCCCAACAAGGGGGTGGCGTTCCCGGCGTCGAACCTCTCCACTCCGTCGTTGACCCCGCGGGACCTCGACGCCATCGCGGCCGGGGTGCGGGCACAGGTGGATCTCTTTGCCCTATCGTTCGTCCGGTCCCCGGAAGACCTGGAACAGGCGCGGGCCGCCATCAACGAAGCGGGGGCGGATGTCCCGGTGATCGCCAAGATCGAGCGGCGCCAGGCTATCGAGAACCTGGACGAAATCGTCGCTGAATCGGACGGGGTGATGGTCGCACGTGGGGACCTTGGGGTGGACCTGCCGCCGGAGGAGGTGCCCGTGCAGCAACGGCGCATCATCGCGTCGGCCGCGCGCAACAAGGTGCCGGTTATCACGGCGACGCAGATGCTGGAATCGATGGTCGACTCTCCGCGGCCGACGCGGGCGGAGGCGAGCGACGTGGCGAACGCTGTGTGGGACCTTTCGGACGCTGTAATGCTGAGTGCGGAGACCGCGATCGGGAAGTACCCGGTGCAGGCGGTCGCAATGATGGATCGCATCATCCGGCGCGCGGAGGGCAATGCACCCGCCGGAGGCTATGTGGCAGCCCCACACAATCCCGGCGACCACTCGTATGTCATCGCGCTCGCCTCCCGCACCATCGTCGACGTCGACCCGAATCTCCGCGCGATTGTCTGCTTCACCAACAGTGGCTACAGCGCCTTCCTGATGAGCAAGGCGTATCCGGGGGTGCCAATCTACGCGCTGTCTTCGGACACGCATGTGCTTTGCCGGCTTTCGGTGGCGCGGTCGGTTATCCCTGTGCCCTGTCAGCCGGTGCACAATGTGGAGGACCTGTTCGAAGCCGTCGACGAGGCGTTGCTTGCACGCGGGCATGTGAGGCCGGGGCATGAGCTGCTGATCACCGGCAGCCTGCCTGTTGACCTGGCCGGAACCACGAACTTTCTCAAACTGCACCGTGTGGGCGAAACTGAAGCTGGATGGACATAAACCCCAACGACACTGTGGTCGTGGCACGCACGCGCGACCCGATCGAGGCCCAGATCTGGGTCGATATCCTCCGGGACGACGGAATGCAGGCGGCGGTATTCGAGCAGGGTGCGCGGGGGGCGCTGGGCGGCGCCAGCCTGTACGGCAGCATCCAGAACATCGTCGTGCGCCGGACGCAGTTTGAACGGGCGCGCGAGATTATCGCCGACGCGGATGGGACGCACGCACTGATCCCGCTACAGGAGGCGAGCGAATCGCGCGATCGGATGATTCGCGCGCTCCTGACGGTGGGCGGGGTGGCGATCGGTTTCCTGCTCCTGTTCACGCTGGTCCAGGTCGTTGCGGACCCATAGGGTAGCTTCGCCATGACGGACGCCCCGGCGCCGGTGGCGCGTGTCGCGAAGCTGATGGCGACGTTCCGTCCGCGCTGGGCGCTATGCGGCGGTTGGGCGATCGACGCCTGGCGCGGCTCCCAGTCACGGGACCACGGGGACGTGGACATCGTCGTGTTCCACGACGACCAGGGGGCGTTGTTCGAGCACCTGGCGGGCTGGCGGCTGGTCGCGCACGACGCGAAGGTCTCCGACGACACCACGGAGCGGTGGGACGGGCGCCGGCTTGAACTGCCCGCGCACATCCACACCACGGACGAGGACGGATTCGAACTGGAGGTGCTGCTGAACGAAAGCACCGGCACGGAATGGGTGCTTTCGCGGGAGCCGCGAATCGCCGTCCCACTGCGGGAATGCGTCCGCCGCTCGGGGTGGCGGGTCCCGACGGTGCTTCCCGGTCTCCTCGCTTTTTACAAGGCGACGGCGTACTTCGCGGACGCGTCGCAGGGGCACCGATTCGAACAGGACGAAGCCGACTTTCGCGCGCTGCTGCCGCACCTGCCGGCGGAATCGCATAAGTGGCTGCATGGGACCGTTGGCATGCTTCACCCCGGCCACCCGTGGCTCGCATCGCTTGTGTGAACTGGAATGGCCGCCGCGGCTATGCTACCTGGGCGTCCGGTTTCATGACTTTGCGGCGCTGGAGGGGGCGTGCCTCCTCGGCTTCGGCGAGCACGTCTGTCGCGTAGAGCGATTCCATATCGTACTGCGCCAGGCGCGCGGTGATGGGCACATCGAGCATGTGGCGGCCGTCGCTCACGGCGACGCTGCCCGGCAGGCGCTCCAGGTACTTGAGCGCTTCGCGCGCCGGGCATTCGACGAGCATGACGCAGAACCGTCCGTCGCCGAGGTGTGCGAGGAAGTCGGAGTTGCGGGTCATGCGACGGAGGGTTTCGACCATCTGATCGAGGGTGCGTTCGACGAAGTCGTCGCCGCGGCGGTCGCGGACGCCTTCGAGGTCATCCAGGGTGAGGAGCAAGAGTGTGAATGGCGATCGATCTCCGCGTGCGCGGGGCATTTCGCGGCGGAGTTCGGCCAGGAGGTAGTTGCGGTTTGGGAGGCCGCCGAGGTCGCTGATGTAGCCGGCGCCTTTGAGTTTTGCGCCGAGGCGCATGTGCTGGCGGCGGCCGCTCCAGTACATCATGGCGATCTGCACATAGATAAGGACGAAGAGGACGACGAAGCCGAGGGCGGTGAAGAGGCTTACAGGTGAAGGATTTCGCAAGGCGTTGCCAACGACCATCGCGAGCACCACCGCCCAGAGGGCAAGGGTCACCGCGCGTACAATTATCTTACGGCGGTGGTTATCGCCAGCCGTTGTTTCGCCCGGGAGGATTCCCGCTTCGAGGTCTTCGAACGAGGTGTCTGCTTTCACGGCCGCCTTCCCC
>SKSF01000163.1 GCA_007118095.1 Dehalococcoidia bacterium
ATCACCGGCGACGTTGTTCTCCTCGAAGTCGACCAGTCCGGCAACGGCAGCACCTCCACCGGCGTCGACGTCGTCGCCATCGCCACCGACCTCACCGTCACCGCCGACCTCGAACTGGGACTCGTGAGCGACATCGAACTCGCGGTATGTACAGACTTCCTCAGCGGCGTTACTTGCTTGCTGGACAACCTTCTCGGGGAACTGCTCGGCGTAGTTGACGACATCCTCGGCACGGACAGCCTCCTGGGCGGCATCCTCGAAGACCTCGGCATCGGCTTTGGCGACGAGGGCACAATCGAAGACGACACCCTCGTCGAGCTCGAGCTCGGCGTTCTCTCGACCGAGCTCGTCACAGCCTCGTCCGAAATCACCGGCTACCACGCGCCGCCGGACGCCCCCACCATCTCCAGCGTCAACCCCGGTGAAGGCCCCGCTTCCGGCGGCACCACCGTCACCATCACCGGCGACAACTTCGCCGGCGCAAATGACGTCCAGTTCGGCAACGAGTCCGCCGCCACCTTCAACGTCGACAGCGACTCGCAGATCACCGCAACCACCCCCGCGCACAACCCCGGCACCATCGACGTCACCGTCACCACGCCCGCCGGGACATCCGGACCGGGCTCGTTCACCTTCATCGATGGTACGCCGGTCATCGACAACGTCTCCCCGGATGAAGGCCCCGCATCCGGCGGCACCACCGTCACCATCACCGGCGACAACTTCGTGAGCGGCTGCACGGTGACCTTCGGAGGTGAAGACGCCGCGAGCGTCACGGTCGAAAGCAGCACCGAAATCACCGCGGTCACCCTGGCACACGAACCTGCGACGGTCGATGTCGTCGTTTCCTGCCCGGCCGGCGACTCGAACGCCGAACCCTTCACCTTCTTCGACGACACCACGCCAGTCATCTTCGGTGTCGACCCGAACCTGGGGCCGTCGTCCGGCGGGACCGAAGTCACCATCACTGGCGACAACTTCGATGGCGCCACGGCAGTCCACTTCGGCGACGAACCGGCCGCATCCTTCACTGTCGACAGCGACTCGCAGATCACCGCAACCACCCCGCCCCACGAACCCGCCACCGTCATGGTGTCGGTGACGACCGGCGAAGGGACATCGGAATCCACATCCGCCGGCAACTTCACCTTCTACGACGACACCGACGAGGGCACGCCCATCGTGGCCTCGGTCGACCCGGATGAAGGGCCGGCATCGGGTGGCACCCAGGTCACCATCAGCGGCGTCAACCTGGACGGCGCCGAGAGCGTGACATTCGGCAACACCCCCGCTGCGGAGTTCACCGTTATCGATGACGGCGAGATCTTCGCCACCTCCCCCGCGCACAGCCCGGGCACCGTCAATGTCGTGGTCACGACACCGGGCGGTTCATCGCCAGAATCCTCCGCCAACGAGTTTACGTTCTTCGACGACACGCCCGTCATCGACAACATCGACCCGGACCAGGGTCCGCCTGAGGGTGGGACGGACGTCGTCATCACCGGCGACAACTTCAACGACGCCTGCACGGTCACCTTCGGCGGCATCGAAGCCGAATCCGCGACCGTCGACAGCAACACGCAGATCAGCGTTGTCACCCCGTCGCACGAGCCTGGCACGGTCGACGTCGTGGTCTCCTGCCCGGTGGGCGATTCGCCACCCGGCAGCTTCACCTACACAGATGAGGACGACGAAGAAGCAGAGTACGGCTACGTCGTCCCCGCGCTCGCAAAGCAGGTCGCCCGGTAGCAACGGGCGGTTTCCCCGGGCTCGCCTTTCCTCTCGCGGGGGCACGTCGCACACGGCGTGCCCTCGCACTTCTGGGGGGCAACGACAATTCCCGGGAAACCTGGCCGGTTACGTTTCTACGCGGAACCCGAGCTTCAGCTTCACCTGGTACTCGCTCACCTTCCCGTCCTTGATAGCGCCCCGGGATTCCACCACTTCAAACCAGTCCAGGTGCTGGAGCGTTTGGTCCGCCCGCGCAATCGCGCTTTCAATGGCGCGTTCCACCGACTCCTCCGAAACGCCGACAAGCTCGATCACCTTGTAGGTCTTTCCCGCCATCGGTTCTTCCTTCCTGGCTGTGTTCAATCAGCCCAAACCGTCAGCTCGAAGCCCAGGCGCGCATTTCCTCATCGGTGAGATACCGGAACCCTGCATCGAGCACTACCTGGTATTCGCCGACACTCCCGTCCGAAATCGTGCCCCGGACTTCCTTCACCTCGTACCAGGCGAGCGCCTGGATCGTCTCGTCCGCGTATCTCACCGCATTCGAAATCGCCTCCGAAATCGAACGCTCCGAAACTCCCACGATCTCCGTCATCACATAGGTCCTGTCCGTCATGCCGGGCCTCCTGCGGACGCACTGCGTGGGCGCCGCTGTGCGACGCCTTGTCCATCGAGCCTAGCAGGATTCGCCGGCGTTGATCGCTCCGGTCACACGACGCGCACCCGGTGACCACACCTGTTACACCGCCTCCGAACCCTCCCTCTCTGCGGTCGCCGCCCGCTGCCGGAAGTAGAGCCACGTCCCGAACGTGAGCACCACATAGCCTCCCAGCAACACGAGCCCGGTCAGCGACTGCTGGCTCGCGGCCAGCTCCATGTACGCATGCTCCTGGTTCACCAGCACCGTCAGGAAGACAGTCAGCGCCGGGATGAACAGGGCAACCCAGAAGAGCTTGCTCCACTGCCACAGGGGCGCGCCGTCGAGGAACCGCACCGGGATGAGGCTGAACAGCAGCCCCTGCAGGCAGATGATCGCGATTGTGGCCGCACCCGAGGCAGCCAGGGCCGACCCGAAGTGTTGCGCAGAGTCGTGCCACGCTTCCAGCGGCGCCGCCAGGACCCACATGCCAATGCTCAGGGCCAGCAACACGACCCCCACGTAGGCGAGGTTCCTCCCCAGCCTGGAGTCCCGGATCGGCCCGAGCCCATCCACCAGGTGGGCTGCCGCCACGAACCCGATGATCACGCCCGGCTGCAGCCCGCCAAGCCGCGAAACCGCAACCGACGCGATCGCAATCAGGACACACGCCGGGAAGATCTGCAAGACCGCATCCCGCTGGTAATACCTGCGGAAGAGGATGGTCTTACCGCCCTCGTACACCGCCACCAGCACGAACTGCGCGGCCATCAGCGAAAGCACGACAACCAGCCCCCGCTGGGTAAGACCCATGTCTGACTCGAACAGGCTGTAGATGAGTCCCGTCGACACGAGCAGACCGATGAACGGCACGATCCGGCGGAGCCACGTGCCTTCCGACGCCAGCGTTGCCCACGCCGCGCCGACGGCGGCCATGGCCGCCATGACCGCGCGCACTGGCGCGCTATCCCAGAACCACAACGCCGACAGCCGGCCGCCCAGCACCTCCGTCGTCTGGTCCAGCGTCCGGTTGAAGAGCGTCGCCCCGGTCAGCAGCACGACGGTCGTCAAAATGGCGACGATGAGGTTTGTGCTCGCAACGTCCCCCGGCGTCTCCAGCAGGCGTGTGCCCATGGGCAGGTCGTCATACATATTCGGGAAGGTGCGCTCCGGCGGAGGCTCCTCCTCGGGTTCCGTGGGCGGCTCGGGTTCTGGCGTCGGCGTTGGAGTCGGCGGCACAGGCGTCGCCGTGGGTTCGGGGGTCGGCGTCGCCGTAGGCTCGGGCGTCGCCGTTGGTTCGATCGTTGCGGTCGGTGTCGGCCGCACAGGCGTCGGCGTCGGCGTTGGGGGGACCGGCGTGGGCGTCGCGGCCGGCAGCGCGGGCACTGGTGTCGGCGTTGGCGGGACCGGTGTCGGCGCCGGCGGGATCGGCGTCGGAGTGGGCGGCACTGGCGTTGGCGTCGGTGGGACGGGCGTCGGCGTCGGCGGCATCGGCGTAGGCGTCGGGACACCTTCAAAGAAGACGCCCATTTGCTGCAGCCGCGGGCAGCCCATGTCCGTCTCCCGCGTCACCGTCACCCCGTGCTGACCGACGTCGATGCCGAAGCATGCATCCGCGTACCCGGTGCCAACCGGGAGAAACCCGCTCTGGCTGCTTCCATTGAACGCCGGCCCATCGGCCTGGATGCAGACGCCCGTCACCGTGCGGCCCGGCAGGCCATAGGTCACTGGCCCATCGCCAAGCTCCACCACCACATCGGGCGCCTCGCACGATGGCGCCCCCTGGGCTTCCACCGAATCGGCCGTGCTACCCGTCCCCCCAATGGCCGCGACCGCCAGCGAAAGGACAAGCACGGCGCAGGCCAGCATCCAGCGGCGGAAGCCCGCGCGCCTCTGCATGCTCGATACCCTGCTGTGCGGTGCCCGCTTCACCTGCCGAGCCCTCCATCAAATGGCACGCTACCGGGAGCCGGGTCCCGGCAGTTGCTTTGTTGTCCGCATTACCGCGCGAAAATGTACGAAAGACAAACGCAGGTAATACGAGGGCGAAACACTAGCAAAATCATCGCGCGCGATCGACATTACCGGGCGACAATCGCCACCGGAACGTCACGCGCCTGTCACACCGGACGGGTTCCCACGTGACGCCGCGCAAACACCAGCGTCCCGATCACCCCCGCGGCAAATGCCGAGCCATGAAACGCCGGCGTGAAGTTCTGCAAGATGAGGTACCAGATGGACGCCTCCCACAGCACAAATACCGCCGTCCACGCCCACCACAGCCGGGACGTCGCCGCCACTACACCGAGCAGGCCAAAGCCCGCCGCGCTCCCGCCGCCATACGCGCGTCCCCACGCGTTCTCCACCACCGCCGCGTCCGGGAACCATGCGTGGGCCGCCGTCACGATTGCCCCGGCCCCCAGCGCCGCCGCGATCGACGTCCCCCAGAAGACCAGCAGCGCCGGCCCCAGGCCAAATCTCCGCTCCACCACCACGCCAAACAAGATGAGCTGCCCCGTCACCAGGATCGTCTGGTCCGTCTGCGTATTAAGCAGGGGGCCCACGATGAACCCTGGCAGCATCGCCAGGGGATCCTGTGTCAGGTCCGGGATATAGAAGAAGAAGGGGCTGTCCGCACCGCTCTCCGGCCGTTCAAGCAACAGGTACGAAGCCCACGATGGGATGAGCAGGAGCAGGATCCATGGAAACCGCCGCCCGGCGCCACCACCCGCCCACTCCGCAACCGCCTGTTTCATCACGTACGCGCCCTTTCGACGCCAAGCCTACCGCCCCTTCCCGGCCACCGGCCACGCGGCAATCCCCGCTGCGCATCACGCATATTCGCGAGGCCATTCACGGCTAACGCATGAACATGTATCGTCGGCAACATGGCCGGGCGACCCAAACGTGACAATCGCCGGCTGAACCGGCGGCGCTTCCTGGGGATTGCAGGCATCGCCTCCGCCGCCTCGGTGACCGCCGCATGGTTCCTCGGCCGCCCGTCCGGCACCAGCGCACCACCCGGCACGGTGACGGCGCCTACTCCCCATGTGCCTACACCCGCCGCGCGCCGCTCACGCTCAATCCGCCACACCCTGGCCGAAGAAAACGCACTCCCGGGAGACCCCGGCTGGCAGACGACATCCGGCTACCACCTGCACGCCGGCGGGTTCGCGGACCCCGGCACCGTTGCCCCGGGCAAGACTCTCCGGCTCCACCTGGCCGCCACGAGCGGCGAAACCGCGGTCCGCATCTTCCGGCTCGGCTGGTATGGCGGCGATGGCGGCCGCCTCCTCGCCAGCTACGACGGCATCCCCTGCGTCGGCATCGACTACGACATGGACGACCGCCGCACCGTCAGCACGGACTGGCCGTCCACACTCGAAATCACGCTCCCTGAAGACTGGCAATCGGGTATGTACATTGCCCGGCTCGACACCTCCGGCGGCTACGAGCACCTGGTCCCCTTCTGCGTCCGCTCGGTCCAGGAGAAGAAACCGCCCATCCTCGTCCTCTCCGGCCGCCTCACATCCGCCGCGTACAACCACTGGGGCGGCTACAGCCTCTACAACTTCAACTCGAACGACCAGGAACGTGCCTACGCCGTCTCGTTCGACCGGCCCATCGCCCTCAACAACGGCGCCGGTAACCTCCTGGGCTGGGAACTCCCCTTCATCCGCTGGTTCGAACGCTCCGGCTTCGATGCCGACTACCTCTGTGACCTTGACCTCCACACCAACCCGGCCGCCCTCGACGGCTACCAGCTCATCATCCTCAACGGCCACCACGAGTACTTCACCAACGAGATGTACGACCGGCTCGAAGCCGCGGTCGAAAACGGGGCGAACGTCGCCGTCTTCGGCAGCAACGCCATCTACTGGCGCATTCG
>SKSF01000211.1 GCA_007118095.1 Dehalococcoidia bacterium
GCCGTCGGTGCGATAGATGCTTCCACGCGCGACAGTACTATCCGATAGTTCGCGGCAGTAGACGACCTCTCCGGTCCCAGCGTCGACAAGTGTCAGATACGAAGCCACATACGCAGGAAAGGTGAGCACGACTTCCCAGGTCAGGCGTAGTTCGCCATCGACTGGAAACCACACCAATCTCGCTTCGATCGGTTCCTCGAAGGGCCCGCTATCGAGCAGCGCACTTTGCTCAGCGGTCGCTGCCGGAGCATCTACGTAGATCGGTGTGAAAGCGCTGATATCTACTCGCGGCGCGTCCAGGCGCTGTCCTGCTATGTCTTCGGTCGCCTCGTCATCATCGGGTTCGGCTACATGCTCAGCAGCGCGAGCGGCCGCACCCAGGGCTGAGAGCCTCGGTGACGCGTCGTGGTCCCCGTCGACACTGATGCTCGTGCCCGTGATCTCCTCGAGTTCACCGTCCGGCCCAAACCGGACCGTCTCTGCTGCTTCGAATACGTCGACCCCTTTGTAACGTTCCTGGACATGCACCGCAGCGATGCCGCTCGATGTTCTTGATACAGCGGGCTCAGGGTCGAACTCGATATTCTGGTTCGCTAATCCGAGCACCCCACGTGCCTGGCGGAGAGAGTCAAGGGATCGTTCTCTGTAGTCCGCAGTCCCGCGTGGGCCGGCGGACGACGTCCAAATGAGGCGCGAAGGGTTGCCCGTCATCACATCAACATCGTCGACGATGAGGTTGTTGCCAGCTGCCAGGCTTGCCGAAAGTTCAGTAGCCGACGCATCCAGTGCAGCACGACGTTCGGATACATCCTGCATTCGACGAGGCCGACGACGATCGATCTCACGGCTCATATGGTGCCCCTCGTTACTGAGCTCCCAGTTGGCCATCCGCGATGGACTTCCACGATGCTGATCTCCAAGACACTCGTCTGCATGCGCCTTCTCCCCGCACCAAGACCCACGGAGCGGTTCGTTAACTCGAGACTAATGGATACTAGAGATAATGCGATAGGCGCGTCAAATAGCACTTATCATCGCCAGCGATGCGCTGTCAGCCGAACGGTCCCGAACGGCCCTGTGGGCCCGCGGGCGAGCAGCGGCCAACATCCCTGTCAAGAGAGCGCCATCTGTGGTACTCGGGCCGCTAAGTGACCAGCCGAACGCGCGATGAGGCCGACTGTGACTATGACGAAACAGCTGCCGATCCCATCCTTGCGAAGCGGAGGGACGCATCATCACCAGCATGACCGTTGCGGTCACTGTTTGGAGACGTTGAGTTCCTGCATGCGCCCGGTGACCGTGTAGATGACGCGTTCGCACATGTTGGTGCAGCGGTCGGCAATGCGTTCAATGCGGTGCGCCGTCCATATCCGGTGGGTGCCCCGCCGGATACTTGCCGGGTCGCCAGCCATCGAACGGAGGCATTCCGAATAGACTGTGTCCCGCAACCGGTCGACCTCGTTGTCGGCGGCAGATATCCGGCGGGCGAACTCGGCATCCCGGCGCACGAACGCCTCCAGGGAGTGGTGGAGCATCGCGACGGCGTGATCCGCCATCGATGCGATCCGGCCCAGCCTGCGCGGCACGGGCTCGTCACCCAAGCGGATGTTGATCTTGGCAATGTCCGCCGCGTGGTCGGCGATGCGCTCCAGGTCGGTGCTGATGTAGAACATGCTCGCGAGATACCGCAGGTCTGATGCAACTGGTGCCTGGGACGCAATGACGAACAGGCAGCGGTCTTCAATTTCGAAGCGCTTCTTGTTGATCTCGCGATCGTGGTCGATGACCTGACGGGACAACTCGGTGTCGCCATCATGCAGCGCTTCCATCGCATTGAGTGTGGCCTTCTCCGCCATCGAGCCGAGCGCCAATACAAGGTCACCCCGTTCCCTCAGATCGTTTTCGTATCGAGCCCGCGGCATCTCTGCTCCCCTCTCCACCGCGTATCGCCATGGGTTTCAGGGCCTCTTCTTTCGAGTCTAGCCTTCTGGAGCGCCCGGCACCGGTACCATCCGGGGCATGGTGAGCGGCCATCCAGACCTATAGCCCATGTGTGCGCTGCTCCGCGGCCGTGTCTGCGAGGGTGACTGCGGCCTATGACTCGGTCAGCCAGTCCACTATGAACATTGCACCACCCGTGATTTTTCCGGAGCCCAGCATGCACCCGGCCACACCGGGCCGAAGAAGAGTGCGGACGGAAGCAGGGCTGATGGACGGACGACCGGTATCCCTGACGGGGATTGACGTCCGGCACATACTGTTGGGGGTACCGGGTACCCCGATGGCCGCGAGGTATCTATGGAACACGCACAGTCTCGGACCGTAAGGATCCCCGTTCAATCGCCCCGCGGCGAGGCGCTCCTCGCGGGTGACCTCGTGCTGCCGGCGGGGAGCGCAGCGATTGTCGTGTTTGCCCACGGGAGCGGGAGCAGCCGCCTCAGTCCGCGCAATCAGCAAGTGGCGAGGTACCTGCAGGAAGGCGGTCTCGGTACGCTCTTGTTTGACCTGCTGACGTCGGAGGAAGAATCCGCTGACATGCGGACAGGCCACCTGCGGTTCGACATCCCCTTTCTTGCAGCGCGCCTGGTGGCGGTCACTGACTGGCTTGCCGAACAACCCGAGACCAGCGGCCACCGGCCCGGGTACTTCGGCGCCAGCACAGGTGCTGCTGCAGCTCTCGTCGGCGCGGCAGAGCGGCCGGGCGTCGTTGGCGCGGTCGTGTCTCGCGGTGGCCGCCCGGACCTTGCGATGCAGGCATTGCCTTCGGTCGAGGCGCCGACCCTCCTCATCGTGGGTGGCGCGGACCACGCGGTGATCCCGCTCAACGAACGTGCCTACGGCCGTCTGCGCTGTGAGAAGCGCATCGAGATCGTGCGGGGAGCATCCCACCTCTTCGAAGAACCAGGCACACTGGACGAAGTGTCGCGGCTGGCGCTCGGGTGGTTTAAGGAGTATCTCGACACTCCGGAGCCCGGCCCCCGCCGCACTCCCTGACCCAGCCATCCATCGAGGCTCAGCGTTGGCGGAGTGCCTGATTCGGCACAGGATCGCGTCCAGCGGGCCCCGGGAAAAGGGGCCGCTTGGCCTGCCCGGAGCCCCGGCCCCTCGCATAGCCTTGTCATAATAATCGCGGAGGCGATGGATGATGATGAGGATGTTCCGAGACCGTCACGACGCCGGCATGCAGCTTGCCGAGGCCTTGCGAACGCGCGGATACAAGAATCCACTGGTGCTGGGAATACCCCGAGGCGGTGTTGTCCCAGCGGCGCATGTCGCCCGGGCCCTGGGGGGCGACCTGGGTGTGGTTGTTGCCAGGAAGCTCCGCGCGCCCGGACAACCCGAACTCGCTATCGGGGCCGTCACGCCAGACGGCGTGTCGTGGGTGGACGAGTCCCTTGCAAGGCTCGTGGGCGCCGACGATGCATACCTGGAGAAGGAGCGCATCAAACAGGCGGAGGAAGCAGCGCGCCGTGAAGAAGCGTTCGACAGCAACCGACGGCCGCTCATGGAGGGGCGCACCGTCATCGTCGTGGACGATGGCATAGCCACCGGGGCGACTGCGCTTGCTGCGTTACGGTCGGTCCGTGCGGCGGGTGCCAGGCGGGTGGTCATGGCTGTTCCCGTAGGGCCGCCGTACACCATTGAACGGCTCCGCGCTGAAGCGGATGAGGTGATAGCCCTGATGGAAGTCGAAGACTTCTTTGCGGTCGGCCAGTTCTATCACCACTTTGACCAGATCGAGGATTGGGATGTGCGTCGAACGCTGGAAGCGTTTGAGCGAGAGCGCGAAGCAGTGCGCGCTGACTCGCAGCATGGCGGCGGGCAGCAGGCCTCAGGCGGCGCACATGCGTGCCCGTTTGTAACGCGTTTTGGGCGGGTCATCATGGGAGTAAGTACCGCTATTATCCTGGCAGCCGTCCTGGTGTTCACACTGGCTGCATGTCGCGACGCTGAAGAACAGGACGCTTGCGCGGCAGCGGGAGCGCTACGTTGAGCGGCAGCTGCCGGCGCACGAACTGGGTGTCATTGGAGGACACTGTGTCGACGCCGGTGGCCTTGTGGTCGGTGAGCGGGGAGCTCGGGATGCGGCGCAGTCAGCCGGACGCGGCATGGGTTAATGTGTGCGCTGCTCGTCCGGGGAATGAGCGCGATGAGACCGCCAGCCCCGGTGGCCTGCCGCAATCCCGCCGTCTCCGGATAGACCTCCCGGCACAGCTCCTTCATCAGCCAGTTGTACCGACAGATCAGCGCCGTGTATCAGGCAATCGGCAGCTTGTGCTCTCAGTTTGGCCGCCTGGAGCTCGGGCAGAGGTATGCGGGAAAGTTGGGGACGGACACGGGTTGGGAAGTCAGGCGGCGTCGGTGTGGGCGGGGGTCATGATACCGTCGGTGAACTGGCGGTTGGCAAGGACGAGCGGAAGCAGTTGACGACCATCGAGCTTGCGCCAGTGACGCTGGGCATGCTGGACGAGTTTGTAGACCATCGCCAGGCAGGCCTTACGGCTGCCGGAGCCCTTTGTCCGGCGGTGGCGTAAACGGACGGTGGCGAAGGTGGAGCGCCAGCTCCCCTGCTCATACGGTGACCGCTGCCTGGCGTGTGGAGAAACTTGCCGAACGCGCCCGGCTCAACCATCAGGTAAGAAGTATCAGGCAGGTCAATTCCTGGCAGCGAGGTCGCACTAAGCGGTGAATACGTTCCAGCACGCTATCGGACAATGATGAAGCAGCTCGTCAGCAAGCTCATCGGGCTGGAGTTGCTGTTCGTCCTGTTATGGAATTCGGGGTTTATCGGCGCCGAATACGGCCTGCCCTTTGCGGGCCCCTGGACCCTCTTGTTCTGGCGCTACGCGGCGCTCTCGACGCTGCTGGGCCTCTGGCTTGGCCTTCGCGGCCGTTTGGCATGGCCGGGCCGAAGCGCGGCTGGACATACTGCACTGGTGGGCGTCCTGGCCCATGGTGCCTGGCTTGGCTGCGTACTCATCTCGCTGGACATGGGAGTACCGGCGGGCATCGTGGCCCTGGTTACAGCGCTGCAACCCCTTCTGACCGGCGCCCTGTCCGGGCCAGTGCTCGGCGAACGCACCGACGCCTGGCAATGGCTCGGCCTGGTCCTGGGATTCTGCGGCGTGGTCATTGCGGTGGGTGCTCGCCTTTCCGGTGACGCGGAGACACCTCCGCTTGGCTACCTCATACCCTTTGGCTCTGTCATCGCCATCACAGCGGCAAGTCTGTTACAGCGACGTCGCGAACTGAAGGGGGTGACGACGCGACTGCCCGACGATACGGTCCTGTTTTATCAATGCGTGGCCACGACGCTTGTGATGATGATGCCTGCCTGGTCCCTGGAAGCTTTTGCCACCGACTGGGCCCCGCCGTTCATCGCCACCATGAGCTGGTTGGTGCTGATGGTATCGCTCGGCGCCTATTGGAGCATGTGGCGCCTATTGGCCCGCCAGGATGCCACGCGGGTGGCCAGCCTTTTCTATTTGAGTCCACCGGTGACCATGCTCATGGCCTGGGTCGCCTTCGGTGACCAGGTGATTCCCAGCGACGTACTGGGTCTCGCTGTCGCCGGTGTCGGCGTGGCGCTGGTTTATCGAATCGGCTTTCGTCGCCAGGACACCCAAACGGTACCTCCCAGGTAAGACGCCGCAAGAACCCGGGACAGGCACTTCACCTACTCGCCGATCTCGCGGAACGATTGTCGTAGCCCGCTGCCTCGGTAGATCCCGTTACACTTTCGGCGAGGCGGCCGAGGGCAGCGCCGTCGTCGTTCCCCCGGTGGTCGCCAATTGTCGCACCCGGTGAAACAGGTGAAGATACCTGCTGTGACTGGCTTGAGGCGCACCGCCATTCTCCTGGTAGGGTCCATTACCGCGGCACTGACGGCGGGAACTTGGTATTACACGAACCTCCTTCGCAAGCATGCCCTCCGGCCCAATCACGATGATCCCCATCCGGACGTTGAAGTCACCGGGCGCGATGAAGAGGACCTGGTTCTTCGAGACTTGACCGCCGGGGGGAACCCGGGGCTCTTCGAACCGGGCACGTGGGGGCTCGAATGGCCGGGTGGCTACGCGAGGCTCGGCGAGATTTCGCGGCGCCATGGTGACCGCGTCTGGCGGCGTTTCACACCCGTCAGAGGGATGCCCGGCGAGGGGACACACGCGCGGCTCGACAACTTTGCCTTTCCCGGGGACCCGCGAACAGCACACGGGTATGACTTCGACGAGGTGAGCCTTGATTGCGAAGTGGGCACGTTCCCCGCATGGCTGGTCGAAGGCGAAGGGACCACCTGGGCAATCGTGGTGCACGGGAAGGGGGCGCACCGCGGAGAGGGGCACCGGACGCTTCCCGCCTTCTATGAAAAGCGTATCCCCACGCTCTTGATCACCTATCGCAACGACCGCGGGCTCGGCGTGGACCCGAGCGGGCACTTTGCCTACGGGGCGTCCGAATGGCGGGACCTCGAGGCGGCGGTGGACTTCGCGCTCGCGTTGGGTGCGCAGCGGATCGTCCTCGTAGGCTTCAGCATGGGTGGTGGCATCATCATGAGCTTCATGAGCCGCTCGGGACTGGCACGCTACGTCTCCGCCCTGGTGCTTGACGCCCCGATGCTCGACTTCGAGCAAACCGTGGAATCCCGTGCGCGTGATCACGGCGCGCCGCGATTCCTGACTTCGATCGGTAAGCGGCTCGCAGGTTTTCGCTTCGGAGTCAGGTGGTCTGACCTCAATTACCTGCCCACCGCTCGCCAGCTTAACGTGCCCGTCCTGCTATTCCACGGGACAGCCGACCGCGAGGTGCCCGTCGCCTCAAGCGATCAGTTCGCCGGGGCGCGGCCAGATATTGTCACCTACCATCGGGTCGAAGGCGCCGGGCACGTCCGCGCCTGGAATGTCGATCAACAGCAGTATGAACGTGCACTGCGTACCTTCCTCGACCGCGTCGTATAGAGGACTCCCGGTTGCCTGTCAGCCCCGGCGGATCGCACCGGGCCCACGCGCTCTTCTGTGCTCATGTTGCCAGCCGGTCAGGAGAGGTAGCCCGCTTGAACCTCAGCAGCGTGTCGCCCACCTGGATGAGGTCATCGTCTTCAAGCCGGTGCACATCGGTTAGCTGCTGGTCGTTCACCTTTGTCCCGTTCGTGCTTCCGCGATCCTCGACGATGAGACCACCGCCCAGGCCACGCTGGACATAAGCGTGAAATGCGGACACCTTTGGATCCGCGATAACCACCTGGTTTTGGGGGTCGCGGCCCAGCGCGACGGTGTCGCCCGTGAGGAGGAAGACCGCGCCCGCATCAGCGCCCTCCACCTCGATGAGGTACTCGAACGCCTCCGGCAGTGCCCGTTCGACAAGTGTCGGCTCGACCACGCGTTCGGGAACGGCGGGCTCCAACTCACCGGCCGCTGGCTCCGGCTCGCGTTCCATTCGAATCCGGAAGCATTGTTCGCCGATAGCGATATTGCTGTCCTCATTCACGCTGGTCGGGCCGGTGATGAGAGTGCCGTCAACAAAGGTGCCATTGGTGCTGCCCTGGTCCTGGATCACGAATTCACCCCCTGGCGTCCGTTCAATAGTCATGTGCAAACCTGAAACCATGGTGTCGGACACAACGATGTCGCACCCGGGACGGCGGCCAACGGTCGTGATCCCGGGTGCGAGCGGGTACTCCTCGTCGCCTTCCTGATTGACCAGGTACGCAAGCAACAGCGCGTGCTCGGGCAGGACGATCGTTCGGCTGGTATTGGCGGGCAGGTCGGCGCCCCGGACGATGGTATGTTCGCCTGGCGGCGCCCCGGCGGGCGCCACGGCCACGCGGATACTCGGGAGCGCCGGCACGACCTTGCTGGGGTGCACTGGTTCGGGGGCGTCCAGGCTGCCCTCCAGGTCGCCCAGCCCAATGCGTTCCCAGAGGCGCACAAGGGGTGGCGGGCTCCACCAGTTCCAGTCCCCCATCAGCCGCATGGACGCGGGCACGAGCAACGCGCGCACAATGCTCGCGTCAATGGCGATCGCGAGGGCCATTCCCACGCCCAGGGCCTTCATCAGTGTCAGGCTCGATGTGGCGAACGCGGCGATGACAATGATCAGCAGGGCGGCGGCGCTGGTGATGAGCCGGCCCGTCTTTTCCAGTCCGCGGGCTACCGCGAGGCTGTTGTCACCCGTCCGGACGTACTCCTCCCGCACGCGAGACAACATGAGCACCTCGTAGTCCATAGACAGCCCGAAGAGCACCGCGAACATGAGGATGGGGAGCGTAACGTCGGTAGTTCCAAGCGACTCGTAGCCTAGCAGGCCCTCCAGCCGGCCATCCTGGAAGACGAATACGGTTATCCCGAAAGCAGCCGCCAACGAGAACGCGTTCATGATCATGGCTTTGATGGGCAGCGTGATAGACCCAAACACGAGGAACAGCGCAACGAACGTTGCCCCCGCCACAATCAGGAGCATGAATGGAAGGCGGCTGAGCAGGCTTCGCTGGACGTCATAGAGGTCCGCAGTATTCCCGCCGACCTGCGCGGTGAGCCCCGGCGCCAGTGCGATGTCCCGGATGTCGCTGACCTGTTCCTGCCCCGCGGGCTCGAAGGTCTCAAACGCGCTGATAACGGTGAAACGCGCAACATTCCCCGCAACAAAGCGGTCGATCAGCGGCGCCAGTTCACCCGGGTTTCCCTCGGCAGCGTTCCGCAAGGCCACCTGTGTCTCCTCCAGCGTCCCGCCCCCCGTGGCACTGATAACGCTGTCGACGCGCGTGACGCCGGGAACCGCCTCGAGCGCTTCGTGGTAAGCGGCGAGGTCGGCGATCGACTCATCCGTGAGCAGATCGCCTTCGCCCGTGACCGCGATAAGGTGCGGCTTCGTTTCGTTAGGGAGGAAATCAGCATTGATGATGTCGGACACGCGTCGCGGTTCAAAGCTTTCGTCCAGCGCGCGTTCATCCTGCTGGGCTGGCTGGAACCGGAGGAAGGGAATACCGAGCAGGAGGAGACCAACGACGACGCACGCGCCAATCAATCCAGGGCGGCGCATAACCATCAGCGCCAGGTTGTGCCAGAAACCGCTACTCGGCGATCCTGGCTCCTCGTCCTGCTGTGGGCGAAGGAAAGGTACCGGGAGCGAGTTGACGCGGGTTCCCAGTACGCCGATCAACGCGGGCAGGACAGTGACCGCAAGAAAGATCGCCAGGAGCGCAACAGCAATGCCACCGATGGCCATCGAACGCAGAAAGAGCTGTGGAAACACCATGAGGCCGACCAGGCTCGCGCCCAGCGTGGCCCCCGAGAAGACGACCGCTTTTCCCGTCGTCGCCACGGTCGTGACAAGCGCGTCTTCAACAGACGCTCCCTGGAGTTCCTCGCGAAAGCGGCTGAGGATGAACAGGCTGTAATCAACCGCAAGGCCGAGGCCCAGGATGGTGATGACGTTCAACGCGAAGACGCTGATATCGGTTACGGATGTCAGTGCCCGCAGGACGGCCAGGGCAAAGGCGATGACGATCGTCCCCAAGATGAGCGGGATGACCGCCGCGATGACCGTCCGAAAGATAAGGAGCAGCAGGATGGCGAGGAGTGGGAAGGCGATCCGTTCGGCACGGCGGAGGTCAGACTCCAGCGTCTCGTTCAACGATTCGAACAGCGGTATCTCGCCCCCAAGCTCCGTGGTCGCCCCTTCCGTAGCCAGGAGAGGGCGGAGCCGTTCAAGCGTTTCAACCTTCTCCCGCTCCTCGCCTTCGAGCGTTAGGGTTGCGAACGTGCGCCGCCCATCACTCGAAAGGAACTGATCGGCGCCGGTATTGAAGAAGGAATCGACGCTGGTGACACCGGGATCCGCTGAGGCCGCTTCGAGCGACGCCTGGATTCCGGGCGATGCAGCGGAATCGACGACCGGGCCCGAATCGACAGAGTAGAGCGCGACGATGTCCGGAGTAGACACGCCGAAGCGGTCAGCAATGAGCTCGCGCGCACGGAAGGACTCGGTGCTCGGATCTTCGTATCCGCCCGGCTTCAGTTCATCGAAGACGGATGCGCTCGCGACCACGGCGAGCGGCAAGAGTCCGACACAGCCCGCAAGTACGAGCCAGCGCATGCGGTAGGAGAACCGGGCGACAGCTGCAAGCATTGGTTCTGCCCACCCTTGGAGTGAGAACCGGAGCCCCGCGGCGGGCCACGGCTGTGACATTCTGTCACACGCACGGGTACACGGGTAGATACGTGCGCGTCAGACCTCGTGGACACGCACCAGGACAACACCGATGTTGTCGGGACCGCCCCCCTGGTTGGCCATGTGGATGAGCTGGCGGCAGGTTTCTTCGGCTGGGCCGCCCTCGGCAAGGGTGCTTGCGATGGCAGAAGGCTCTACCACTCCATGGAGCCCATCGGAGCAAAGCAGGAACACCGCTCCGCCAGTCAGGGGCATTGGGCCGGTGGTCTCAACATCCAGCGTTTCGGATATGCCGACACTGCGCGTGATAACGTTCTTTCGCGCGTGGTTGGCAGCCTGGGCCTCAGAGATGATGCCGGCACGGACCTGCTCCGCAACAAGAGAATGATCGGCGGTGAGCTGCTCGAGAGCAGTTTCATCGAGGCGGTAGGCTCGCGAGTCGCCCGCGTGTGCGATTGCGAGCCCGCCTCGCCAGAGAACCATTGCGACAACCGTGGAACCGCTTTTCGAACCTCCGTTGGCCCGGGAGTTCGCAGCGATGGCCTCGTTCGCACGCTGGATTGCTTCGACCAGGAGCCCCGCGGGGTCGTCAGAACCCGCCTCTGCCGTAAACGTGCGTGACAGCTCCCCCACCACCGTGCGGCTGGCCTCGTCCCCCGCGTCCAGGCCACCGACGCCGTCGGCGACCGCGAACACGAATGCCTCGCCGCCATCCAGCTCAAGCGCAAGGACGCTGTCCTCGTTATGCGAACGAGCCCGGCCAGGATCGGTCAGGGCGGCGTAGTCAAGACGCATGAGCGCACACTCCCGGCCTCCGTACTGCGCACGTTGCAGCCGCCTGCGATTGCCCTCTCATGGCAGTGGCACGCAGTTGCCCGTTGCGGGGATGATCGAATGGTCAGGATTCGCAACGAGGATGCACAGGTCCTCCGCTGCACCACGGTCGGCTTCGGAATATTCGCGGAAGGGACTGTCGCCCGCATAGGCGATCCACGGACCCTGGCCGGGCACCCCGGCTTCCTCTTCTTCGACGGTATCGAAGAAAAAGTGCACATGTTGATCGTGAATGTTGCCGGTAAGCTCGTAATTGCCGATCTGGAACTCGGCGGCATAGGTCCCATCGTCCTCAACGGTAATCTCGGTGATCTCGGACCACATCCCTGTCGGCGTTGGAGTCGGCTCCGGCGTTGGAGTTGGCTCCGGTGTCGCAGCCGAGGCTTCGGCCGTCATGGTCGCGTAGCTCCCGGCAATGTCCGCGCCGTTATCATCCCCGGTGCCAGTCCCGGCCACCGCAGCGTCGTCGTCATCGCCACCCGCGAAGATGAAGAACGCCGCAGCGGCGCCGACCAGGACTACAGCCGCGCCGCCACCGATAAGCGACATCATCCGGTTACGGTTGCCAGCGTCGGCCGCGCCCGGCTCCGGTTCGGGGGAAGCGCCCCCTGCTTCTGTGTCGCGTGGTGGCTCCGCCGGGGGTGGCGGCGTCTGTGCGGGCGCTGGCGCCGCGGTCGGATGCTGCGGATGCGTCGACAGGTCGTCTGTTGTGCCCCCCGCCTGTGTGCCGGTGGCCTGTCCGGGCGGAACGGCGGGCGGGCTACCCTGGTAAGCTTGCCCCTGTTCCGTTGGCGGCAGGTCGGATGCCCCGGCAGCGCCCGTCGCAGGCTGCGACGTCACGGGCGGCGGAGCGACTGGTACGCCCGCAAACGGTGGAGGCGGCGCGGCAACAGTCCGCTCAATCTCCACATCGGGCTCGGTTGCAAGCGCCTCCTCCAGCGCCGCCGTGAGTTCGCCCGCGCTTGGCCAGCGCTGTGTCGGGTCTTTCTCCAGAGCGCGAGCGATGACGTTTCCCACCGCGGGTGAAAGATTCGGGTTCAGCGAGGTAACTGGTGGCGCAGACTCATGCACGATCTTGTACATGAGCGCGGTCCCTTCGCCTTCAAACGGCGGCCGGCCGGCGAGCATCTCAAAGATGACAACCCCGAGGGCATAGAGATCCGTTGCGCTCGTAACGTTCTCACCGCGAATCTGCTCGGGAGCCATGTAGCGGGGCGTTCCGATAGCCGCCCCTGTCAGGGTGACACGTGCCGAGTCGAATGCACGCGCGATACCGAAGTCGGTCAGTGTGGCACGGCCGGCATCGGAAACGATGACGTTGCTGGGCTTCACGTCACGGTGGATGGTGCCCCGCTCATGTGTGTAGTCGAGCGCCGCAGCGATCTGCCGGACGATGCCCATCAAGCGCTCGCGAGGCAGGGGCGCTTCGGTTGCCAGGATCCGTTCGAGACCACGCCCTTCAAGAAGACTCATGGTGATAAAGGCGCGGCCGTCTGCGAACCGACCGAAGTCGTGAATCGTGACGATGTTCGGGTGGTCGAGGCGCGCAGCGACGCGCGCCTCGCGTTCGAACCGGGCCATGAACTCGGGATCATTGGCAATGGTGCCGGACAGCGCCTTCAGCGCGACGTATCGATCGAGCACCCGGTCGTAGGCGCGATAAACCGAGGCGAAGCCACCGCGGCCGATCTCGGTGCGGATTTCGTAACGTTCGTCGCCATTCGATTCCATGGTCATCAGCGGTCGGGCTCCAATCGTGTACGTCCTTGTCCATCAACGTGCTGGCCGGGTGGAACCCCTCACCTGGCCAGCACGGTTCTCAGCTGGCCGTCTCCCGCCAGGGGGCGAATGCATGTGGCAGGCCACGGAGTGCGGGTTCAAGGTCAGGGAAGTGGCGCAGCAGCACCGTGCCGAGACTGTTCTCTTCAATCCATTTCAGCCCAACCGGTGTGTAGACCTCGGGCCGGTAGTCGTCGGTGAAGAACCGATCGCTGGAAAGGCGTCGCGAAGCCATGAGGACGAAGATACGAAACGCGGTTTCGCTGAACGCAAAACCTGGCGGCGGCGTCTCCGCGAACATCCCAACCATCGTGTCGATGCGGTCCACGTCCCCCTGGTACATCTCGCGCAATTCCGCGGCGATCGTGGGGTCGTCGGTGATTTCTTCGAAGCGCTTGACACGCGGCTTGCCCAGCAGTTCACGAAACTCGTTGTAGCGGGGCACGCCGCGCTCGCGGTCGCGCAGGACATCGATCGCCGCGAGGTCGATATGGATACGGTCCCCGGCTTCGGTCTTGTGGAAGTCGCGGAGCGCGTTGGGATAGTTGTGCAGGGTGATCGCGCCCGGGTGGCTGGTGCCGAACGAATAGAACAGGTCGGACATCCGGTGCTGTTCCACAAAGGGGCGCGTGTGTTCCCCCTGGATTTCCTTCAGGTTCTTCTCGGCCAGCACGCGGTTGTCCGTCACCGACCGGAAGACGTAGTCGTCGGGGATCAGTGGATGCATCCGGTAGACGGTGACGAATTCCTCGGTGAGCGAGTAGGGGACGCCATCGTGATCCACGCTGGAGCCCGGTATGCCGCTCCAGGCATGCCCCAGGTGCGGCAGCCGGCTCGTGAGCCACCGCGGAAGCGCTCCCGACCAGTTGGCATTCATCGCAAGGTGCAATGTGGGCGTATCGAGGATTGCCGGGGTCCACTCGATCGTGTGGATCTTCGCCATCAGCGCGCTATTGATGAGGTGTGCGGTCCCGAACAACTCATCGTCGTTCATGTGCGGGTACTCCGCCCGTAAGCGGTCGCAGATGGCGTTATGCTCGCGCACAAACAGGGTGTGCATGAGACACAGCCCCACCCAGTAATTGTCGTTGAATCCGGTGAGGTCGACCCCGATGCGCGTGGTCATGTCGAGCGGAAGCAACTCGTTGTCGACAGGGCCACCCTCCGGCGAAACAACCTTGAGCTTGCCATCGACGTGCGAGCGCAGCTCCTCCCGGCGCTCGGGGGAGCTTCCGTAGATCTGCGATGCGTCCCACCAGTGGGTCACGGCAGTCGAGTATGCCGGCGGACCATCGGAGGCCTTCCAGCCGGGCGCATGGCGCGTGCGGCGGATGGCCATAGGCCGTTCGTCCTCTGGCCAGGGATCGTCTGGATCGAGGGGCAGCAGCCATGGATCTTCGCGCTGGTTGTCGCCATGACTGAACCAGCCATGGACCTGGAACTGTATCCAGGCCGCCGCAAGCATGTTGAGCGATGTCGCCGGGAGGAACTCCTTCCGCGCAAGCAGGCGGTTGCTAATCTCGCGCGGGTTCGGGTCGAGAAGTCGCGGCTCCGGCTCCGGCCACACCCGGTTCGGGGGGACGTTCCTGCCAAAGAGACCACCCGCGGCGCCCATCGCTGGGTCGTGGAGATCCGTTCCCGAGCCATCGGCACTACGGAAGCGGTGACCGGCGTCAGTGGAAGGCCGCCCTTTGCGCACTGCGGGGGCATCGGGGCGCAGGTCGTAGAGGTTCTGGTGCCGCATGCGTATGCGGATGCCCAGCAGAGACAGGCCCGCGATAAGCCGCGGAAGCCGGAACCAGGGCCGGAAACGCGTGGGAAACAGGATCGCGCTCGCGAGGATCAGTTGCGGCGAGAACCGGCTCTTCTTGGGTACGGATCGCCTCCCTGGCGACCGTCGCCCGTTGCCCCCCCGGGCGGATGGCGCTTCCGGGGTGGTCGTCTCACGTGCCGGCGGCCGGTCAACAGTGGCAGTCGTGTTTCGCTTGGGCCACATGGTGAGCCTCCCTCTTTGCATCGCGCTCTTGCCGGCGGCGAAGGGGGTGCCAGGTCGCCGGTCGAGAATGGCGCAATGCTACTCCTTCCGGGGCCACGTTGAGAAGCACTCTGACATGAGGGTGCGGTTACATCCTGTGCATGGAGTGAACGTTGCCGGCGGCACGGCGCGTTGACCACCCGGATCCGGTATCCTAACGCTCACTCAAACCGGATCATCGTCCGATTCTTTGTCGCAGAAGCAGGCTATGGGACCGTCGGTACGGGTATTTGTGCAACGTCCGGGTGAACAGACCGAGGAGTACCGCCTTTCTACTCCGGTGGTAAGCCTCGGGCGCTCATCAACGAACGATATTGTCATCAACGACCCGCATATGTCGCGCGTTCACGCCCGCCTGTCGTTCGCCGATGGGCAGTGCATCGCGACCGACCTGGGCTCATCCAATGGGATCGTGCTCGCCGGTGAACGCGTACAGCAAACGCCCCTGGTTGATGGCCAGCGCATGCTCCTGGGAGCAACCGAGGTGTGGTTCGCACCCGAAGAACCCGAGCCCGGCGGCGACACCACGGTGGTCTTGAACACCCAGGAACAGGTCGACGACCTGCTCGACAACTCGATGGTGTCCGTGGTCCTCCCCGATACCCGGCACCCGCGCATCGTCGTCCACAGCCCGCGCGGCACTTCAGAAGTCCAGCTAGACACGGACGTCGTTACCATCGGGCGGGGATCTGAGAACGACGTAGTGGTCGCCCACCCCGCCGCATCCCGGGCGCACGCGCGAGTTGAGCGGCGGGGCAACATTTTCGTCGCGAAGGACCTGCAAAGCCGTAATGGGACATGGCTCGGCCGGGGCCAGATCGATGAGCATGTGCTGAGCGACGGCGAAACCCTCCGCATCGGCGACACGCGGCTGGTATTCAAAGCCGCGTTCGAAGGCGATGACCTGACCGTCGTCGAATCGCCAACCGGATCGACGCGACGGCCCGTTCTCATCGTCCCCGGCATTGCCGGGTCCGAGCTGTGGCGTGGCAGCGAAAAGCTGTGGCCCAACGTGCGGCATATGCTTCGGCACCCGGGCGATTACCTCCTGTCGGAATCGAGCCCGCTGGAGGCGCGCGGCATCGTGGAGCAGGTGGTGGTCGTCCCCAACCTCATCACGCTCGACCAGTATGGGCGCCTTCGACAGTTCCTCGAAGAGAGCCTTTCGTACGAGCGCGGGCGCGATCTCTTCGAATTCGCCTACGACTGGCGGCAGGATCTGCGCGTGACCGCCAGGAAACTCGCCGAAGCCGTCGACTCACTGCCGGTAGATGGGCCCATCACGATCATCGCGCACAGCATGGGTTCCCTGTTGAGCCGGTACTACATCGAGTTCTGTGGAGGGCAGTCGCGCGTTGAGCGGCTCATCATGCTGGGCGGCCCACATCGCGGCGGCGTCAAGGCGCTCTCCGGCCTCGTGACCGGCAAAGGGATACTGCCTTTCGGCTGGCTGGGCGACCGGGTGAGGCGAGCGTTCTCCACCTACCCGTCGGCGTACCAGCTCCTCCCGACATACCCGGCCGTCTTCGATGCGGGTGGGACTCCGGTCGACATTTACGAAGATTCCGGCTGGGCGAGCGAACTCCAGCGCCCGCTGATCAAGGGCGCGGCAGAGTTTCACCGGGAACTGGGCATGCGGTGCAGCGTCCCGGCTATCTCAATCTTTGGCTATGGACTCAAGACGATGACCCGGATGGACGTCGACAAAGCCAAACCCGGGAACGGGTGGCAGGGTGTATCGATCCTTGAAGAGCCACTCGGCGATACATCGGTTCCCGAATCGAGTGCCATCTTGCCAGGATCCGAGATCCACCCGGTCCGGCAGTTCCACGGCGCACTTTACGATGACAACGATGTGAAGATGCGGCTGAAGCTCGAGCTTATTCGCAACCGGTGAAGCGGCGCCGGCCCGGCGGCCGAATTACCGAATCCGAATCCACCACAGGAGCTCAGAGCTGTGCTCATTGCAGATGGATGCCGAAAGCGGGAGGCGAACACATGAGCAAATCTGAGCCATCCCGTGACCGCCCGGCAGAACGAATGCTCCAGGAGCGACACGAAGGGCCCCCGGGCGTCGGCTGGCGCGAGCAGTTCATTGGCGGGAGCCGTGAGGCGGAAGCTGCTGCGTTTGAGGAT
The DNA here is from genome assembly GCA_007118095.1 of Dehalococcoidia bacterium. Taxonomy (GTDB): domain Bacteria; phylum Chloroflexota; class Dehalococcoidia; order Tepidiformales; family Tepidiformaceae; genus SLAK01. The sequence continues at coordinate 16,952 of SKSF01000211.1, forward strand.
TTCGCCCGGCAGATAAACGAGATACAGGCCAGGCAGGATCCCATGCCCCGGCGCGCCCTGCACGCCAAAGCTCACATGGGAATCAACAACGCCGAGTTTCGTGTCGTTGAAGACCTGCCTCCGGGTTTTGACGTTCCACCGTTTCTGCCGGGCGCCATCATGAAGGCGACGGTCCGCCTCTCGAGTGCCGCTGGACGGTACGAGCACGACCGAAAGCCGGATATGCGCGGCCTTGCCGTCCGCGTGTCGTCCGGCGCCGGGACATCGCACGATTTCCTCATGACGAATGCGCCGGCCTCACACGCCCGCGACGCCCGGCAGTTCATGCTGGCCGCGGTCGCCAATTCGGATCCCTCACGTCTGCGTGCACTCCTGGCGCTGCTCAAAGGAATCGGAGTGCGTGAGACACTGCGCATGTTGCGTGTGGTCCGCCAGTCATCACGCCCGATCGACAGCCTCGCAACTGAGACCTACTGGAGCCGCGCCGCCATGAGCTGGGGCGGGATCGCTGTGCGGTTTCTCATGCGGCCGTCGCAGGAAACGCTGCGGGCGACACTTCCCGGGGTCGACCATACCGACCACAATTATCTGCGCCTCGAGCTTGCACGACGGCTGCGAAAGGGACCGCTCACGTTCGAATTCTGCGTGCAGTGCTACGTCAATGAACAGGTAACACCGATCGAGGACGGGGCCGCGGAATGGAGCGAAGCTGTCACGTCGCCGATCAAGCTCGGCGAGCTGGTCATTCCACAGCAGGATCTCCAGTCGATCGAAGCTAAGCTCACCGAGGTGGAGATCGAAAAGCTTGAGTTCAGCCCGTGGAACACCACAGAGCTATTCCGGCCGCTCGGGAATCTCAACCGGGCGCGGGCGCCCGTCTACGAATCTGGCGCCGCATTCCGGGCAGGCCGAAAGCATCACGACGCATGAGGATGCTTCTGCTGTGCCTGGAGCCATCGGCACCGCGGGACGCCATCCCCGGGCTACGCACCGTGCCATAGCTCCTGGTGCCGCCCATGGTTCTCGTTATACCCCCTGGTAAACAGCGAGTCGTAGTAATCCAGGTCCACGTGATGCGCTTGCAGCCAGATACCGGGCACGTACATCGCGTCGCAGTGGGCTGGAAAGCGTCCATGCTTTTCGTAGATATACGTGCACACGTCCTTGGTGCATTCGATCGCCTCTTCCACGTAGTGTGGCACCTCCTTCAGGTACCGTTCCGTGACGCCGGGACGAAAGATCCGGTCGAAGTACGTCCGGTCCGTATAGACGCCCGTCTTCCCATACTTGTGCTCGATGAGCGCATCCACTGCCTTGTCCATTGAGCTGTGGTATGGCGGACACAGGCCTTCGAGCACGCCGTCGAGACCGACCGGGTTCGCGCGCACCTTTGGCAACGGTACCCCCCAACGGAGCGTATCCATCGGCCAGAAGCGCGGCACCTGCCAGCGAAAGCCAAGGCCCCGTGTCTCCTGGTTGTACAGGGGATGGCCGAGCAGGAACGGCGGACTGACCGAAGCGTGGATCCATCCCCCCAGCCCCATTGCCTCGAGAGTGAGAGCAAGGTTCTGGAGCAACAGGTCAGGCTCGATGTGTGAACGGAAGGTCCAGGCCATTCCCAGCGGAACCTTGATTTCCTTGTTCAGGAAACCCTTGCGGACCCACTTCCGCACCCCGGCCGACTGGTAGAAGTTCCGATCGTCGATGATTTCCGGGCGATGACCGTCTTCCTGCGTGAGCAAATACATGAGCCCATTGATGTACTGCTCCGTCGTGTCAACGATAGGCAGGAGGATGGTCGTGCCCGGCAGGTTTGATACGAAGCGGTTCGAGTCCAGGTAATAGGGGAACTCACGCGGGAAATCGAGCCGGTAGTTGAACAGGAGCTGCTTGCTCTGCTCCGCACGCTCCATGAGGAGTTCCGGCGTAAGCCGGTATGGCTCCTCGGGCGGGTCCAGCCTTCGGAGGAAGTACGTTCCCGTATCATTGATCAGGAAGAAGTGCGCCGCCTGCGCATTGTCGGGGCTCCCCGCTGCCCGGCCAGGCATCATAATGTTCGGCGAACCCAGGATAGGTTTGCCGCTTTCGTCCTCGAATGGCCGGTCGGGCATCGTGATGCCAGTCGCCCCCGTCACCGCAATGAGGACTGCCTCTTCCAGCTGCGATAGCGGTTGAGTCTCCTGTTCCGATGTATACGTCAGGCTTCCGGCGGGTACCGACTTCAAGCCCTTCGGTATGCGGCGAGATCGACGCCCAAAAATGCTTCGCAGCAGCGGATGCTCCGCCGCGGCGTCAAGACCAGGCCCGCCGGTCGCCTGCGAGACCGCTGCTGCGCTGCTTTCCTCTCTCCGCGGGTCGTTAACAGTGGTCATCGCCGTCTCCTCGACTTGCGCTTTTGGGGGCTGAGCGTTGCTGGCCTCGGCCGTTGCATTCACA
>SKSF01000028.1 GCA_007118095.1 Dehalococcoidia bacterium
AGGTAGAGCGAGGTGACGAACATCCCGGCGCCGGTAAACGTCATGAGCATGCCGTTCAACGTGGAACCAACTTCGAGCTTCGTGCGCGCAATTTCCGGGACCAGGACGAAGACGGGGCCGAGCATGAGGAGGCCCGCCACGACGGAAATCAGCACCAACCCGCGGAGCGCCGGGTCGCGGAAGACGAAGCCGAGCCCCTCGCTGGCCTGGGTCCACATCCCCGGCTGACCCGTGGAGTCTGGCGGCTCGTCGAGGCGGACCCTCGCAATCATCAGGGCGGCGATGATGTAACAGGCGGCCTGAGCGGCAAACGCGCCCTCGAAACCGGTGGCCGCGATAAGTCCGCCGGCGAGCCCGGCGCCGAACACCTGGGCCAGGTTCATGCCCATGGTGCGCAGCACGATCGCGTTCATCAGCCGTTCGCGGCTGACGATCATCGGCGCGATGGACATGAGTGGCGGCTGGACCATGGCGCCCGTGAACCCGGCTGCAAGGGCCAGCGCGAGCGCGAACTCCGTATTCAGGATGCCGGTGAGCGCGAGCACGGCCACCGTGGCCATCACGGCCGCACCACCCACTGCTGTGAAGAACACCATGCGGCGGCGGTCGAACCGGTCCGCCCAGACGCCCGCGGGTAGTGTGATGAAGAACGCCGGGATGCCGATGGTGAACCCGACCAGGCCGCCGAGCCCGGCCCGGTCGGTCAGCTCGAGCACGAGCAGGACGAATGTGAACCGCTGTGCGCCGAAGACGAGGAAATAGAAGAACGTGGCGAGCCAGTAGGACTGGTAGTCCCGCTCGGTGAACAGGCCGAACATGGTCGACCGCCGGCTTCCCGTCGTCCCCGCGTCTGCGCCAACGGTTTCCTGGGCCACGGCGCCCCCCGGCTTCTTTTCGGGACCGGCAGCTTATGGCGCCTACCGGATCATGAAGTCACGGCATCATAGCGCCGCGCACGAGGCGGCGATACCGGTCGTCCTGGTGGTCACCGGGCTTCGTGCACAACCTCTCCACCGGAGATGGTCATTGCGACCGGCAGGTCGCGCATCTCGCCGGGAGGGACGGACCGGATATCGGCGCTGAGCACGGCCAGGTCGGCGAGCTTGCCCGGTTCGATGGTCCCCTTGATGTGCTCCTCGAACGCGGCGCTGGCGCCGTTCCGCGTGTGCATGCGGATGGCGGTATCCAGGTCGACCTGCTCGCCGGGGCCGCAAACATCGCCGTCGCTCGTAGCGCGCGTCAGGGCCTGTTCGATGCCGAAGAGCGGCCGGTAGTCGGTCACGGGCGAATCCGAGGAGCCCGCGACGACCACTCCCGCATCCAGCAGCGACTTCGCCGGGAACATCACGTCGGCGCGGTGCCGTCCGTAGTTGCGGATGTAGCCGTCACCGAACTCCCAAAAGAAGGCTGGCTGCATCACCGGCGTGATGCCGAGCTGCGTGATGCGCGCCTGCAGGTCTGGAGGTGTGATGCCGCAGTGGTCGATGCGGTGGCGCAGGTTCTCGCGCGGAAATTCGCGCATCGCGCGTTCCATGGCATTCAGTGTCTGCTCGATGGCCTTGTCGCCGACAGCGTGGACCGTGCATTGCCAACCGGCGCGGTGTGCCCGGCCAACCAGGTCGTCGAGCTCCTCCTGCTGCCAGTACGCGATGCCGCACGAACTGTCGTCGGAGGTATAGGGCTCGCGCGTCGCCGCCGTCGGGCCTGAACTGGAGCCGTCCGTCATCACCTTGAACGCGCCAAGCTTGAACCGGTCATTCCCGAAGCCGGTGTGGTAGCCGGTTTCGAGGATGCCGACGTGCGGATGGTCCGATGCGTTCACCGTGACGAAGGAATAGATGCGCACTTGGAGCTGGCCGCTCGCCGAGAGCTCTTGCGCGATCCCGGCCGGGGCGCCGGTCATTCCGCCGGCGTCGTGGATGCTGGTGAGCCCGCTGGCCAGGTCCGCTTCGTTCGCTGCGAGCAGCCACCGCCGCAGTTCATCTGCCGTCGGCGCCGAGGCTGCCTGGATGGGTCCGCACGCACGCTCGTAGCAGACACCGTTGATGCTGCCGTCATCGTCCCGGTCATAGCGGCCGCCGTCGGGGTCTGGCGTGTGCGGGTCGATGCCGGCTGCTTCCAGGGCCCGGCTGTTGACCGCCTGGATGTGACCACACGTGCGCGTGAAGACAACCGGGTGCTCTGGCGACACCGGGTCGAAGTCGTGCCTGTTCGGGTGGCGCTGCTCGGCGAGCCGGGACTGGTCGTAGCCCCGCCCCCGGATCCAGGTACCTGGCGGCAGCGTCTCGGCCCGCTTGCGGACTTCTTCCATAAGCGCGTCGATGCGCTGCATGCCGGGCGCCTTGCAGTCGATCGCGTCTTCCGCGCCGCCGACGCCCACGAAGTGGTGATGCGCATCGATGAAGCCCGGGGTCAGCGACCGTCCCTGGAGGTCCACCCGGCGGGTGTTTGGCCCCGCGGTCGCTTCGGCGTCCCCGTTGCTTCCAACGGCAAGAATGCGGCCGTCCGCCACGGCGACGGCCTCCGCTATGGAGTCGTTGGCGTCGACCGTGTGGACGACGCCCCCGGTGAGGATCAGGTCTGCGGTTTCGTTGGCCATGGCGGGCCCTCCGGTATCCGTCGTTTTCGGATCGCTCATCCTACACCTCGTCGCGATCGCCCCGGATTCGAACAATGCGCCGCGTGGCCGAGGTTGCGCGGCCTCGTATACTGGCGCCCCATCACCACGGGGGATGAGTCATGGTCCACGAGATGCCTACAACCGGACGGTCCTGGGGCGAACTGCGCGAAGAGATGCTCGGGATGCGCGGCGACGACCTCAATTGGAAGGAAGGCCGGCACGGCGCTTTCGTCTGGTATGCCAACGACGAACTGGAAGAGGTGGTGCGCGAAGCCTATTCCATGTTCCTGGTCGAAAACGGGCTCGGCGTGAAGGTCTTCCCCAGCATCGGCCGCATGGAATACGAAACGCTGGCCATGGTGCGGTCGCTGCTCAACGGCGACGACAACACTGCGAGCGTGTTCACCTCGGGCGGCACCGAAAGCATCTTCCAGGCCATCTATGCGATGCGGGAATGGGCCCGGGTGTCGCGTAGCGGCGTCGGCACGCCCGAGATTGTCGCGCCGCACTCGGCACACCCGGCGCTGAACAAGGCCGCCCACCTGCTCGGGATGGACGTGACGCGCATTCCCGTCGGGGCTGATTACGCGGCCGACCCCGCTGCGATCGAAGCTGCCATCGGGCCGAACACTGCCGGGATCTACGCGTCGGCGCCGACTTATTCGCTCGGCATCGTCGATCCCATCAGCGAACTCGGCGCTATCGCGGAACGGCACGGGCTGTGGCTTCACGTCGACGCCTGTGTTGGTGGCATCCTGGGTAATTTCGTCCGCGAGCTGGGTTACGAGGTCCCCGCCTTCGATTTCGCAGTGCCCGGCGTTACGTCGATCTCGGCCGACCTGCACAAGTCCGGGTTCGCGGCCAAGCCGGCGTCCACGGTCAACTTCCGCACCCGGGAACACCGCGACTTCGCGCGTTTCTCGTTCGATGACTGGCCCAGCGGGATGTACAGCTCCCTCACGTTCACCGGTACGCGCCCGGGCGGGGCGATTGCCGCTGCATGGGCGGCAATGCAGTTCCTTGGGAAGGACGGGTATCGCCAGCTCGCCGCGGATTCGATGGCTGCCCGGGAGCGCATCGAAGCGGGATTGCTGCAAATCCCGTCGCTCTACGTTCACGGGAGCCCACAACTCTATGCGTTTGGCTATGGGTCGGACGAAGTGGATATGCATGCCGTCGCTGGCGAGATGAACCGGTCGGGCTGGTACTGCGGCAGCATCGCGAATCCCGTGGGTATCCATGTCATGGCCACGCCCGTCCACGGCCCCCATGCGCAGGAGTACATCGACGCCATCGCGCGGACGGTGGGGCAGGTGCGGTCGGGCGCCGCCGGCGCCGCTGCGGGCGTCTCGTACACCTGAGGGCGCAGCGCCGCTCAGCGTCGCTGGTGGGAAACGTGATGTTGTTCACGCGTAGCGCGCGCCATCCGTTGACGCAGGCTGGCCAGGTGGCACCGGAGTTCGAAGGTGCTCATATTGAGCCGGCTCGCGAGCGTGGAAAGAGGCTCCTGCCGGGCAAATCCTCGTACGATCTCGGCCTCGGTGGACGTCAACCGCACGGCGAGCCGCTCACTGTCGTGGGTCATGATTTCCTGCGGGCGTGTTTAATTCCTGTAAGCCGGGCGTGAAATGGTACATAACGTGCGGATCATTGCGTAGTACAGACGTGACAGGAGTGCGTTGTCGATTGAGCAGGTGGAGGTGTTGCCGGGCGCTTTCGGTGCGGAACATTGCGTCCCGTTGACCTCGCGGTTACACAGCGGCGACACATGGGAGTTACCGACCCGGTGAGGAAGTCACCGGGTTCCTATGATTCATTAACGCCTTATCGTCTGGTGGGGCTTGCACTGGATATGTAGGATGAACGAGATGCGATCTCCCACATCCGGTCTCACCGCACGCCATGCGATCCCGGCACTGCGGCCCTACGTGGTCCCGCGGCAGCGCCTGCTCGATCGCATGCATGGCGCGGTCGGCAATGGCCTTATTGTCTTGCAGGCGCCGGGTGGCTATGGAAAGACGACGCTGGCCGCGCAGTTCGCGCGCGACGTCGAGTTCGAAGCGCGTTGGCTCAGCCTGGACTCTTCGAGCCAGGCGCCAGAGGCCTTCGCCGAGCAGATCGTTTCGGCGGTGCTTGGGCGCGATGCCTGGCAGCCGGCGAGCATGGACGCTTCGGGCGCCCTCGCTTCGTACCTGGGCGTGGCGCTTCACGAATTCGAGGCGATGTCCACGCTTCCGCTCCTGCTGGTCATCGACAATGCACACGAGCTGAATCCCTCGGAAGTGTCGTGCGAGCTGCTTGGCTGGCTTCTCCAGTCCTTGCCACTGGGTTCCGAAGTGGTGCTTGCGGCCCGGGAGCCCCTCCAGGTGGCGGAGATCGACCGCCTGGTTGCGGGCGGTGACGCTCTGCTGCTGGGCAGCAACGACCTGGGGTTCACCCCGGACGAAGTCGCCGCGGTGGTCGAACATTCCAATGACGCCGGCGCGGACCCGCGCACGGTCTTCGAGGCGACCGGGGGATGGCCGGTGGCGGTGCGGGGTGTCATCACTGGCACGCTAAGCCATGCGACGGCGAACCGGGCCGCCGCAGGTGGCGCCTGGGACCGTTACCTGGGCGGTGAAGTCTGGGCTACGGTGCCGGCAGAACTGCAACACGACCTGATGCTCGCGGCGATTCCCCCGTCAGCGGAGACGCATCTCGTCGCGACCCTCCTGGATGCTGGTGCATGGGATCGCCTCGGCGCATGGCTCGATGAGCGTGACTTCTTCGTGGAAAACGTGGATGACAGGGGGCGGCGGCTCAACCCGGTGGTCCAGCGCTTCCTCCGCGAACGGCTGCGCACCACTGAGCCGGACACCTACCAGCACGCGGTCTCCACGATCACATGCAAGCTGGAAGGGGAGGGGCGTGTCGCCGACGCGCTCGAGATGGCCATCAGCCTCGCGTCGCACCGGGACCTCCGCGGGTTGCTGCTGCAGCATGCGCCGGACCTCTTGCAGCGCGGCAGCTTCGTGACGTTGCGGCGGGCGTTCGACGCGCTTGAAACCTGCTACGACGAACCCGTGCCCGAGCTGACGGCAATCCGGGCGCGTGTGCTCGCTCACCTCGACCAGCCCGAAGATGCGCTGATGACAGCCGACGCCGTCCTGGAAACGGAGTACGCCTCCCTGGAGGCGCGGCACCATGCCCGCCTGGCCCGCGCACGTTCTTTGCGAATGCTCGGCCGCATGGACGAGGTCGCCGGCGCGCTCGACACGCCGATGGACGACCTGCCCTCGGACCGCGCTCTGCAGGCGGAGTTTGCGTGGCACCGTGCGCACGCGGCGCTCGCCATCGATTCCGACCTCGACCGCGCGCTCCAGCTCTTGAATGAATGCCTCGTCGCGACGAAGGAGACCAGGACGCCGCTCCTTGAGCTCCTGTGCCGTTCGACTATCGGCCAGGTGCTGGTGATGAAGGGCGATGGCCCCGGCAGCGTCACCGAATTGAGCGAAGCGGCGCGGGGATGGCGCGAACAGCAGGGCGCCGCCCATCTCGCCTGGGTGCTCAATAACCTGGGCATGGCGCACATCATGGTCGGCGACATGGAAAACGCAATCAAGACGCTCAACGAGGCGCGCGAGGAAAGCGTGATGGCGCACAACCTGCGTGCCGAGGCGTTTGCCGTCGCGTCTTTGGGCGATGCGTACCTCGCCTTCGGGAACGCTGAGAAGGCGCGCACGTGCTACGAAGAGACGATTGACCTGTGCACAGAGCAGCCACTCGACCAGTCGCTGGTTGTGATGGCGACGGCCGGCCTGGCCGGGGCCCTGCTCAGCCTGGGCGACGTCGCGCGCGCGGATTTTGTCGTGCGCCGGGCCGTCGAGATGGCCGAGGAGCTCGGCAGCCCCTTCGAGCTCGCATCGGCGTTGCTCCACCTTTCCGCCGTGGAGTCGGCCTCTGAACTCCATGCAGAGGCTGTGGGACATGCCACTCGCGCTGTGGAAATGCTCGAAGGTATCGGCGCCGAGGCTGAGCTCCGCACGGCGCGCTACCGTCTTGCCCTCATCCACTTCCGTGATGGCGACCGCGAGGCAGCCGAGCAGATCCTGGGCACATTGAACGAGTCGATGACCGCTGCATGGATGGTACGCGGGCTGGAACCGCTGATGCGCGAGCATCCCTTGTTCGCGCAGTGGGTGGAGAAGCGCCGGGATACGCCGCAGCTCGTGCGGGCGGCGATCCGGGGCATGGACTTCACGCCGCCGGAACCCGCGGAGACAGAAGCAGAATCGCGCTATCCTCGAGTGGTGGCGCAAAGCCTCGGGCCGTTGCGTGTGCTGCGAAATGGCGAAGAAGTCGGCGACGATGCGTGGGAAAGCGTACGGGCGAAGGAGCTATTCTACCTGTTCCTCGCCCACCCGGACGGGATCCGCAAGGAAGAAGCGTTCGAACAGCTCTACCCGGATCTCCCGGCCTCCCGCTGCAACAGCCAATTCCATTCGAACCTCTATCGCGTCCGGAAGGCGCTGTACAAGGAGTGTGTGATTAAACGCGATGGGACGTACTTGCTGAACCCGGAAGGCGAGTTCCAGTGGGATGTGGATGAATTCCGGGAGCTGTTAGACCGGGCCTCTGACCTCCCGGCGGGCTCGAGCGACCGCGCGGCGGCGTATGAACGCGCCATGCAGGTCTATCGCGGCCCGTTCGCCGAAGCCTTTTACTCCGAATGGGCGGCTTCCCTGCGTGAAGAGCTTTCGCGGCGACATATCGAAGCGCTCGCCAGCCTTGGCGGCTACTATGCCGGCCGTGGCGAATTCGAAGCGGCCGCCGCGTGCATGGAGCAGGTGTTGCGCGCCACACAGTTCAACGACGAAGCAGCGGCGATGCTTGCGACCTACCGGGCGCGTGCCGGGCAGCCGACGTCGGCGCTGGCATTCCTGGATGATTACCGGTCTGAGCTGCGCCGTGAACTGGATGAAGAGCTACCGCACAGGCTGAGCAATCTGCGAAAAGCCATCGCGTCTGGCGCGGCCGTGTAACATCCCGGATACGGTCCGGGAATTTTTTTCACCCGCAGGCGCCTGTCGTGAGAATTTCGCGAGAACCTGCGCGCTATTGTCCACCTGTCGTCAGTAAATGACGGTCAGGAGGAATGTCATGAAGGTTCGCATCATCACCGCTGCCGTTTCCGTTTCGTCGCTGCTCGTACTCGCGCTCGCTGGCGCAGCCCCCATCATGCACTACTAGCAGACAGACCAGGCACAGGGAGGCCGATGCTTCCACGGCTGCGCGAGAAGCTCGGGAGTTCACCGTATTTCGAGCCGGTATTTCTCGCGCTTGCCGTCGCCCTGTTTGTGTTGCAGGAACTCGCCATTTCGGGACTTTCACCCGATGGCGAGTGGGCATGGCTACGCCGAGCAGCGTTTTTTGTCCTAACGCCGCTGTTTGTCCTTGTTGTCCTGCATTTCAGGCGATTCCTTGGCGCGTGGATTATTGCGCTCGGGATTACGATGAACTTCATCCCGATGGCGGCGCATGGCGGAAATATGCCCATTGCCTACGAGGTGGTCCGGGATTCAGGCGCATTCCCGTCGATCACCGAGGATCAGATAGGGCAGCAGCTCGAGAACTCGAAGGACGTGCTCCTCTGGGAGGAGCACGTCCGATTTGAGCCGCTCTCCGACCACATCGTGTTCACCATTCCCGGGTACCGTACCAACATCTACAGCCCCGGCGATGTTGTGATAGCCACGGGTGTGGTCATCACAACGGTCGAAGCGGTCGCATATGCGTTCGGATTGACGTGGAGGCAGCTTTACACGCGCCTTCGGTCTCGCGGCGACTTGCCCGCAAACTAGCTCCTTCCGCCTATACTGGTTCCCGATGGAACGGTATTCGCTGCGTCCCTGGCGGCTGAGGGCACCAACATGCCCTTGATGAAGGGTGGCGAAGGCCCCGCACGTTCCGACGAGCGGATCGATTTTCTCTTCGCCGTGGCACGCGAGCCGATGCTTATTCTTGAACCTGGCGAGACGCTCTCCGATTCCCGTATCACCGACTGTAACCAGGAAGCGCTCAACCTCTTCGGCTATCGCCGGGCGAGTTTTGTCGGCCTGCCGCTCTCGCGTGTCGAAGTGCCCGGCGCCGGCGGTGAAGCCGTCCCGGCCGAAGCGACCTCCGGTGAGGCGCGCTACCGCCGTTCCGATGGACAGGTCCTTATCGTTGAGCGGACCTTCCAGCGTGTTGAGTCTGATGGCCGCGAATTGCTGCTCGTTTCCATGCATGATGTCACTGCGGCACGGCTCCTCGAGCGTGCAGTTGTACGCGTCCAGCAGATGGATAACCTCGGCATGGTCTCGGGCACCCTGGTGCACGACTTCCGAAATCTCCTGGTGAGTGTGCTGGCCAACGCCGAACTTGCGCTCGCCGCACCTGACGATGCCGAAGCTGTGCGCGAGCGAGTTGAGGACATCGCCCGCAGTGCCCGGCGCGCGACCGAGCTTGTCGACCGTGTGTTGCCGTCGTCTACTGGCGACCAGCCGCTGGTACCGCTCGACCTGGACAGCGTCGTCGACGATGCTGTGGAGCTCATGCGCGGCTCCCTCCCGGCGAATATCACGCTGGAGCGGTCCGTCCACGAAGAGCCGCTTCCCATCGCTGGCGACGCCACCCAGCTCCGCCAGGTGGTGATGAACCTCGTCATCAACGCGTGCGAAGCGATCGGCGATGCCCCGGGGACAGTGCGGGTTGGGACGGGCATGGTGGCAGCATCGGAGGTGGACCTGACCGGGGCCTACCCACCCCTCTCGGAGCGGGCGGAACAGTGGGTGTACCTGGATGTCGCCGACTCCGGCGCCGGGGTGGACAGCGCGACGCGGGAGCGCATTTTCGAACCCCTGTTCACCACAAAGTCGGACGGCACTGGCCTGGGGCTCACCGCCGTGCAGTTTGCGGTCCGGCGTCATGGCGGCACTGTCACGCTGCACTCCGAGCCGGGCGAAGGGTCCTCCTTCCGCATTCTTTTCCCCGTGGATGAAAGCTGATAGGTTCGACCGGCGTTGGCGCAGAGGCGCCGGGGCTGTCGTACAGTGAAATAGCGCAGTTCCCGTGTGTCCGGGTGATGCAGTTTTGTAGAAACCGAGGTGTGCTCGCGTGACAGAAACGCCAGCCCTTGCCTCCGCTCCGCACATCATCGTTGTCGACATCCAGCCAACCATCGAGTGTGGAGAACACCCGGTGAAGCGCATCGTCGGCGATGTGTTCACCGTGCGCGCGGTTGTGCTGAAGGGCGGTTACGAAGCGCTCGGGGCGGAACTCCGGGTACAGCGCCCTGGCAGCGATTCATGGGACGCCGTGCCCATGCGCTACGTCTACGAGGACGACCAGTGGGTTGCCGATGTCACGCTCGACACAATCGGGGCCTGGCGCTACACGGTGGCCGCGTGGACGAATACTTTCAGCACCTGGCGAACCGAGATCGAGCGAAAGCACGCGGCCGGCGTCGACCTCTCGTCTGAGATGCTCGAAGGGGCGAACCTGCTGCGATATTACGCGCGGCACGCACAACCGGGCGCGCGCGACAGCATCATGGCGTATGCGGAGGCCATCGGCACAGCATCGCGTGACCGTGCAGTCGCATTCGCGCTCGAAGCGCGCCTGCAGCAGCTTGTTACGCAGGCCGACCCGCGTGAAGACCTGGTTGTCCACGAGCCTCCATACGAGGTGTGGGTGGACCGCGAGCGTGCACGCTTCGGCGCCTGGTACGAGCTCTTTCCCCGTTCGCAATCGCCGGTACCCGGTGAGCACGGCACGCTCCGCGATGTCGAAGGTGTGCTGCCGCGGCTGCGCGACCTCGGATTCGATGTCATCTATCTCCCGCCCATTCACCCGATCGGCCGGACGAACCGCAAGGGAAAGAACAACAGTCTCGCGCCGGCGCCTGATGACGTTGGCAGCCCCTGGGCCATCGGCAACGAAGACGGCGGCCACGATGCCATCGAACCAAAGCTGGGCACCATCGAGGACTTCGACCACCTGGTGGCGACTGCACGAGAATACGGCATCGAGATCGCGCTCGACTTCGCTATCCAGTGTTCGCCAGACCACCCGTATGTCCGTGAGCATCCTGAATGGTTCCGGCGCCGCCCCGACGGCACGATCAAGTATGCGGAGAACCCGCCCAAGAAGTACGAGGACATCGTCGCGGTGGACCTCTGGTGCGAGGACTATCCCGCGCTCTGGCAGGAATTGAAGCGTGTGGTGCTGCACTGGGTGGAGCACGGCGTGCGCATCTTCCGGGTCGACAATCCGCACACGAAGCCGCTTGCCTTCTGGATGTGGCTGATAGAGGAAGTGCGCCGGGACTACCCGGACGTCTTCTTCCTCGCCGAAGCATTCACGCGCCCAAACCTGCTCCACGAGCTTGCGCGGATCGGGTTCAGCCAGTCGTATACCTACTTCACCTGGCGCAACACCCGCATCGAGCTCGAAGACTACCTGGAAGAGCTGGCATCCCCGCCCGGTGTTGAATACGTGCGCCCGAACTTCTTTGCGAACACACCGGACATCCTCCACGAGTACCTGCAGGACGGCGGCCGGCCCGCGTTCAAGATCCGGCACGCTCTCGCCGCGACCCTGTCGCCAACGTACGGCATCTACAGCGGCTTCGAACTCTGCGAGAACGTGCCGGTGCGCATGGGCAGCGAGGAATACCTCGATTCGGAGAAGTATCAGATCCGCCAGCGCGACTGGGATGCGCCCGGGAACATCAACGACTTCATCGCCGCGGTGAACCGCGCCCGCAAGGAAAATGAAGCGCTCCACTTTCTTGCTAACCTGAGGTTCCACAGGCCGGATAACCCTGCCATCATCGCGTATAGCAAGAGCACGGACGATGGCGGCAACCGTGTGCTCGTGGTTGTAAACCTCGACCCGGCCTCCCCCCAGGAAGCAACGGTGCTTCTCGATGGAGACGCGCTCGGGTTGGGCGAAGGCTCAACCTATGTAGTGCACGACCTGCTCACAGGTGACCGCTATACGTGGAACGGGCTTGCGAACTATGTCTGGCTAGACCCCGCAACCGAGCCGGTCCACCTCTTCCGCATTGAGGCGCCGTAGATGCTGACGAATGACCCCTTCTGGTACAAAGATGCGATCATCTACCAGGTTAGTATCCGTTCGTTTTTTGATTCGAATGGTGATGGGAATGGTGACATCCCGGGGCTCACGCAAAAGCTCGACTACATTAGCTGGCTCGGCGCCAATACCATCTGGCTGCTCCCGTTCTACCAGTCGCCGCTCAAGGACGGCGGCTACGACATCTCGGACTTCCGCCAGGTGCATCCCGACTTTGGGACCATCGACGACTTTCAGATCTTCCTCGATGAGGCGCACAAGCGCGGGATCCGCGTTATCACCGAACTCATCCTGAACCACACGTCCGACCAGCACTTCTGGTTCCAGGAAGCGCGCAAGGACCGCAACTCGCCCTATCGTGACTACTACGTCTGGAGCGATACCGACGCCCGCTATTCGGATGCGCGGATCATCTTCACGGACACCGAGCGGTCGAACTGGACATGGGACCATGATGCCGGGCAGTATTTCTGGCACCGCTTCTTTAGCCACCAGCCCGACCTGAACTACGACAACCCGTGCGTCCAGCAGGAGATGAAGGATATCCTCGCCTTCTGGTTCGACATGGGCGTCGATGGGATGCGCCTCGATGCGGTGCCCTACCTGTACGAGCGCGAAGGCACCAACTGCGAAAACCTCCCCGAGACGCACGCCTTCTTGAAGGAGCTGCGCAGCTTCCTGGACGAGAACTGGGAAAACCGGCTGTTTCTCGCCGAGGCGAACCAGTGGCCCGACGACGTCCGCCCCTACTTTGGCGACGGGGACGAATGCCACATGGCCTACCACTTCCCTGTCATGCCGCGCCTGTACATTGCCCTCCGCAAGGAGCAGCGGCGCCCCATTGTCGACATCCTTTGCCAGACCCCGGACATCCCGCCCTCGTGCCAGTGGTGCATGTTCTTGCGGAACCACGACGAACTGACGCTGGAGATGGTGTCCGATGACGAGCGCGACTACCTCTACAACGAATATGCGCGCGATCCACGGATGCGCATCAACATCGGGATACGCCGCCGGCTCGCTCCGTTGCTCGACAACAGCCGGCGCCGTATCGAGCTGATGAACGCGCTCCTCTTCTCGTTGCCCGGCACGCCGATCATTTACTACGGAGACGAGATCGGCATGGGCGACAACATCTACCTCGGCGACCGTGACGCAGTCCGGACTCCCATGCAGTGGAGTGGCGACCGAAACGCGGGCTTCTCGCGCTGCGATCCGCAGGCTCTCTGCCAGCCTATTGTGCGGGACCCCATCTACCCCTACGAAGCCGTGAACGTGGAGACGCAGGAACGGTTGCCCACGTCTCTGCTGTGGTGGATGAAGCGAGCCATGGCCGTCCGGAACGAGTACCCGGTGTTTGGCCGCGGTTCGATCCGGTTCCTCCACCCGGAGAACGAGTCCATCCTCGCCTTTCTCCGCGAAGACGCCGACAGCCGCATCCTGGTCATCGCGAACATGTCGCGATTCGCCCAGGCGACCACGGTGGATCTCTCCGAGTTTGCCGGGCTCTACCCGGTCGACCTCTTCGGCCGCGTCGCCTTCCCTGAGATTACGGAGTACCCATACCAGTTCACGTTTGGGCCGCACAACTTCTTCTGGTTTGAACTCAGGTCTGTCGATTAGCCATGGCCACGATCGCTCTCGACACCGGAGGCGCCAGCCTTTTTGACGCGCTGCACGACCAGCACATCCGCGACGCGCTCGAGCAAAAGCTCCCCGGCTTCCTGCAGGAGCAGCGCTGGTTCGCCGGTCGTGCGCACGGCGTAAACTCCGTGCGGATCGAACACATGGTCCCGTTGTCCGACGACGGGTCCCTCGTGTCCACAATCGTCGATGTGAACGATGGCGCCGGGGCGATGACCCGCTACCAGGTGCTGCTGGAACAACAGCCTGGCAGCGTGGTTGGTGACCCCCTCGCCGGTCGAAACGCGACGGCGCTCCGCGACCTCCTGCAGCGAGGCGGCCGCCGCGAGGCTGAAGGCGTGCGCTTTGTCGCAGCAGGTCCCGGGGGCGATGACCAGTGCGCCGGCAACCCCCGGCCCCTGGGCGCCGAGCAGAGCAATTCCTCGGTGGTCTTTGGTGACCAGTGCATCATGAAGGTGTTTCGCATCATCCAGGACGGCTGGAACCCCGATGTCCAGCTCACTGCCTGGCTGTCCGGCCCTGGCGGTTTTCCAAATGTCCCGCGGGTGATCGGGACCGCGCGGCTCCAGGCGCCCGGGCTCGATGCGGACGCCGCTGTCTTGCAGGAGTTCGTTCCGAATGAGGGCGACGGGTGGAGCTGGATCCTGGAGCGTGCCCGGACGGCGTGTGCCAACGCTATGGACGGCACATCGATGCGCGCCTACCTCGCTGAGGAACAGGAGACGCTGTCCCGGGCCGCGGAACTTGGCCATATCACAGCGCAGTTGCATGCGACGCTTTCGCGCGCTGACGAGCCCGGGATGACGCCCGCCGCGGCCACCGTCTCCGACTGGGAGGCATGGCAGGAAGAGCTGCAGTCGAATGCGCGGGACACGGCTGCCATGCTGCAGCCAACGAACCCGGAGCTGGCGGAGCGCGTCTCAACGTTGTCGCGCGAGGCCTCCACACCAGCGCCCGTGGACCTGGGGATGAAGACCCGGGTTCATGGCGACTTCCACCTGGGCCAGGTGCTGCGGACGGAGCGGGGCTGGATCATCATCGATTTCGAAGGCGAGCCAGCGCGGCCCCTCGCGGAACGGGTGGCTCTCCAGCACCCGCTCGCCGATGTCGCTGGCATGTTGCGCTCCTGGGATTACGCCGCGCGGACGGCTGGCCAGGGAAGCGAGGCCGCGGCGGCGTGGGGCGAGGCCGTCTCGGATGCCTATCTCGCGGCGTACTGGGAGACCGCCGATACCGCCGAACGGCCCTTCCTGCCTGCGGGCGACGAAGCCCGGGCGACGGTTCTCCGGCTCTTCACACTCCGAAAGGCACTGTATGAAGTCCGTTACGAACTTGGCTCACGGCCGGACTGGGTCTGGGTACCGGTGGGTGCCGTTGCGGCTATGCTGGATGACACGAGATGAAAGATTGGGTCGCCTATCCCGGTTCTCCTTACCCTCTCGGCGCCACCTGGGACGGTAGCGGCGTCAACTTCGCGCTGTTCGGCGAACACGCGGAGCGCGTGGAGCTTTGCCTCTTTGACCAGGCTTATGGTGTGCCCGAAGCCGCGCGGATCACGATGCAGGAACAGACCGACCACGTGTGGCACGTCTACCTTCCGGAAGCGCGCCCGGGCCTCATGTATGGCTTCCGGGTGTACGGGCCCTATGACCCTGCCCAGGGTCAGCGCTTCAACCCCTACAAGCTGCTGATTGACCCCTACGCCAAGGCAATTACCGGCCCGGTCGAATGGTCGGACGCGATGTTTGGCTACGAGGTCAACGGTAGCGAAGACGCCGACCTCGTGATGAACACCGAAGACGACGCCGCCGGGATGCCCAAATCCGTTGTCGTTGAACCCGGCTTCTCCTGGGGCGACGACATGCCGCTCCGCATCCCCTGGTACGACACGGTCATCTACGAAGCCCACGTGCGTGGCCTGACCATCCTGAATACCGAACTGCCCGAGAGCATTCGCGGTACCTATGCGGGCCTGGCCGACCGCCGGATGGTCTCCTATTTCCAGGACCTGGGCGTCACCGCCGTCGAGCTCATGCCGGTGCACCACTTCGTGCACGACAGGCACCTGGTTGAGATGGGCTTGAAGAATTACTGGGGCTACAACTCCATCGGCTTCTTCGCGCCTGACATGCGTTACGCCGCGTCGCTCTCACCGGGGGACGCGGTTAACGAATTCAAGACCATGGTCCGGACCCTGCACCAGGCGGGCATCGAGGTCATCCTCGACGTCGTTTACAACCATACGGCCGAAGGCAACCACATGGGGCCGACGCTGTCCTTCCGCGGCATCGACAACACGGCATATTATCGGACCCTTGCCGATGACCCCCGGTATTACATGGACTACACAGGCACGGGGAACACCCTCAACATGCGGCATCCCCGGCCGATCCAGATGATCATGGACAGTCTGCGCTACTGGATCACCGAGATGCACGTCGACGGCTTCCGGTTCGACCTCGCCTCGGCCCTGGCGCGCGAACTTCACGCAGTCGACCGCCTGTCGGCTTTCTTCGACATTATTCACCAGGACCCGGTCATTTCCCAGGTGAAGCTCATCGCTGAGCCGTGGGACGTTGGCGAAGGCGGGTACCAGGTTGGCAACTTCCCGGTGCTCTGGACCGAATGGAATGGGAAGTACCGCGACTCGGTGCGGCGCTTCTGGCGCGGCGATTCAAACCAGGTGGCCGAACTTGCCTACCGGCTCACCGGCAGCAGCGACCTGTATGCCGACAACGGGCGGCAGCCGTACGCCTCGATTAACTTCATTACCGCGCACGACGGTTTCACGATGCGGGACCTTGTGAGCTACAACGAAAAGCACAACGAAGCCAACGGCGAAGGCAACCGCGACGGCCACGACGACAATATTTCGTACAACTATGGTGTCGAAGGCGACACCGACGACCCGGAGATCCAGGAAATCCGCGCGCGGCAGATCCGCAATTTCCTGACGACGCTGTTCATCTCCCAGGGCGTGCCGATGCTGCTCCATGGCGACGAGTCCGGCAGAACGCAGTACGGCAACAACAACGCCTACTGCCAGGACAATGAGGTCTCGTGGAAAGAATGGGACCTGGACGGCATACAGGAAGACATCCTCGCATGGGCGAAGCGCGTTATCCGCTTCCGCAAGGAACATGCCGTCCTCGGCCGGCGGCGCTTCTTCCAGGGCCGCAAGATCCGCGGCAGCGAGGTGAAGGACATCGCCTGGCTCAACCATGATGGCTCCGAAATTTCCCACGACGAGTGGCAACAGACCGAGCGGCGAACGCTCGGCATGTGGTTGGCCGGCGAGGCGGCCGACGTCGTGGATGAGCAGGGAAAGCACATCATCGGTGATACGCTGGTGATCCTGTTGAATTCGAGCGATGAGGTGGTGCCCTTCCGGCTTCCGCGTACACCTGGCGGGCGGCGCTGGACCCTGGCGCTCGATACCTATCACCCGCACCTTGCCGAGGGGCGCAACCGGTTCCGGAGCACTGGCACCTACCAGCTCCAGCCACGCTCGATCGCAATCCTGAAACACCCGGCGGGGAACCACCAGTGACTGATTACCTCACCAGCCTCCTCCGCGGCGAATGCGCGTTGCCCCATGACTTCCTGGGTGCCCACACGGCAGCGGACGGGATTGTCGTCCGCGCGTTCTCGCCGTATGCACTGCAGGGCACGGTCGTGCAGCGTGACGGCGAACGGGTCCCGATGAAGCGCACCAACCCCCGCGGGCTCTTCGAAGCCCACATTCCGGGGGCGACGTTCCCGTACTACTACTGGTTCGAGTTTGAGAACGAGAAGAGCTCGTGGGTCGCCGGCGACCCGTACCGCCACCTGCCCACGCTCGACGACGAAGAGGTGCAGCGTTTCAACGAGGCGCAGCACCGTTCCCTCTGGGAGTTGCTCGGCGCTCATGTGGGCATGGACGACCGTGACCGCGGGGTCTCCTTTTCCGTCTGGGCGCCCAATGCGCGCTCGGTAAGTGTGGTCGGCGATTTCAACGGGTGGAACCGCCTGCTCCATCCGATGCGTCCGCTGGGCCACACGGGCGTCTGGGAGCTGTTCATCCCCTTCCTCGAGCCCGGGGAACGCTACAAGTTCTCCGTGCTCGGCGCTGACGGGGTGGTACGCGACAAGTCCGACCCCTACGGCCGCCAGTTCGAGCTCCGGCCGGCCTCGGCGACGATCGTGGAAGAGTCGCAGCATCGCTGGAAAGACCAGCAATGGATGAAGCGGCGCGCGGAACACGACTGGTATCACGAACCGATGGCGATCTACGAGATGCACCTGGGTTCGTGGCTGCGAGACGACAAGGGCGACTGGCTTAACTATCGCCACCTGGCGAAGGAGCTCGTGCCCTATCTGAAGCGCATGGGCTATACGCATATCGAGCTCATGCCCGTGTGCGAGCACCCCTACGACGGCTCATGGGGCTACCAGATCACGGGCTTCTTCGCCCCGACCAGCCGCTTCGGGACGCCTGACGACTTCCGCGAATTCGTCGATGAACTGCACCAGGCCGACATCGGCATCTTCGTCGACTGGGTGCCCGCGCACTTCGCCACGGACGATTACGGCCTTTCCCGCTTCGACGGCACGGCGCTCTACGAGCACGAGGACATGCGCCGCCGGTTCCAGCCCGACTGGGGCACCTATGCTTTCAACTACGCGCGGAACGAGGTGCGGAACTTCCTCATCGCGAGCGCGCTCTTCTGGGTGAAGGAATTCCACATTGACGGCCTGCGCGTCGACGCGGTCAGCTCGATGGTCTACCTGAATTACAGCCGCAGCGACGGCGAATGGGAACCGAACATCTTCGGCGGCAACGAGCACCTGGAGGCTGTCGAGCTTCTCAAGTACTTCAACGAGTACGTCTACTCCGAAGGGGACGGCGCCGTCACCATCGCCGAAGAGTCGACTGCGTGGCCCGCCGTGTCGCGCCCGACATTCATGGGCGGGCTCGGCTTCGGGTTCAAATGGAACATGGGCTGGATGCATGACACGCTGAACTACTTCAGCGAAGACCCCATCCACCGCCGCTACCACCAGGGCATGCTGACGTTTGCGATGGTGTACCAGTACACCGAGAACTATGTGCTCTCGCTGTCACACGACGAAGTTGTCCACGGGAAGTCGTCGCTCCTCCACAAAATGCCGGGCGACGAATGGCAGCAGTTCGCAAACCTGCGCCTCCTCTACGCGTACCAGTACGCATTCCCGGGCAAGAAGCTGCTCTTCATGGGCTGTGAAATCGGCCAGCGTTCGGAATGGAACCACGACACGCAGGTCGAGTGGCAGGCGCTGCTGTATCCACCGCATCGCAAGCTGCAGGACCTCGTTGCGCGCCTGAACGAGGTGTACCGGTCAGAGCCTGCCCTTCATGCGCTCGACCACGAGCCGCCCGGGTTCGAATGGCTCGACGCGAACGACGCTGACCGGTCCGTGCTGTCGTTCCTGCGGCGGGACCCGGCGACGGGGCGCGAGATTGTCTGTGTCTTCAACTTCACCCCGGTGATCCGCGAAGACTACCGCATCCCGGTGCCCAAATCGGGTCCCTATCGCGAGGTGCTCAACTCGGATGCCGTCGAGTTTGGCGGGAGCGATACGCGGAACGTCGGGAAGCTTGTTCCTGAGGCAGAGCCCTACGTCGGGCGCGACTACTCGTTGCTCATGACGTTGCCGCCTCTCGCTGCCGTCTACCTCGAAGTGGATGCAACATGACCACCGCGCGCGAGCGGAGCGCCGGCATTCTCCTGCACCCCACGAGCCTGCCCGGCCCACACGGGATTGGCGACCTGGGGCCCGGGGCGCACGAGTTCGTCCGGTTTCTTGCCGAAGCCGGGATGACGCGCTGGCAGATCCTGCCGCTCGGCCCCCCCGGCTATGGCGGCTCGCCCTACAACGCGGAGTCGTCGTTCGCGGGGAATGAGTGGCTCGTTTCGCCAGAGCTGCTGGCTGAAGATGGATTACTTACCCCGGACGAAATTGCGGACCGCCCGGCATTCGAGGCGAACCACGTGGATTTCGGAGCTGTGGCCGCGCACAAGGAGCCACTGTTCCGCCGCGCGTTCGAGCGGTTCCGGCGTGGACAGCCCGACCCCCGGTTCGACGCCTTTCGTGAGCGTGCTGCCTCGTGGCTTGATGACTTTGCGCTCTTTCGGGCGCTGAAGCGGCTCTATGACGACCGGCCGTGGGACACGTGGGATGCCCCCTTCGGGCTTCGCGACCTGGATGGCCTTGCCCGCGCCCGGCGAGACCTGGCCGAAGATGTCGAGTTCGAATGCTTCATCCAGTGGATGTTCGAGCGGCAATGGGAGGCGCTCCGCGCAAAGGCGCATGATAACGGCATCCTCATCGTGGGGGACGTGCCCATGTTCCCCGCGTACGACAGTGCCGATGTCTGGGCGAACCAGGACCTTTTCAAGCTTGACGCGGATGGCCAGCCGACGGTCATCGCCGGCGTCCCTCCCGACTACTTCTCGGACACCGGACAGCTCTGGGGCAACCCCCACTACGACTGGCCGCGCCACATCGAGCAGGATTACCGCTGGTGGCGCGAACGCTTCCGCTGGACGTTCCACCGCACCGACATTGTCCGTATCGACCATTTCCGCGGCTTCCAGGCTGCCTGGGAAGTCCCGGCGGACGCTGAAACCGCCGTGAACGGCGAATGGGTCGAAGGGCCGGGCCTGGACTTCTTCCGCGACCTCGACCTGCTGAACCAGGGCGCAATCATCGCGGAAGACCTGGGCACCATCACCGACGCGGTCCGCCAGTTGCTCGCCGACACTGGCTTCCCCGGGATGAAGGCGCTGCATTTCGCCTTCGGCAGCAAGGCGGACAACCCCTACCTGCCGCACAACCACGTGCAGAACTCCGTCGTCTATACCGGCACCCACGACAACGACACGACCGTGGGCTGGCTCGACTCGCTGGATGCCAAGACCCGCTCTCACCTGGAAGAGTACCTGGGTCCTGCTGCGAGCGAGCTCCCAGACGCGCTTATCCGGACGGTCTTCGCGTCGGTTGGGGACACTGCCGTCATTCCGATGCAGGACGTCCTGTTGCTTGGTACCGAACACCGCATGAACACGCCGTCCGAGCCCGAAGGTTCATGGACCTGGCGGTTCCAGTGGGACCAGCTCCAGCCGGGCCGCACCCCGTGGCTTCGCAACCTCGTCGAGCTGTACGGCCGCTCCCCGGTGGAGGAAGAGGAAGGCACTGGCGAGGAGCGCGACGGCGCCAGTGCCGAAGGGTAATCCGTCCTAGCTTCGCCCGTCGCCGGTGACCGGCAGGAAGAGCTGGCGGGCCTTTTGCCAGAAGCTGCGGTGCTCGGGGATGAGAGATTGGACGGCGTCGCTCTTGCCGATGATGAGCGGCCGTCTCCAGTCGCGGAGCGTGGGCTCGCGGTCTTCCTTGACACTGGCGGGTGGTTCGAACCGCTCCAGGGGCTCCCAGCCCTTCGACCGCTGCTCCCAGACTTCGCGGCCGGATGCGCGGACCAGGACGACGCCGCTGGCGACGTCCCAGATGCTCAGCCCGCTGAATTTCGCCGACGTGAAGATCCCGGCGGCCACGAATGCGCACTCAAGCGCCGCCGAACCTGTGACGCGGTTGTCCCACTGTGCCGTGCCGCCGGGCGACCCGCCCGGCGCCGCGGCGAGCCGCCGGCGCAGGCCGGGATTGCGATCGTCGGGCGGGACAGGTTCGTGGTCGAAGAAGAGCTGTCCACCGTGGCGTGCGTGGTAGACGCCCGGCCGCAACGCGCCGCCTGTTGAGCACCAGGTGGCGCCTACTACGGGGATTCCCTGGTAAAGGACGCCAATCGATGACGAGAAGAGTGGGAAGCCGTTGACGAAGTTCGTGGTCCCGTCGAGCGGGTCAACAACCCACAGGAAGTCGGCTCCGCCTTCCGGGTGCGCGTCAACTTCCTCGCCGATGATGCTGTGGGGGCCGAACTCCCGCGCCACGTGATCACGGATGAGCGCTTCGACGTCGTGGTCCACCTGCGATACGGGGTCTGTAGGCGCCGCCTCGCCCTTCGCTTCGGTCTTGTATTCGACGCTGACTCCGCGCTGGAGCGCATCGGCGATCTCGGTGCCTGCCAGCCGCGCCAGCATGACGGCCGCATCTTCGATGGCGGTCAGTTCCTGGTCATCCGGGAGGTCGAGGGTGGCAGCGTGTCCGGCGGGGGATTCCATGCCTTCTATTGTGGCCGTGCCCAGCGGTTGACGTCTTCTTCTTCTTCCTCTTCGAGCTGCTCGTGCGAAGCAGGACCGCTGCCATTGCCATCGCGGCCGTGACTGCCGTCGTCGTCATCATCCTCGTCGTCGCGTTTGAACACGCTGGCATCCGCGCCGATGAGCGACGAAAACCGCTGCTGCGGCACGGCTGTTTCGGAGTCTTCGACATGCGCCGCGAAGGGGCTGCGCTCCCGGCTGCTGACGCGTTGCCACACCTGCTGGCTGTCCTTTTCCAGCAGCCGTCCGTCAGCCAGCTCCTCGATGCGGTCGGCCTGCTCCATCACCAGCCGGTCGTGCGTACAGGTGAGGATGGTGATGCCCTCGCTCACCGCGAGCTGGCGCAGGAGACCGAAGACCGCGACCGCCGTCGCCGAGTCGAGCTCACCTGTGGGCTCGTCTGCCAGGATGAGCCGCGGCTCCGTCGCCAGCGCGCGGGCAATGGCGACACGCTGTTGTTCGCCCCCCGATAGCTCGTACGGCCGGTGGTCCCGGCGGCGCCCCAGGCCGACCATATCGAGGACGCGGCTGGCGCGTTTGCCTCGCTCGATGGGCCCGTAGCCGGAGATGCGCAGCGGCAGCTCCACGTTCTCCTGCGCGGAAAGCAGCGGAAGCAGGCCAAACGACTGGAAGATGACGCCCAGCGTTTTCCGGCGCATCTGGTTGAGCTGCTTCTCGTTCATCAGGTCCACGCGTTCGCCGTCCAGGTAGACCTCGCCTTCCGTCGGCTTGTCCAGGCCACCGATCATGTTCATCAGCGTGGTCTTTCCCGAGCCCGAGCGGCCGACCAGCGCCAGGAATTCGCCCGGTTCCACGGAAAGGCTTACGTCCTTGACCGCCCAGATATCCTCAGCGCCGAGCTGGAAGTGGCGCGAGACGTTGTGGACCTCTATCGCTGCACCGGCCATCACTACTTGCTCCGTTTGCGGCGCTCTTCCGGCAACACTTCGACAGCGCCGTCGGACGGTATCACACGAGCGCGCTCATTGATGCCGAGCCGTTCGAGCATTTCGCGCGGGATCTGCAGGCGGCCGGCGGCGTCGACCAGCACGTACTCGTCGTGGTGCACCGTGGGTGTCCCGCCGTCGAATTCCGTGCGCCGGTGAATCTCGGTGCTCGTGCGGCCATCACGAATGGCGACCACGCGGTCGACGCGCGCGGCAATCTCCGGGTCGTGCGTCACGATGACGATGGTGACGCCAAAGTCGCGGTTCAGGTCAGTGAAAATCTCGTACACCATGTCGGCGCCGAACGAGTCGAGTTCGCCTGTTGGCTCGTCCGCCAGGAGAAGCGGCGGGTTGTTTGCCAGCGCAACCGCAATCGAGACGCGCTGCTGTTCGCCGCCAGACATCTGGTTCGGGTGATTGTGCATGCGGTGGTCCATGCGCACCGCCGTCAGCAGCTCGGTGGCACGTTCGCGCGCGTCCGCGGCGGCCACACCGTTCAGCACCATCGGCACTTCTACGTTCTGGACCGCGTCGAGGTACGGGATGAGGTTCCGGCCCGTCTGCTGCCATATGAAGCCGACGTGCTTGCGGCGGTATTCCACCATGTCGCCATCGTTCATCAGCAAGAGGTCGCGGCCCCCCACGTAAGCGCGGCCGGCACTCGGCTGGTCCAGCCCGGCAAGGATATTGAGCAATGTGCTTTTGCCCGAACCGGAGGCGCCGACGATGGCCATGAGCTCGCCGGGCCGGACCTTCAGGTCGAGCCCGCGCAGCGCGACCACTTCCAGGTCCGCAATCTTGTAAATCTTGAAGAGGTCTTCGCAGTTGATGTAGTACTCGTCGCTGTGTTCCACCACTGCCTCCTAGAGCTCACCCATGCGCAGCGCCCGGTGGACTGCGAGACGGGAGTAGAGGGTCACGAGGGCCACGATTGTTGCAAAAAAGACGATGGCAAGCAGGCTATAGACGGTGGCCACGGCCCCCCAGCTTACACTGGATACGAGCGGCGGGAGGATCTCTTCGCCGGTCTCGGTAATGCCCATGTAGCCGATCATTAACCTGCCCAGGGGGTTCCCCAGCAGCGTCCCCACGATGATCCCGGACGCGATGACGAACACCTGCTCGAAGCTCACCAGGCCCATGATCTGCTTCCCCGAAAAGCCCATCGTCCGGAGGATGGCGAATTCGAGTGAGCGCGTCTGGGCAGTCAGGTAGCTGTACACTACGAATCCCAGTGCTGTGAGGAAGAGCACCGCCGCGAAGCACAGGAACAGGATGCCTTCCCAGCTTGCCGCCACCAGCGGGTCGGCGGATGCTTCCGCGCGCAGATCGCTTTCCACGAAGATGCCGCCAGGATTGAACCCGGCGTCCCCCAGCAGCTCCGCATCGAGCGTCCCGCCGCCGATGCTCGGAATCCAGGCCTCGTTTGCGACCACCGCATCCCCCATCTGCGGCACCCGGGATGCGGTTTCGATGAGCGTGTCCAGGTTTGCGACCAGCAACGGCGCGCCGCCGTTCGGGTCCCACGTGGGGAAGTAGTCGAACGTGTCGACGATTTCCGCCGTCACGTATTCCCGGTTCAAGAACAGGCTGACCTGGTCGCCGGTGGACGCCCCGGTCTCGTCGAGGAAGGTCTCGCTGGCAACCACCGGGAGGACGTCATACGCGCCCGCGGCGCGGAGCCCGAACAGGGGATTCCCGCCCTGCTGATACACTCCGTCGATGCGTGCGCCGGACTCCGCATCGAGCCCGGGCGCCTGCGTCCGCGAGAGCGTCCCCGGGTCGCCGTCGGCGGTCGCGCCACTGATCTCGGAGAAGCCGGACACATCGTCGAAGGTTTCGATGACGTTCGCCGTCTCGAAACCATCCGGCCCCGGTTCGTCCGCCGAGACCTGCACCTCCGCAACTTCCACGGACACAGGCTCCGGGCTCCCGGGGACGCCCGAGAGGCGCAGGTGGAAGGTATTGAGGTAGAGGGGCCCGGAGAGATCCGGCGTGCGGCCATCGCGCCGGGGGAACGGCTGTTCGAGGTCGGTGGCGTAGAAGGCCCATCCTTCCTCGTTTGGCTCGTCCATCGCCGAAAGGCGATATTCCCAGAAGGTGCCCTCGTCGTCGCGGAGCCGCACACCGAGCTGGCCGGCATCGGAATCGAACTCTGGCCGCACCCACATGCCCAGGAACTGGTCCGGGTCCTCGATAGGTGAGCCCATGGTGGGGATGTGTTCCGTTTCGAGTTCGGACATCAATCCTTCAAGGGAGCTGGACGCGAAGTCGCTGCGCCAGTTTGCGGTGACGGCGAACTCGCCGGGCATGACGCCGAGGAGGTCGAAGGATGTGAACTGGAACTGTGTGTGGCGGTGGGAGCCGCGAATGCGGGTTGCCGGCGAGAGCTGCTCCACCCCGGTGGTCGCCTGGAGCTCCTTCCGGAACATATCGGGCGGCAACGCCTCGTTGTTGCTCATGCCTTCGATGCGGGCGTCGGCGCCTGCTTCGTAGGCGGCCCGGTCGTCATAACTTTGTTCGAGTGTGGCGCGGAAACCGGCGGCGAACATGCCTACCGCAGTCGCGAGGAGCAAAAGCAGGATGAGCCGGCTGTAATGGCCGGGGCTTCGCACCATGTGCCACAGGCCGAGCGGGATGGTCGCCCCCGGCAGCCCGCGCCCCGCCCACGAAGCAACCCCCAGCACCAGCGGAAACACCCGCAGGAATACCAGCGCGACCATGAGCATGAAGAGCGTCGGCGCGACCAGCATGATCGGGTCGTGGGTGAGGTCGCCGAAGAGCCGCTCGGTTACCATCGAGCCGCGGCTCTGGAGCTGGTAGAAGGCGTAGGCGGCCACAGCGACTACGACGAGGTCCAGGTAATAGCGCAGGAACGCCGGGCGGTCTGGCGGGCGCGAGAGATTTTGCCGGTAGTGCAGCATGCTCTTCCGGGTGGAGAAGTAGGCGGGGATGAGCAGCGCCGCCATGGCGAGCAA
Organism: Dehalococcoidia bacterium; assembly: GCA_007118095.1. GTDB lineage: Bacteria > Chloroflexota > Dehalococcoidia > Tepidiformales > Tepidiformaceae > SLAK01. The sequence goes on from SKSF01000028.1 coordinate 25,541, forward strand.
TGCCCCCAGTGCTGCGAGCCCAAAAGCCCACGGCGTCAGGCGCACGTCGAGTGTGGAGCCACCGGACAGGTCGAAGAAGGGCGGTGTCAGACCCAGCAGGCTGATCGTTCCCGCGGCCGCCAGGGGTCCGATGATCGTTGCGGCGCCCGCCAGCAGACCGCCTTCGATCGCGTAAATCCCCATAACCTGGCCGGGACTGGCCCCGCGGCTGCGTAACAGCGCGATCTCACCCTGCTGCCGGTCGACCAGCATGGTGGATACCATCACCAGGTAGTACAGGACGATTCCCACGATCTGCAGCATGAGCGCGAACAGCGGCAGCCTCGTGAAAAAGAGCCGCTCCTGGTAACTCGCGATGGCGCTTCCCAGCGTCGTCTCCGTACTGGTCCGCTGGAGTTGCTGCCGGAGCGACTGGTCGAGTGTGCGCAGGTCGCGCTCGATCTGTTCGGCATTTGAGCTGGTGATGCTGCCGCGGTCCACGACCACATAGGTTTCGAAGCTGGCGCTCAGCGACCCCAGGTATTCGGGGAGTGGGCCCGTCAGCGTTTCTTCCGGGATCCAGAAGGGGTAGGTGGGCCAGCTCGTGGTGTGCACGGCAAACCGGCCGCGGATGTTGTACCACTCCCGCGACTCCGGATCGGTCGGTTCAACCAGGCCGGCTACTTCGACCCGGACGGGTTGGGGCTCCTGCACCCAGAAGGGGTGCAGGTCGAAGGTGTCGCCAACGGAGACACCATGCTGCTCCGCTGCCTCGGCGCCAAGCCACACGGGGAGGTAGGGGATGCCATCGTCCGTTGTGCCCGGCGAACCGGGTTCGTCGCCATCCACCAGCTCGACGCGGTCCCCCAGGTCATCCATGAACTGGAAATGCGCCCGTGGGCGGTCGCTGTCGTCTTCGTCGTAGAAATCGCCGGGAGCGGTGAGGAAAAAGGTGTCGGACCGGCCGTAGTTGACGATCGCGTCCGCGTACTCGCGCGTGTGGCGTTCGACCAGCGGGTCGATGCGGTCGCGGCGTTCCCGATACAGATCGGGCGATGCCGATTGACTCGAGCTCAGGATGCGCAGGTCGAGGTCCCGATCCTGTTCTTCGCCCAGTGCGTGGCTGAGGCCAAGGTCGCGGATGGCGTCCGAGTAGAGCGTGACGCTCGACAGCAACGCGGCCGCGAGGATCACCCCGAGAAAGACCGTCGCGAGCAGCCGACGATGCCCCATCGCGCGGCGTACCACGAGACCCAGGACCGCAGCTGCGTTCCTCAAATGCCCTCCCCTGCGTTGCGGAGCCTATCAGCGCTCTTAGCGTCCCGCAAAAGGTTCACGTGTACTGCCAGAATGTGCCCTGACCTGTAACATCGCCGCGCAGGGGACGGAATGGGTAGCATCATCGCAATCTGGCGCATTGTGGTCCGCCGCGCGTTCGCAAACTGGAAGATGCTCGGTGTGCTCGCCGTGGGCATCCTGGTGGCAGCGACGCTCCTCGCGAGCGCCCCGGTCTACTCGCGCACGATGAACGACCTGGGGCTCACCTATTCGGTGCAAGAGCAGTTGCCCGGCGGCCCGGGAACCAGCGTCCAGGTGCGCGGCATGCCCGTCGGCGACGAAGGCGCCGCCATGCGCGAGGCTGTGGGCGAACGCATCGACGACCGGCTTGGCTGGTTCAGTGACGAGACGCACCGGTTCGACCGCCTGGGCGCGCTGGCGATTACGGACCCCGGCGACGAGCCTATCGATGGCGGCCCGGGAGGCTGGTTACAGTCCGTTACCGCTTACGACCAGCACGTGACCGTGCTCGAAGGGCGACTTCCGGAGCTCCCGGGGCCTGGCGAGCCTGTTGAGGTCGCGATCCACCCCGAGGCAGCCTCCACCGCCAGTCTCGAGGTTGGCGATAGCATCGAACTGCACGAGCGCCTTGATGACTGCGAGCAACGGGTCATCCCCGGCGATATGCCGACGCTGTCGCCGTGCCCGGACGAGACGCCTACCGTCCACGTGCGTTTTTCGGTCGAAGCCGAAGTCGTGGGCATGATCGAGCCGGCCGACGAAGACGACCCCTTCTGGCTTGGTGGCCTCAATCCCTACTTCGGTATCCAGCGGTCACTGCCGGCCACCGGGCCCTGGGTGCCGCTGTGGACCGCCCCTGGCGCCGTCGCCGGCCCCTTTGCGGAACAATTCCCCGGCTACACGGCGGACATGCGCTGGAACGTCTTCGCCGACGCCGAAGCCATCACGCAGGCGAACTACGAACGGGCCTATTCGGACATCGCGGCCATCCGGGCTGAACTGGAGACCGCGAATGCAATCGTTGGCAGTCCCCTCGCGAGTCTGCTCGAACGGGTATCGCGCGAACAGGACTACCAGCAGACGCCGCTGACGGTGCTCCTGCTGCAGGTTGCGGCCATCGCGCTCTTTTACGTGGTCATCGTGTCGTCGATTGTGGTCGACCGGCAGGCGCTCGAGATTGCGTTGCTCCGCAGCCGCGGCGCGGGGCTCCGGCAGGTACTCACCGTCTACCTCTTTGAGGGGCTCATCATCGGCGTGCCCATCCTGCTGGCGGCGCCGTTCCTGGCCGCGGCGGCGACGGCGCTCGCCGGGTACCTTCCCGTCTTCGAGCCGGTATCGGGCGGCGAGCTGCTGCCGGTGGCGATCCCGCCGCTGGCGTTTGGGATGGCGGCAATTGGGGTCGTCCTGTCGCTGGTCGCGCTTGCAGTGCCGGCTTTCATCGTGGCCAGGCGGTCTTCGGTGTCGCAGCGGCGCGCCGAGGCGCGGCCTTCGCCTTCGATTGTCCAGCGCTACTACCTGGACCTCATCCTGGCGGCCTTTGCGGGTTTGCTGCTGTGGGAATTGAACGAGCGGGGCTCTGCGTTCGAACCGTCGCCTACCGGGGGCCTCACCTCCGACCCGATCCTCCTCGCCTCACCCGCGCTGATGATCGTGGCCGCTGCCGCCCTCATCTTGCGTTTCTACCCCCTGTTCCTGCGCTGGGTCGCGCGACTGGTGACCCCGGCGGCCGGCGTGAGCCTGGCGAGCGGGCTCTGGCAGGTGGTACGCAGCCCTGGTCAGTATACGCGCCTTACCTTGCTGGTGATGATGGCCGTTGCCGTCGGTACGTTTGCGGCCAGCTACAGCAGCACGGCCGAGCGTTCGTACCAGGACCGGGCCGACTTCGAAGCGGGCGCCGACCTGCGGGCGATGGATACCGAGGCCGCGGGGGCGCGAGACCTCGGGGTCAAAGAAGCCGAAATGGCGGAGCTCCCGGGTGCGGACCAGGTGAGCATCGGCCACCGGGCTGACATCCAGACGGGGACCACGGGCGCCCAGGCGCAATCGGTCGAGATGCTCGCCGTGGACCCCTTGCCGATGTCCGACATCATCTACACGCGGGATGACTACGCCGATGAGCCCGTCACGTCGTTGCTCATGAACCTGCAGGGAGCTCCTGAGTATTCGGGGATCGAACTGCCGGCAGAGACCGAGACCGTATCGGTCTGGGTGAACAGCATCGCCGACCGCGACAACATCACGCTCTGGGCACGCGTCCGTGACGACGAGGGGCGCACCGAACACTACGAGCTCGGCAAGCTCGAATCGCAGGGCTGGACACAGCTCGAGGCCAACATCCGCGATGGTGCGGGGCGCGCGCTCGAGGAGCCGGTGTCGCTCACCGGTCTCATCTTCACCGAGCCGCCGAACCGCTTTAACACCTCCCCCGAGCCGCTCTATCTTGCTGACCTGGCCGCGACCGACGGCACCGGGGAAGAGACGTTGCTCGAGGCCTTCGATGGCAGCCGGGACTGGTCGCCCCTCCCCAGCCTTTCGGGAAGCCGCGATGAGTTCGAATTCACACCCGAGGCCGCGCGTGAAGGCGACTCCGGCGGGGAATTCCACTTCCGCGAAGGGGTGCAGGACGAACGGCGCGCGCTCCACCCGGTCGATGGTTCCGTACCGCTGCTGGCGCTTGCCAGTAGAGGCTTCCTTGCGCAAACGGGGACGTCCGTGGGTTCAATCGTGCATATGCGCGTTGGCGAAGTGCTGGTGCCGACCCGCATTGTCGGGACCTACGACCTCTTCCCCACCCTGAGCGCGCAGGCCGGGCCCTCTATCGTCTACAACCGCGACCAGCTCATGAGCTGGGTAAACCCGTTTACCCTGTCCTCCTCCGCGCAGGTCCACCCCCGCGAGATGTGGTTCGGGCTCGAAGACGGCGCAAGCGCGACGGAGCTCGACCAGGCACTTCGCGAGCCACCCCACGGCGCGCAGATCCTCTCGAACCGCGAAGAAGCCATTACGGAAGTGGAACAGAATCCGCTCATTGCGGCGGGCGGCAGCGGCATCCTGCAGCTCTCGTTTATCGCGGTCCTCGTGCTCGTCGCCGGTGCGTTGCTGCTGTCGCTCTGGGCCGCTGTCCAGCGCCGCCGGGTCGAGTTTGCGGTCATGCGCGCGATGGGGGTGTCGCGCGGACAGATCCTGCGCCAGCTTGCGATCGAATATGCCCTAGTCGGCGTCCTCGGGGTTGTCGTGGGCGCCTACCTGGGCCAGCTTGTTGGGCGGCAAATGCTCTCGTTCCTGGATGTCACGGCGGATGGGCGCCCGGTCGAACCGTCGTTCATCCTCCAGACGGACTGGGGATTCGTCCTTGGCGGTGCGCTGGTGGTGCTGCTGGTATTCGTCGTGGCGCTCGGCGTTGCAGTCCGCGTCCTGGGGCGTATCGCCGACGCACAGGCGTTGCGTTCCGAGTAGGCTGTGACGACGCTTGCCATGAACGGCGGTTTCGAAGGAGGTAATGATGGACAAGTTCACGATCGGCAACGTCCAGGTCGCGGCCCTGACCGATACGACCCAGACCTACCCGGCTTCGGCGGTCTTCCCGCACGCTGGCGATAGCCTGTCACAGTATTCGCACTACCTGGCCGACGGTGAGGGGATGACGCTCAACTTTGGCTGCTTCCTCATCCGCGACCGGGAGCAAACGGTCCTCGTCGACACAGGCCTCGGGCCCACCGAAGACGGCCAGTTGTTGAACGGGCTGGGCGAGCTCGGCGTTGACCCCGGGGACGTCGACCAGGTCATCTTCACCCACCTTCATGGCGACCACACCGGCTGGAACATGGACCCCTCGACAGGGAAGCCCCGCTTCACGAAGGCGCGCTACCTGGTCCCCGGCGCGGACTGGGGCCACTACAGTGGACAGCAGCCACCGCCCGGTTCGTTCTCGCGCGATGTCCACCCGCTCATGGAAGCCGGGGTCATGGACCTCTTCGACGGTGAACACGAGCTGACGTCGTCCGCCGTCGCCATTCCGACGCCGGGGCACACCCCCGGCCATACCAGCGTGCTCATCAACGATGGCGGCGAACGTGGCTGCATTCTGGGCGACGTTGTCCTCTCGCCGATCGATGCCGAGGAACTCACGTGGGCCAACAGCTTCGACTGGGACCACGATATGGCGCGGGCGACACGCTTGCGGCTCGTTGACCGCCTCATCAACGAAGAAGTGGTGGTCGGGGCGAGCCATATGCCGGCGCCCGGCATCGGCCGGTTCGTCCGCATGGAAGGGAAGACCCGCTGGCAGGGGTTTACGCCGGGGAGTGATAGCGAGTGAGCGACGCGCCACACGTGCCACCACCGCCGCCAGCCGGGGCGTTGAAGCGCCAGCTCCTGGCGCCCGGGTTCCTTGCGGTGTTGCTGGTGGTGGGTGTTGGCGCCGTCATCTTCCTTGCCCAGCGCTCCGGCGATACCGGCGCTCCGCCGCAACCAGCGCCCTTCGCCACGCCAGAACCCGACGAACCCATGATCGTGCTGTCGGTGCAACAGGTCGCCGACGGCACGCCGGTGTTTGGCGATGGCTCCGGCACTGTGGACCTCGATCTCCCCGGCGGGATCGACGTTGACCTGTTACGGAGCGCATCCTTCGACGACGTCGAACCCGGCGACTGGATCGTGGCACACGGCGTGCGGAACGAGGTGCGCAACTTCGTGATCCGCGGCTTCGTCGTGTTCCCCGGGCCCTACGACGAGGTCCCCGGGGAACCGGTGCGGTCGCCCTCCGGGTTCCGCGGCCATGAGGCCGCCAGTGACCGTAACAGCGAGCCAGTCCTGAGCGGGGTCGTCACCGGCGTCGACAGCGACCGCATCACGTTCGATACCGGTTACACCGAAACCGAAGTGAGCGAAGCTGAATACAGCCCTGTACCCCTGCGCATCCTGGAAGAAGGGTCGTTGGGCGACCTGGCCTCCGGGACGCGCGTGGCTATCGCCGCGGAGAATGGGGAGCTCCCCGCGGATCCGCAGGGGATCCTGGCGGAACTTCCCTGACCCACACCGCACCCTGCAGCAATGGTTCATCAGGCGTAAGCTAATCGGACGTGACTGCCTGGGTCGGGAATACCTTCGCGGCGCTTGCGAACCGGCACTTCCGCATTATGTGGGCGGGGTCGTTCTTTTCGTTCGTCGCGTTCTTCATGTCGACGGTCGTGCAGGCGGTCCTCGCCTTCCAGCTCACCGGCTCGAACTCGGCGGTGGGCTTCGTGGTGTTCGGCCAGGGCATCGCCCAGCTGATGCTTGGGCCCTTTGGCGGCGCTATGGCCGACCGGGTCTCCAAGAAACGCCTCATCCTCTTCTGCCAGATTCTCTCGTTCAGTGGCTTCACCGCGCTGGCGTTCCTCGTTGCAACGGACCTTATCAATGTGGCGTTCCTGGCGGCCGGGGCGTTCGTGAACGGGGTGTCCTTCTCATTCCTGGGCCCCGCCCGGCAGGCTTACGTCATCGAACTGATCGAGGAGAGCCGCCGGGGCAACGCCATCGCGATCAACCAGGTCGCGCTCAATGCCTCCCGCGTTATCGGTCCCGCCATTGCGGGCGCCCTGCTGGCGATCGAATTCATCGGCGTGACCGGCGCGTACATCACGATGGCGGCGTTCTATGGGGTCGCGATGGGCTCGATGCTCATGATCCCGGGTTCGCCGCCGCCCGAGGGCGCGGGTCAGCGCAGTGTGCTGGGAGACATCGGCGAGGGGCTCGGCTATGTCGCGTCGAACCCGCGGCTGCGGACGCTCGTGCTGTTTTTCGTGCTGGTCATGATGACCGGCTTTCCCTACATCACTGTGCTGCCCGGCTTCGTTGAGAACCAGCTTGGACGCGACGCGACGGTCGTCAGCATCATGTTGAGCGTGACGGCGGCGGGCGCGCTGATCGCAAGCATGGGGGTGGCGTCCCTGGCGGACTCTCCGCGGGCGCTGCTCATTTATTCCGGGATGGGCATCCTCTTCGGGGTGTCGTTGTTGCTCTCGGCGGTCTCGCCCGGGGTGATCATGGCTGTCATTGCCATGCTGCTGGTGGGCGTCGGCAGCGGCGCGTTCCAGACGCTCAATGGTGCCGTGATCATCCGCGAAAGCGACCCCCGGTACTTCGGCCGTGTCATGTCGCTGACCATGCTGGCGTTCGCCGCGTTCGGGCTTATGGGGCTGCCGATCGGCTTTCTCGCCGACCAGCTGGGCGAACGAGTGACGCTCGGCCTGATGGGCGTCGTGGTCTGCACTATCACCATTATCATCACCACGATCCTGGTGAGGCTCGGCGCGGCGGCCCCGAAGGCTGAATCCGAATCCGCCGACCCCGTCGGCTCCGCGGGCGGCGGGCAGTAGCGATTGCCAGCGCCGGGCGCGGGCGGCAACAATCGCAACGTGACCGCTCGCCCCTCCCTGCCGCAATCTCTCCTCCACGACCTCCGCGCCGTTGTCGGCGACCAGCACGTCCTCGATGACCCCGGGCTAACCGCCAGCTATGAGACCGACTGGACCCGCCGGTTTCACGGCGTCGCGAGCGCGGTCCTCCGCCCCGGGTCAACGGAGCAGGTGGCCGCGGTGCTGCGGTCCTGTTACGAGGCGGGAATCGCCGTTGTCCCGCAGGGCGGTAATACCGGGCTCGTCGGAGGCAGCGTGCCGCGCGGTGGCGAAGTCGTGCTGAGCCTGGCCCGCCTCGACACGCTCGAAGCCGTCGACCCCGTCTCCGCACAGGTGACGGCGGGCGCTGGCGTGAGCATCACCACTGTGCAGGACGCCGCGTCGGCCGCCGGACTCCAGTACCCGGTCGACCTTGCATCGCGCGACACGGCGACCGTGGGCGGGACCATCGCGACCAACGCCGGGGGGATGCGCGTGCTGCGCTATGGGCCCACCCGGCAGCGGGTCGTTGGGGTTGAAGCTGTGCTCGCCGATGGGAGCGTTATCTCGCGCATGGCGGGATTGGCCAAGGACAACAGTGGCTACGAACTGTCTCAGCTTTTCGCCGGCAGCGAGGGCACCCTCGCGGTGGTCACACGCGCGCGGCTGCAGCTGGCCCCGGCGACTCCGGCGCGGGCGACCGCGCTCCTTGGCGTCGCCAGTGTCGAAGCCGCGCTTTCACTACTGCAGCACATCCGCCATCAGCTGCGCGACATGGATGCGGTCGAAGCGTTCTTTCACGAAGGTGTAGAGCTGGTCTGCCGCCACACCGGTGGTTCCCCGCCGTTCGACACTCCGCCGGGCTGCTATCTCCTCGTGGAGTGCGCCGGGACGGAAGACCCCTCGGAACAACTCGCCACCGCGCTGGAGTCTTGCCCTGGTGTGGGCGACAGCGCGTTCGCCGTCGACCGTGCACAGCAGCAAGCCCTCTGGCGCTACCGCGAGGCGCACACCGAGGCGATCAACGCCGAGGGCATTCCGCACAAGCTGGACGTGACGCTTCCGCTGGCCGCACTGCCCGAGTTCGAAGCCGTGGTGCGCGACCGTGTTGCGGAGGCCGCCCCTGGCGCGCGGCCCATCCTGTTCGGCCACCTGGGCGACGGCAACCTGCATGTCAACATCCTTGGTCCGGAGGCGGACGACGACCGGGCAACCGACGTGGTGTTGCGCCTGGTGGCGTCGCTGGGCGGCAGCATCAGCGCCGAACACGGTATCGGCCGCGCCAAGGCGCCGTGGCTACACCTCACGCGGAGCCCCGCCGACATCGCTGCGATGCGGGCGATCAAAGATGCGCTCGACCCATCTGGTATCCTCAATCCGGGCGTGATCTTCGGTTTGCCGGGTGACCACGCCGCGGGAAACGGCTAAACGAAAGGCGCGAAGTCGCAAAGGGTCGTGTCATGCGAAGTTTGCTGTTACTGGCGGTGCCCTTCATCTGGGGCATGGTGTGGTTTTTTATCCGGGTGCTCATGAATCAGCGCGCCGCGGCGGACGAACGCCGGCGCCAGGAAGAGACCATCGACGGGACCCCGCGCCCCGCGGCGGAAACGGCTCCGCCTGAACCTGTCGAGGGCCCACCCTGTCAGCGGCACAACCTGCACCTGTTCCTGCGGATGTTCGGCGCTGAGCGCTCGTGCCGTCACTGCGCCGAGGTACGGCGCCAGTGGGAGCAGTATGAGTCGGAACAGGCGGTGCGGGAGGCCGAGCGGTTCATCTCACCCAAATCTCCCGACAACGAGGCCCGCCACTCGTGAATGTCCGGATGACACCCTTGATCGAGACGGTCCGCGACCATCGTGACCGGTTCGACCGCTTCGCACTCGAATTGCGCGACGACGAACTGCAGCGCCCGGTGCCCGGCTCGGGTTGGACCGTGAAAGACTACATAACTCATATCGCGACCATCGACCTGACGGTCCGGGAGTGGTTCCGCTCGATGGTCGAAGGGACTCCGGCCATACCGGCTGATCCCAATGCGAAGCCCGAAGAACAGCCCGCGTTCGATATCGACGCGTGGAACAACAAGCAGGTAGCGCGCCGCCGCGATCAGCCAGTCGAAACAATCATCGAAGAAGGCCGGGTCCTGCGGGATGAGCTGCTCGACATCATGGCGCAGTTCACGGACGAGGTGCTGGACTCCGAGATCCCGTTTCCCGGCGACGCCAATCGCCCCGCGCAGGACATAAACTTCGGCGCATATCTCGTGTCCTGGGCGACCCACGAGCCTGCTCACGCGCTCGATATGCTCCGTGCCCTGCCCGAGCGGCAGGACAACCCGGAGCTGCGCCGATGGCTCGATTCAGTCGAGTTCCAGGAGTGGCCGCCGGCGAAGGGGCTCTAACCCGCGGGTTCCTATTCCTCTTCTTCGCCTTCTGCGTTGTGAACCGGCACGACCAGCATGGGGCGCTGCGCGTGACGCAGCACTTCTTCGGCCACGCTGCCCATGAGGATGCGGCTCCATCCGCTCCGCGTGTGCGATGCCATGATGATGAGGCCCGCATCGATCTCGTCCGCCACTGCGACAATGGTGGGGCCGGGATTCCCGGGGCGGACATCGGATTCCCACGACTCGTCGCCGTAGTTCTCGCGCACGGTGTCCAGGTAGGCTTCGCCGACTTCGTGAAGTGTGCGCTCACGTTCGATGTTCGCCGCGACGCTGCCGGTCGCCCCAAACCCCTCGGCCAGGGTCGTCATCATCGCGCCTTCGCTCGGTGACACGAGCAATAGAAGCACGTCGGACTCGAAATGCTGGTCAACAGCGCGGACGGCGTCCAGCGCACGTTCGGCGTCAGGGGTGCCGTCGAGCGGCACCAGGATCTTTTCGAACACGGACCCACCTCCGTGCGAACGGTACCACGCCGGGCCCGTGCGCGGCAGGCAGCACGAGCAGCCGGGACAATTTCGAGCCCCGGATCCCGGACACGGCGCTCAGGCTGGCGCCAGGTAGTTGTCGCGGTCAGCCGCCCGTGCTGGCCTGTGCTCGACGTCAGCTTCGGTGAATGCGCGGGTCCAGGCGGCGAACTCGAGCAGGATGCCGTTCGGGTCCATGAAGTACATGGAGCGCACGAACACCTTGTCAGTCCATTCCTTCGACATCTGCTTCGGGCTGTCGTCGTGGTTGATGATGGGTGTGACCTCGATGCCGCGCGCGAGTAGTTTTTGCCGGTACTCCTCCATCTTGTGCGGGTAGACGTCGAACGCGACATGGTTCATGGACCCGTGCGCCGTTGTGATCTCGGAACCGGGGCCCGGCATCCCCTCGGGCGACGCGACGCCCGGGCTGCGTTCCGGTGCGCCCGGGAACCAGAAGAAGGCGAGCGAATCGCCGTTTCCGCAGTCGAAGAAGAAGTGCTGGCCCATGTTTCCTGGCAGCTCGATCGTCTTCACCAGCGGCATGCCCAGCACGTTCTGATAGAAGTCGACCGTCTCCTCCATGTCGCGGCAGACCAACGCAAGGTGGTTTATGCCGCGGAGCTCATATTCCTTGTTTTCGCGTGGTGTCATCCCCATCGGGCGCCTCCGTCGCTCGTATCGAGCACATTGTTGAAGCCTATAGCGTACACCCGCCGACGGGCGCCGCGCTCACAATTCGTAGCGTTCGAACGCACGCTTGAACGGCTCGTCGTCGAGCCGGAAGTTATCGGCATCGACGTCCTCCAGCGCGGCGAGGTGGCACGCCAGCCATTGCGCCGGGATGATCTCGACGATCGGAGCGAGCAGCTCACCAGGGTCGGGTACCCGTATCCACGTGGCGCCCTGCGGCGCTTCGACGGGCGCAATCCACGCCACCGGCGCTTCGATATCCAGTCCGAAGCCGGCGACGACCTGCGTACGGGCCAGTCCTTCCCCCGGGCTGGCGAAGACGAGCATTGGGTCGCCGGGCTGCATTTGCGCCTGGGGTCCGTGGAGGAACTGTTCCGCGGCGTAGCCGCGCGCCCGCAGCCGGGCAGCTTCGTTGATCTTGATTGCGACTTCGTGCGCGCTCGCCTCATGTGGGCCGGCGCCGATGGCGACCATTGCGCCGAACCCCTGCCATGCGCGCGCAAGCTCCGCGGCTTCTGGTTCCAGATCGATGGCACGCTGCACCGCGCCCGGGAGCACCGCCAGGTCGCCGACGGCGCCCGGGGAGATAGCGTCCGCGATGCGCGCCGTCAAAGCCATCGCCGTGGTGTGCGATACCGTGAAGGCAGCCGAGGTCTCGCGAGGCACCGTCTGGAGCGTCAGTGTTGCTTCGATTGGCGGCGCATCTGTCCCGGCGATCCAGATGGTCGGCGCGCCAGCACCGAGGCTTCGCTCGATCGACTGCCGGGAGTACTGCTTCTTGCCGCTGTGGCTGTAGACCAGCACCGCATCCTGGGGGCCAAGCGGAGGGCCATAGGAGACGAAGTCGTGCGCGGCCCATTCGACTGCGTTGACCCCGGCGGCGCGAAACAGGTAACAGGCCGTGCGGGCAGCGTTGCTTGAGGTGCCCGTACCCACAGCGTGGACGCAATTCGCGCTCCGCACCGTTTCGGCCGCGGCTTCGACGGGGAGCGGTGCGGCGAGGATGCGCTCGACTTCGTCCCCCTGGGACTGTATTTGCCGGTAGAGCCGGTAGTCGTGGGCATTCCTGGCCATGGCGCATCCCTCGCTCGTATGATGCGCGGAGCATACGGGATGCCGTCTTCGCTGTGCCCCTGGGCCGGGTCAGGCCGTCTTTTCGTCGTCGGGCTGGAACAGGAGCGCTGCCAGTCGCCTTGGCACAAACCGCGGGACCAGGCGGTTGCCGACCATAGCTGCCTTGGGCGCGACGCCCGGGACGACGAGCGCCCGGCGCGCACGTACCGCGTCCAGCGCTTCGGAGACAACGCGCTCGACCGGTTCGAACATGAACGCCGGCCACTCCTCCATGTCGAACCCGGCGATGTCCTGGAACTCGGTATGCACGGGCCCGGGCGAAAGACAGGTGACCGCGACGCCGTGCTGCCGCGCTTCTTCGTGTAGCGATTCGGTGAAGCTCAGGATGTATGCCTTTGTCGCGGCATAGGTGGCCATGTATGGCCCCGGCTGGAACGCGACGGTCGAAGCTACGTTGATGATCGCTCCGCGGTGCTTCTCTTTCATCGAAGACAGCGCGGCGTGTGCGACGGCGGTCATTGCCCGGACGTTCACGTCTATCATCTGCATCTGACGTTCGATCGGTATCTCGGTGAATTCGCCGGACGCGCCGAAGCCGGCGTTGTTCACGACCATGGTGATGCCGCCGGTGGTGATGCGGTCGGTGACTTTGCCCAGCCCTTCGTGGGTGCCCAGGTCGGCGGGCAGGACCTCGATGTGGATGTCGCGCCCTTCTTGCAGCTCGTTTGCGAGTTCCCGGAGGCGGTCTTCACGGCGGGCGACAAGTACCAGGTCGTAGCCGCGCCGCGCGAGCGTGCGAGCGAACGCCGCCCCGATGCCCGAGGAAGCCCCGGTGATCAGCGCGGTCGCCCGTGGTTCGTCGAGGTCAAACATCCGCCGCCTCCTGTTCCCTGCCAGTGTTCAAGCCTTCAGGATAACGTTTCCGCGCTCGTCGATGACACGCTCAATTGCGACAATCATGCCAATCCCGTTACGGTCCGGGTCTGCTGCCAGCTCCCGGTCGTCCGTTACCTCCATCACCCGTTCTCGCTCCGCCGGGTCGCTGGCGATGCGGGCATGGCCGAAGAAGCGCCAGTGGGCCTGGCGGTCGCGGTTGCGGTAGAAGATGGTTGCCCTGGGGTTTTCTTCGATGTTCTTCACGGTCTCGGTCCGGCTGCGGTTCCAGAAGCTGAGCGAGCTGTCGTCGTAGACCGCGACGCTGCCGCGGTAGCTCACATTGGCCCAGCCTTCGGCGTCGGCGGTGGCGACGATGCAGAACCGGCCTTCGTCTATGGCGTTGCGGATCGCGTCCTTCATCTCATCGGTAAGCTTGAGCACAGGTACCTCCCGTCGCTGCCCAGTCTAGTTGCCGGGGCCGAGCACGCGAGTCCCGGGCAAAGCATGGGGCGCCCTCATCTGAGGGCGCCCCAACGACAGGCGGTCTTGCAACGTTCGTTACCGGCCCCGACCCCGGCCGCTTGCCGGGTCCGCGGGCCGGTCCATCCGCTGGCCGATGGCGCCCGGCGCAACGTTTGCCGCTGTTGCCCAGCGCGGCCGTTGCCCGGTGTAGAAGAAGACGAATTCGTAGACACCGTCCTCGGCGAGCTCTTCCGACACGAAAGCCTCGCCGATGCGGATGCCGTGACGCGTCATGAGCTCCTGGTGGCAGGGATAGAATTGCGTTTCCGACCACGGCTCCGGCGCCGGCAGCACTTCCCAGGCCCATGTGTCGCTGCCGACCACGGCCGGGCGGAACTGGGCGAGCCAGCGCGCTTCGCGCAGATAGGGCCCCGGCTCGGACGCGACGTAGCGCTCTTTCCGCTCCGTGTCGTGCGGGTCGAAGAGGTGAGTCCAGCCCGTGCGTATGGTGACCATGTCGCCCGGGCGGATGTCATCGATGCCGCCGAACTGCATCGCGGCTTCCAGGTCTTCGATGGTGATGCGGTAGCTGTTGGCCAGGATGGGCTTGCCATCCACCGGCTCGCCCAGGGCGTCGCTTTCGCCCTGTTCGATTTTGACCGAAAGCACGTCGAGCAGGATACCCCGGGTCACGAACGGGTCGACGAGGTGCTGGCCGAGGAAGTTCGACCCGTGGGGGTTGTCCGGGTTCGTGATCATCTGCTCCGTGGTGAAGCCGTTGTACCACTTGTCGATCACTCCGATGTGGTTGAGGTTATCGATCTGCGTCGCAATCTGATATGTCGTCTCGATGACCTCTTCCATCCCGATGAGCAGGTTTTCGCCAAACGGCTCATCGGGGCCGACGCGGTCCTGGATATAGAACCGGTCGCCGAATGCCGGCATTCCCGGCTCCATGACCTCGCCCATGTTGTAGGTCTTCGGGGGCTTGTTCTTGTTGTTCTTGATGAGCTGCAGGGCTTCGAGCGTCTTCTGCGGGGTCACCTCGTTGAGGGTGCCGAGCTCATCGCCTTCGCCGTAGGCAGATGGGAACCACCCGGCGCTGCCGTCTGCGACGGCCACGGGGTCGAAGGGCTCATCGTCGAACTCGTGGCCGGACATGGCCCGGAAGGCAGTGGTGGATGCGGGGGGCAGCACATGCTGCGCCGCTGCTTCGCGCAAGAGACCAAAGTTGCCGGTCGCGTGCGAAGCGAAGAATGCGGCCGTCGCGCTTGCACCCCCTGCGAGCAGGCGCCGCCGGTTCAAGGCCTTTCCACGCCGGCGGGCTGGAATGTCGGATTCCATAGTTCCATTCCTCCTTCGGGTCCTGGCGGTAAAGGAACCACCGGGAGGGGAATGCTATGGCCGCAACGAATAAGAAAGATAGAGACGGGGTGTAACTGATCTGTAGAGGCCCGGTAGAGCAGTGGCTTACGGGCGGGGCGCCCGCCACAGCGCATCCGTCTCCGGCGCGGGCATTCGCTGGTTTTCCAGGCACATGAAGGCCTCATCGATCGTTGTTGCGACATCGAACAGGCGCAGATTGTTTTCGTGGATGAACCGCCGGTCGACGGCCTCCTGGAAAAACTGCAGGAGCGTATCGAAATACCCCCGGCTGTTCACGATGACGATGGGCCGGGAGTGGATACGAAGCTGTTTCCACGTGATGGCCTCCATCGTCTCGTCCAGCGTCCCGAACCCGCCGGGGAGTACGAAGAAGGCGTCGCCCGCCCCGGTCATTGCCTGCTTGCGGGCATGCATCGTCTCGACGATCTGGAGGCTGGTTACGCCGTGGTGCGCGACCTCGTATTCGACGAGGTCGCGGGTGATGATCCCGCGGACCCGCCCGCCGGCCGCGAGCGCAGCATCCGCTGCCCGGCCCATCATCCCGACAGACCCGCCACCGTAGACGAGCTCCAGCCCCTGGTCCGCGATGGCGCGGCCCGCCTCGGACGCGAGGTCGAGGTAATGCTGGTCCATGGCGTTGCTGGACGCGCAGTAGACGGTAATGGCGCGGATGGGCCCCGAAGCGGTGTCGATCATGATTTCAGCTTCCCCGGCATGGCTCCCCCGCTCAAGCAGGCTTCACAGTCTTCAGGCGGCGGTCGAGCCAGAGTGGAACGCCCGGCGGTGTCGCACGGCCAGCGGGTAGCATGCCGAGCACCCGGTAGATCACCGCGGGCGCTTCGTCTCGGATCGAGCCGCTCATGGTCCACAGCAGCGCGACACTGGCGGTGGCCAGGGTGACCAGGACTGCCAGGCCAACAAGTGCGAGGGCGAGCGATCCAGGCCCGGACTGGCTGAGGATGGTGTCACCCGCCATCAGATAAACGGCCGCGTTCCAGTTGGCGTGCAGGAGCACGGCGAGCAGATATCCGGTCACGAGCGGCCAGCGCCGGTTGAGCAGCCCAAAGAACGCGAGCGCAGCAAACCCGGCGGCGAGGGCATGCATGGCAGCCGCGCCCGCACGGGCAACGCCAAAGACCCACCATTGTTCGGCGCCGCCCTCGGCAGCTATCACCTGCGCATCGGACAGCGCCAGGCTGTTCGCGAAGGTCTCCACCAGGTTGAACCCTGTCCCGGCCAGTACTCCCCACACGAAACACCGCGCGGCGCTCCCGTCTCGCCAGAAGAACAGGGCGACGATCAGCCCTTTGAGAAATTCCTCCGCCAGCGGCGCTACGAGCGACAGCGCGCTCAGGTCGAACAGGATGCCGGCCGTGCGCGGAAGCTCTTGGAGGCTTGCCTGGATGTCGAGTCCCGGGTCAATGTCCTGCCACTGCAGCACGAGCCACCCGCCGATCTGCAGGTAGGCGGTATTGATGATGCCCGCAAGCAGCACGGCGCCGATGGCCCCGTAGCCGAACGCCCCGACCGTTTCCCGCCAGGTCATGGGCCACGACCACGGGTTGGCCGCCTGGTAGCGCCGCAGGCAGACGGCGGCGATAAGTACGGACGGGATGGCGACGATGCCAATGTTGACGAAGGGGAAGAGCCACGGCGCGGCAGATGGATCGAGGATGAGCAACTGCCCCAGCCCGATCAGCAAGGGGAAGGCCAGGAGCAGCGACCAGGGGATGCGCTGCCGTACCGGCGCGGACGGTGCACGGCCGAGCGACGAAGCGGCGTGATACACGAGCACTGCCCCGAACGCGGCGAGCATCGTCGCCGACCCGAGGATGGTATTGAGCTGGAACAGGCGGTCTTCCGGGTCGTCGTCCACACCGGGCAGCGCCAGGAGCAATGCCGCGCCGGCGAAGAATGAAAAAACCCCCGCGCCCAGCGCGAGGGTTACCATCAGCGTCCGCGTGGTGCCGATGGCGCTATTCCCCTTCGAAGGGCGTGAGCGCTCCCATGGAAACGACGTACCGCCCGGCCGCCCGCGTCATCACATCGCGGACACGGTCGGGTTCCGCCGTGGTGATGATGGTCTGCTGGAAGGTGTCGATGTATTCGAGGACGGCTTCGCGGCGGCGCGCATCGAGTTCGCTCAGGACATCGTCCAGGAGCACTACGGGGTCGTCGCCGAGTGCGTTGCGCAGGTAGCTTGCTTCCGCGAGCCGCAGCGACAGCGCCGCGCTCCGCTGTTGTGCCCGCGACGCGAACGCCCCGGCTTCCAGCCCGTTTACGTGGATGGTCCAGTCGTCGCGGTGGGGGCCGATCAGCGTTGACCCGGCGCGGATCTCGCGATCGCGGCGGTCGCCCATCACCTTGATCATGCGCGCGGTCCACTCGGTTTCGTCGATGGGGCAGTCGAACTCATCGGCGCCGCCCATCGCGGGCGTGTAAACGATGTCGATGTGCTCCGCGCCATCGCTCAGGCGCTCCATCTGGAGCTGCGCATGGGGGACGATGTGCCCGAGAGCATCCGACCGTGCCTTCAGGATGATGCCGCCCGAGTGCGCGAGTTCTTGGTCCCAGAAATTGAGGTCATTGGCCGATGCTTCGCGCTCGCGCACCTGCTTAAGGAGGCTGTTGCGCTGCTGCAGCACCCGGGCGTAGCGCTGCATCGCCCGCAGGTATCCCCGGTCGATCTGCGAGATCATCAGGTCCAAGAAACGGCGGCGCAGCAGTGGTGGCCCGGCCACGATGTCGATATCGAGCGTGGTGAACAGCACCGCGGCCAGTTGCCCGACAGTCTCCGAGGTGCGCTTCGCGATACTGTTCATCCGTACCCGCTTGCCGGCGCGATGGGATGAATCGGTGCTGCGGCCAACGATTGCTACCTCGAGGTGGAGGCTCCCCGCGGCCCGCTCTACCTGCGTGGTGAGCCGGGCGACGGGAAACTCAGATTCGAGCACATCTCGCCGCACCAGGTCGGCGTCATTGCTCGCGCGGCTCGAACGAAGGGTCGAGAGCAGATAGATCGCTTCGAGCAGATTGCTCTTTCCCTGTGCGTTCTCGCCGACAACGATGTTGAGCCCCGGGTGCAGGGGGACGGAACTGCGTGCGTAGTTCCGGAAATTGGTCAACTCGAGATCGAAGATAAACACGCCTACAGAAAAGTATAGCGCCTCTGATTGTGCGATGGTGCATTTTTTAACTCTCAAGCTGGTTGCGGCCAGGAGGGTGCCTTCACCCGCTGCTCACCATGGTGATAATTGCTTACGCAATTGAGCATTCGCCTTGTGTGCGAATTCGACCCGTCCCTATAATCAACCGACGATCATGGCGCGCCCTGTGCGGGCGCCAGGCGGGGGGAACAGTGAAAGTACAGGTGCTCCAGGAGAATCTCCAGCGGGGCCTCGGCATCGTCGGGCGCGCGGTCGCTGCCCGGTCCACGCTCCCCATTACGGGAAACGTTCTCCTTCAAACCGAGGATGGCCGCCTCAAACTCGCCGCGACGGACCTCGATATCAGCATCACAAGCTGGATCGGCGCCCGCGTGGACGAAGAAGGTGGGACCACTGTCCCCGCACGGCTGATCACCGATTTCGTCGGGTCGTTGCCTCCCGCTCCGGTCGACATCCAGCTTGCCGAGCGCAGCCGCGAAGTTCACCTGGAGTGCGCCCGGAACGAGTCCACCATTAATTCGATGGACGCCGAAGATTTTCCGCGCATCCAGGCGATCAGCGGCGGGCCGACCCTGCAGCTCGATCCGAAAGCGCTCAAGCACGCCATCGACCGCGTGGACTTCGCCGCCGCGTCCGACGATTCGCGGCCCGCGCTGACCGGTGTCCACATCAAGACCGACGACTCGCGGCTCACCCTTGCAGCCGCCGACGGTTTCCGCCTCGCGGTGTCGGACCTTGAGCTTGCGAACGCGCCCGAAGAGCAGATCGAGATCATCATCCCCGCCCGCGCCGTCCGCGAGCTATCCCGTCTCATCGCCGACACGCAGGACCCCGTCGAGATGCGCGTGAACGCTCAGCGCACGCAGGTCCAGTTCGTGATGGTGGAATCCGAGCTGGTCGCCCAGCTCATCCAGGGTGTCTTCCCGAACTACAACCAGCTCATACCGGCTGAATGGAACACGCGCGCCACGGTTTCCGTCGACGAGTTCAAGCGGCTCACCCGGATTGCGGCGATCTTTGCCCGCGACGGCAGCGGCATCATTCGCCTGGAGATGGCCCCCGCGGAAGAGGGGGAGGCTGGCCGGCTCAAGGTGAGCGCCCGCGCCGACGAGATTGGCGACAACGAAGGCGTCGTCGACGCACAGGTCGAGGGGCAGTCCGGCAAGATCGCGTTCAACAGCCGCTATCTGAGTGACGTCCTGAACGCGCTCCACGGTGAGGTTACGCTCGAAGTCACGAACCCCTATTCCCAGGGCGCATTCCGCCCGGTCGGTGATTCAACCTACGTGCACGTGATCATGCCGATGTATGTCGACTGGGGCGGCGAGCGGTAGGACAAAGGACGGCCGCACACGCGCGGCGGTTCGTGGTTGCGTGTGACGCCATCGCGTCGGCAGACGGTCTCGCATCGGCTATGCTCGCAGGATGCAGGCGGCGGTGCTCACCTGGCATGAATCCAACCTTGGCTCGTGGGAGATGGCGAGCCGGGAGCCGCTGCCCATCCTGCGCCCTTTCGTGGCGAAGTATGCCGCCTACCGGGAGCACATTACGGGGTTTACCCGCCGGCGCGAAGTGCCAGAGCGCATTATCCCCATCCACATCTGCCTCGGCGACACGATCGGGATTGGTGCCGCGGGCGACCCCGCGGGCGAAACACGGCAGTATCGTGCCTTTGTCGCGGGACCACACGATACCTACGCGCTTTCCGAGACCGGGGGTCACCGGGCCGGTATCCAGGTGAACCTCACGCTCCCGGGTGCACGGCGCTTCCTGGGGATGCCCCTGTATGAGCTCACCAACCGTGTGTTCGAAGTGGAGGACCTGCTCGGCCGCGACGGCCGCGTGCTGGTGGAGCGTCTCCGGATGGCACCGGGGTGGGACGCCTGCTTCGATATCCTCGACGAGGTCATCTCCGCGCGCGTGTGCAGCGCGGATGGCCTCCCAGGGGACGTCGCATGGACGCTCGGCGAGCTCGGCGAGACGGGCCGCGCAGGTCACCCGCCGCGCATCAGCCACCTGGCAGATGCCCTCGGCTACAGCCACAAGCAGTTGATCGCGCGCTTCCGCGGTGAGCTCGGCCTCACCCCGCGAACGTTTGCCCGCATTACGCGGTTCGAAGGGCTGCTGGGCGCGCTCAAAGGTGATGGCCCGCCGAGATGGGCCGACCTGGCCCCGGCCTTTGGCTACTACGACCAGTCGCACCTGTCGCGTGACTTCCGCGACTTCATGGGCCTCTCTCCCGGGGCGTTCGTCCGCCGGAGCGTTGCGGACAACGGTGGCGTTGTCGACACCTGGTGAAATTCGTACAAGCCGCGCGGCCGACGGTTGACACATACTGTGGCATCTCACGCAGGAGGTGAACGATGTCGAACGTACCGCCCAATGGAATGCCGGCGCTCTATCCCTCGATGCGCTACCGCGACGCGAACGCTGCCATCGAGTGGCTGGAGTGCGCATTCGGGTTCCGGCGCCTGCTTGTCGTGCCGGGCGAGGACAACACTGTCGCGCACGCGGAGCTGGCAACAGGAACCGGGGTGCTCATGCTCGGGAGTACCCTGCCGGGGTCACCAGGTGGCGGAGGTGGGGCTCCCTATGTCTACGTTGCCGATGTCGCCGAACACTGTGCGCAAGCGAAGGCCGCTGGCGCGCAGATCACGCGCGAGCTCGAAGAGAAGGACTATGGCGGTTCTGCGTACGCGTGTCTCGATTGCGAGGGCAATGAGTGGCATTTCGGGAGCTATGTGCCCGCACCGGCGTTCGCTATGTACTCGGCTACGCCCTACCTGGCGGTCCGCGACGCGGAAGCCGCGATTGCCTTCTACGGACGTGCCTTTGGCGCGGAGGAGTCATCGGAGCGCTATACGGGTGAAGACGGCCGCATTGGCCACGCGGAGCTCTCGGTGGGCCCGGTAACCTTCTACCTCGCGGATGAGCACCCGGAATTCGGGGTGGTCGGGCCCCAAACACTGTCCGGGCGCTCATCCAGCATTGTGCTCGGTGTCGCGGATGTCGATGCGTCGTTCCGCCGTGCAGTTCAAGCGGGCGCAACGGTCGACCGCGAACCCGAGGACGAACCGTACGGGCGCATCGCGTGGATCATCGACCCGTTTGGCCATCGATGGGCAATGAACGGGCCAGTGTCCTGATCGCGAAGCTCGTTTGACGCCGGGGCCGGGCGAGCGGAATGTTGCCTGGAATCCGTTTCAACCGGGGAGGCGTCGATGACGTGGCCAGAGCACATACAGGACATCCTCGGCGGCGACATGGTCGTCGCCCTTTCGTACCGCACACCCGCCGGGGGATGCGTCGTCGTCCCTGTAACCACCGTCGGGATGTACGACCCGGAGGCGCGTACCGTGTCGACTTCCACCTCCTTTGGACTCTGGAAGAAGCTGGTCGCCATCGGGAACGACCCGCGGGTCGCGTTCGCGTTCCACACCCGTTTACACGGCTACAGCGATCAGCCGCACTACGTGCTCGTCCAGGGCGATGCGTCGTTTCCTGCCCGGCCGCCCGCGCCCGGGGAGTCCCCGCTCCCGCAGCCCGGCAGCGAAGAGTGGAACCGGTTCGTCCCGGAACCGAAGAC
This sequence comes from Dehalococcoidia bacterium, assembly GCA_007118095.1. GTDB lineage: Bacteria > Chloroflexota > Dehalococcoidia > Tepidiformales > Tepidiformaceae > SLAK01. The sequence continues at coordinate 47,350 of SKSF01000028.1, forward strand.
CGGGCGTCCCTGGTCGTGGCTCGGGCGCGAATACTACGACTACCGTGTGCCAATCACCGTGCAGGTGAAGCGACTGCTCGCCTGGCCCAATCTCGAAGCCAGCGGTGAGCCCGAGGTATTTGGCGAACCCCTGCCAACCGGCGACCCGCCACCCCACCGCGACCCCGCGAAGGGGACTGCCCCGCGCGTCCCGGCCAAGAAGTACCGCAAACGCTTCGACCGGGCGCG